>CAMDRI010000004.1 GCA_945906725.1 Candidatus Kuenenia stuttgartensis | reverse complement strand
CATCAGCAGGTGGTGCGTTCCGGCGGCCGCGACGGTGACCGCTCGTTTCGCGGACTCTTGCCCTTTCACGTCCGAGTAATCGACGTCGTAAGTTCCAAACGTGGCGACCGCGCGGTCCCAACTGAACTGAGCCGGTTCGATTTCCAACTCACCGGACAAAAACCCGACCGCTTCGGTCAGCGCGCCGATCGGGATGATCTGGATGCCGTCAACAACCGACGCTTCCGGCACGTTCTCGAGGGGGACCAGCAGCCCCTTCTTGCCTTGTTCGCGGGCGGCAATCGCCATCGATAACGCTCCGCGCACCGGCCGCAACGTGCCGTCGAGCGCCAGTTCGCCCACCGCCGCGAATTCGTGCAGCCGATCACGTGTGAGCTGTCCGCACGCCACGATGATGCCCAGCGCGATCGGCAGATCGAAAGAGGCACCCTCCTTTGGCAGTTCAGCCGGCGAAAGATTGATGACGACACGGTCAATCGGCCGCGAATATCCGCAGTTGACGAGCGCTCGTTCAACGCGATGAGTGCTTTCTTTGACCGCCATCTCAGCCATGCCCACCAGCACGGTGCGCGGCATGGACGCGGGAGAAATATCAACCTCGACCTCAACCGGCTTCGCCTCGATTCCCAGCAACGAATACGAAAACAACTTCGCCAGCATGAACCGCTCCCACGACAGAACACATCTCTCCGACGTGTTCGCGACGGCAGAGCAGTCTATCGCCGTTGTGTGTTGCCGCCACGGTGGCGATATGCGGTTCACTCCCACGGACCGGCAAAGTTCACTACACCATGTTCGCCAGAGATTGCCGACGAGGACGAATATCGGCCGTTGTCGCACAAATGCCAAAAGGAGTTGAGCCATGCTGCGGATGAAAGTCGCCCAAACTCTGAAGTCCGGTCAGGCCGGCCAAGCAGTCGATCTTCGCGGCTGGGTGCGGACCCGACGCGATTCCAAGCAGGCGTTTTCGTTCGTCGAACTCAACGACGGGAGTTGCCTGGCCAACTTGCAAATCGTCATCGACGCCAATGTGCCTGGCTATGCGGAGTCTATCAAGCATGTGACGACCGGCGCGAGCATCGCTGTCGAGGGGGAGATCAAGGACTCGCCAGCGAAGGGACAGCGAATCGAAGTCCACGCCAAGTCGCTGCGAGTGCTCGGCGAGGCGGATCCGCTCAAGTACCCGCTGCAGAAGAAGGGACACTCGATGGAGTTCCTGCGCGAGATCGCGCACCTGCGACCGCGCACGAACACGTTTGGGGCAGTCACGCGAGTTCGCAACGCGGCCTCGGCGGCGATTCATCAGTTTTTTCAGTCGCGCGGGTTCGTCTACATTCAATCGCCGGTCATTACGACCAGCGACTGCGAAGGAGCCGGGCAGATGTTTCAGGTCACGACGCTCGACCTGCACAAGCTGGCCGCATCGGGCAAGCCGGTAAACTTTGAACTCGACTTCTTCAGCAAGCCGGCATCGCTGACGGTCAGCGGGCAGCTCGAAGCGGAGATCTTCGCGACCTCCGTCGGCGACTGTTACACGTTCGGCCCGACGTTCCGGGCCGAGAACTCGAATACCACGCGGCACCTCGCCGAGTTCTGGATGGTCGAACCGGAGATGCCGTTTTACGAACTCACCGACAACATGCAGCTCGCGGAATCGTTCATCAAATCGGTCATCGGCGACGTGCTCAAGAACTGCGAAGCCGACATGGCGTTCTTCAACGAACGGATCGACGAGAAGCACGAACTGCTTTCGACGCTGCAGAACATCCTCGATCACGAGTTCATCCGCCTGCCGTACACCGAGGCGGTCGAGTTGCTGCGAAGCTGCGGCCAGAAGTTCGAATACCAAATTGAATGGGGCAGCGACCTGCAATCAGAACACGAGCGGTTCCTGACCGAGCAGCACTTCAAGCAACCGGTGATCCTGTTCGATTACCCGCGGACGCTGAAGCCGTTTTACATGCGCTGCAACGACGACGGAAAAACCGTGCGGGCGATGGATGTGCTGGTGCCGCGTGTCGGCGAGATTATCGGCGGCAGTCAGCGCGAAGAGCGGTTGGACGTGCTGCTCGAACGGATGAAGGAGTGCCACCTCGATCCGGAGACGTACTGGTGGTACGTCGATCTGCGGCGCTATGGCACGGTGCCTCATTCGGGCTTCGGCCTGGGTTTCGAGCGGCTGATTCAGCTCGTCACCGGCTTAGGCAACATCCGCGACTGCATTCCGTTCCCGCGCGTGCCCAAGAGCGCCGACTTCTGATCGATTCACCAGCACGACGCGCAAGCGAGCGGATTGTTTCGAACGATCACTCGCTAGCGCTTCGTGCTGGTGTTGGCGGCTCGTGACAAGCTTCAAATAGATTGCAAATCCTCGGCCGGCTCATCGTCGAACAGGATCACTTCCGCGGAGACTTCAAATCCCTCGGCAGGGGATTCCAGCGTCTTCTCGGTCAGATTGGCAAGCAGTCTGCGGCCGGCGGTCGAGTACTTTCTTGTGATTGTAGCCGGGGCCTTCGTCGCGGATCACAAACCGTAATCGCTCGACGTTCAGCGACGCGAAGGCATGCACCTTGCGATCGCAGAAAGGCTCAGATCAATTTCTGAGCCTCTTTCATTTCGTGGTAGAGGCTTTCGTCTTCCTGACGAAGTTCCGAATCGAGTTCCAAGTTGTCGTGATGCATCGCATTGATCAGCGACTCGTGCAACCCCACGCCAATTCAAACCAGTTCCGATTCGCCGCACAACCGCAAGGATCCGATGTGATCTTCCAGGTATCGCGCCAGCGGGGACACCAGCGAGTCGTCGTTGTCGAGTTCAAATCGCAAGTCCATACTTTCCAGACAGCCGATCATTTGCCGTCGGTTGGAATGCGTCGCCGCCAGTTCCAAGACTGTCTCCAGCGTGGACACAAAAACTTTGGGCAACTTCGACTTGTGGATATACTTGGTGGCTCCGGCCTGCAATGCCTCAATCGCGGTTTCCGCATTGCCCACTCCGGACATCACCACTACGGGGGACCAAGCTCTGCTTATCCCGCAGATTAGCCAACAATTCCAAGCCGCCCAACTGGGGCATGCACAGGTCCATCAACACCAAATCGGGCATCCACTGCTCGACAGCAGATAGACCTTCTTCACCATCAGACGCTTCCCAAATGTCGTAATTGGGCCACTGCTTTTGCAACAGACCGGTGAGCAACTTCCGCTCAACGGCCGAGTTGTCAACGATGAACAGGTTTTTGACAGTGTTGTTGGCAGCCATAAATCGGTTCGTAAGAGATTGGGAGCGCAGGCCGGAGAAACGTCGAGCAGAAAGTAGACCACGATTTGTGGGCATTCAAAATCTGAGCCATCCTGACAACAGAATTCTTTCTTCGTGGTCCATGCCCCCGCTGCGACCGTCATGCGCGATAGGGTCCGAACGGAACATGCATGCCATGAAGCGAGTTTTCCGGACAACATCCGAGAGAACATCGACGGCGATCAGGTTCATCGGCCGCGTCGCACTGCCTTGAACTCGCGTGTCTGCTGAGTGATCGCGACCTCGGCAGGCAGCCGTTCCATCGAACTGGCTCCGTAGAAACCGTCGCACGCCGGGACGCGGTCCAGGATGTGTTGAGCATCCGCCGGCATCGCGATCGGCCCGCCGTGGCACAGCACAAAGACTTCGGGGTTCACAGATTTGGCCGCCTCGGCGATGGCTGACACCTCATGCACGCTGTCGTCCAGTGACTTCGCGGTGCGTGCTCCGATCGTACCGTTCGTGGTCAGTCCCATGTGAGCCACCACGATATCCGCACCGGCTTTCGCCATCGCGGCCGACTCCGCCGAAGTGAACACGTACGGCGTCGTCAACAGGTCCAGATCGTGAGCCGCTTGGATCAGATCGACCTCCAAATGGTAACCCATACCGGTCTCTTCGAGTCCCTGGCGAAACGCCCCGTCAATCAGTCCGACGGTCGGAAAGTTTTGGATGCCGGCAAATCCCAACGCTTGCAGTTCTCGCAAAAAGCAATCGCGGATCATGAATGGATCGGTGCCGCAGACTCCCGCCAGGACCGGCGTGTGAGTCACCGCCGTCAGCACCTCAAATGCCATCTCCTTGACGATCTGATTCGCATTGCCGTACGGCATCATTCCGGACAACGACCCGCGCCCCGCCATGCGAAACCGGCCAGAGTTGTAAATCACGATCAAGTCGATCCCGCCCGCCTCCTCACACTTCGCGCTGATGCCTGTGCCAGCCCCGCCGCCAACGATCGGGTGGCCGGCAGCGACTTGCTGACGAAAACGAGACAGAATCGAACTGCGTGACTCAGGCATGTGGGCGACTTTCAAAGTTCAGATCATCGAGCTGGTGAGACTAAGAAACTCCTCAACAAGAGCGGCCGCGAACGCCGGGTCGTTGATGTGCAACGGCAGGCGTTTGAGCTTTCGTTGCGGCGACTGTTGCACCACTCGATCAAGTTCATCAAACAGGGCTGCGTCGGCGTCGGGATCGTGAAACGGTTGGCCAACAGCGTCAATCGTCGAGACGCCGAGTTCGGGAATCAGCAGCGTCAGCGGCGAGGTCGACCGATTCAACTTGTCCGCGATCCAGCGACCGAACTGGCGATTCTCGTCCGGCGTTGTCCGCATCAGCGTGACTTGCGCGTTGTGGACGTGCAGTTTCCTCCCGGAGAACTCTGACGGGACAGTTTCCTTCGCACCGAAGTTGACCATATCGAGCGCCCCGACGCTCAGAACATACGGGACACCCGCATCGAGAATCGCATCGAACCGATTCGGCCCGCACGCGAGCACTCCGCCGAGAACTTCGTCCGCAACGGCCGTGGTCGTGACGTCGATCACTCCCTGGATCAACCCGCTACGCACGAGGTTTTCCATCGCTCGGTCGCCCGATCCGGTCGCGTGGAACACGAGGCAATCGTAGCCGCGAGCTTCCAGCGCTTTTCGCACAGCATCGACGCACGGCGTTGTGACGCCGAACATCGTCATGCCTAGGGTCGGCTTCTCGGTCAGAATCGGCAACGAGCATGTGACCATGCCGGCAATCGCGTGCGCGGCGTTCGCGAACACACGGCGCGAGACCGAATTGATCCCCGCCACATCGACCACCGAATACATCATCGTCAGGTCGGAGCAATCGACATACGGTCCGACGTTGCCGCTGGCCATCGTGCTGACCATCACCTTCGGCACTCCGACTGGCAACGCACGCATCGCCGGAGTGATGAGCGCGGTCCCGCCGCCACCACCGATGCCGATGACTCCCGCGAGCCGTCCGGCGGCCTGCTCAGCCTTGAGGAATTCCACCAGCGCCGCCGACATCGCCGTGACCGCTTCGCCGCGGTCGGTTTTCCTGAGCGGATTCGACGTCGAACAACAGGCTGCAACTTGCTCGCGAGAAATATCCGGAACGACAACTGCCGCGCCCCGCGTTCCGACATCGACCGTGACAACCTCGACGCCACACGCGCGAATCCGTTCGGCGACGAACGCGATCTCGGTTCCTTTGGTGTCCATCGTGGCGACGGCGTACACGCGCGACATCAGTTCGTCCTGTGACATGTTGCGGCGGACTCACTCGCGGCCCGGCTGGTCAGAGAATAAAACGCTCGCAGTCCTTCTTTGCAACCTGCTTCGGGAATTCCGCTCATGGTCCGACTTTGCTGTTGCGTGATCGTTCTCAGTGGGTTGAGCTTTCTCGGCATCCGTCCGGTGTTTGCCGCCGACCCCGCGTTTCGCATCGAATCTTCACCGGGTAAACTTCAGATGAGTTGGGGCGAACAGCCGCTCGCGACGTATGTCTTCGACGATCGCGTTGTTGGCCGGCCGTACTTTCGAGATGTGCGGACGCTCGATGGAACACCGGTGACGCGAAACCATCCGCCTCGCGAAGGAGTCGATGCGACCGACCACGCGACGATGCACCCTGGTATTTGGCTGGCGTTTGGTGATCTCAGCGGAGCCGACTTCTGGCGGAATAAGGCCCGCGTCGAACACGATGGCTTCGTCGAACAACCTCGCGCCGATGGCTCGCGAGCCTCCTTCACAGTCCGCAATCGGTATCGCTCCGGTGACGACACTCTATGCACGGAAGTCTGCCAGCATCGACTGCTGCGTCATCCCACCGGCTGGATACTGACTTACGAATCGACTTTCACGGGCGAGCAGCCCTTCGCATTCGGGGACCAGGAAGAAATGGGCTTGGGCGTCCGTGTCGCCGCGCCGCTTCGAGTCAAAGATGGGAAAGGTGAAATCCTCAACAGCCGCGATCAGCGCAACGAGAAGAACGCCTGGGGCCAGACCGCCGACTGGTGCGACTACCGCAGCGAACTGAATGGCCAACGAGTTGGCCTCTTGCTGATGCCCGATCCCAACAACTTCCGACCGTGTTGGTTTCACGCGCGAGATTACGGCTTCGTCGCGGCAAACCCGTTCGGCCGAAAAGCATTCACTCGCGGAGAACACAGCCGCGTCGAGATCAAACCCGGCGAGTCCTTCCGCTTGGGATTCGGAGTGCTCGTGCATGGCACTCCCGCCGATCAACCGTTTGAAGCGCAGGTAGCGTATCAAGACTTCGTCAAACGATTGAAGGACTGAGTCGCTCTCCGAAAAACGCGAGCGAATGGCTTACGTCAACCCGCGAATCGGCTCGGCGTGATAGATGTGGTGCGGGCGGTCGAGGTCGTCGTGCCACGCTGCGGTGTCGGGAATGCCCAGTGCGGAGTAAATCGTCGCGGCCATGTTCTCTGGCTTCTGCGCGTCGTTCACGGGATAGCCGCCGACTTTGTCGGAGGTGCCGATGACTCGGCCCCCTTGGATTCCGCCCCCGGCGAAAAAGACGGTTTGCACGGCTCCCCAGTGGTCGCGGCCAGGGAGTTTGTAGTGCTGCGGAAGGTGCGTGATTTTCGGAGTGCGGCCGAACTCGCCCGCCATCACGATCAGCGTGCTGTCGAGCAGACCGCTCTGCGACAGATCATCGAGCAGCGCGGACAGCGCCTTGTCGGCCGGTGGGAAAAGGAGATCTTTGAGATGCGGGAACGCCTCGCCGTGCGTGTCCCACGTTTCATTGTTGCCAAGGTTGACTTGAATGAGATTGACGCCAACCTCGACCAATCGTTTCGCCATCAGCAACGACCAGCCGAAGGAGTTGCGGCCATAGCGGTCCTGTTCGGCATCGGGAGCTTTCGTGACGTCGAAGGCTTGCCGCACCTTGGCGTCGGTCAGTAGTGACAGCACGGCCTGACGGTCTCGATCGAACGCGCCGGTCGAGCCGCCTCGGTCTAGGCCGGCGCGCTGCTCGTCGATCAGGCGAACCAAGTCCACACGCCGATCAAGCCGACCGAAGCTGACTCCTTCGGGCAGCGAAAGATTCGGGGCTTCAAACTTGGAGCGCCGCGGCATATTGGGCCGCTCTTGATGATCGAATTCGTATTCTGGGTACGCTCCGTAACCGAGCGCGCTGAACGGCGACAACTCGATGAACCACGGATCGCGTCGCGAACCCATGATCCCGGCAAACTGGCCGGGGATGACTCGCCGCGAGTAATGCACCAACCGATCGGGTAGCACCACTGCCGGAGGCAAGTTGTTGCGAGGTCGTGTGACGGCTCCCGCGACCGAGGCGATCGAGGGATGATCGAGAGGCCCAGGCTGATTTGGACTGAAGCCCGGAGGCGCGTCCGAGCGACCGGTCAGCATGATGTGATGGCCGAGTGAATGGTCGTTTGACGGATGCATCAGCGATCGGCAGAGCGACCACAGGTGGCTGAGTTGAGCAAGCTGCGGCAAGTGCTCACAAATCTGGGTGCCGGGCGAGCGAGTCGAAATTGGCTGAAACTCACCACGAATGTTGTCCGGCGCATCGGGCTTCATGTCGAAGCTGTCTTGCTGGGCTAAGCCACCCGACAGGAAGACATAGATCACAGACTTCGCGGTGGCGATCCGCTCATGACCTGGAGCGGCAGCGGCTCGCAGCGCGGTCAAGTGGTTGGTTCCGAGTCCCAGCAATCCGATCGACCCGGCCTGCAAGGCGGTGCGACGACTGAGCGACGGGTGGCCCCAAGACGGCTTCGTGGACATGAGTGTCCTCCCGAGTTCCGAATCCTCTCCGACAACGCATCCGAACAGGCTGATAGCTCACCGATTTGGAGGGCTTTCGGCAAGTTCAAAGCTCAATCTTTGCCTGAGACAATAAGATAAGGCGGGAATGAATACCGCCTGGCTGTCCGAATCGTGCGAACCGCTCAGGCCTGAGCGGCTTCTGGCAGTCGGACGTTGATGCGGCGGCCTTCCTGGTCGAAGAAGACCGTACCGGCTTTGAGCGCGAAGATCGTGTAATCGGTGCCGAGTCCGACATTCTTGCCCGGACGCCATTTGGTACCGCATTGACGGACCAGAATGTTGCCGGCAATGACGGTTTGCCCACCGAATTTCTTGATGCCCAGCCGTTGCGAATTCGAATCGCGACCGTTGCGGCTGGAGCCTTGTCCCTTCTTATGAGCCATGTTTCGTTGCCCTCAAAATCATCAAGCGAATGAACTGTCCAAAATCGGTTCCCGTCGAAGGGGCGGCAGTTTACTGGTGGCGTCGGAAGGAGGCAACTACCACGGTGTTTCCGTCAGATTGACGATCTGCCGAGCCATCTGATTGATCGACTGCTGCATGGCAGTAGCCAGCGATTGGCCGACTTCCGGGGCGAATTCGGCCTGCGATCGGAGCGAAAGTAGCTCCGGGCCAACGGGGACTTGCTGCTCGGCGAGGATGCGCCCGGAACGCAGATCTTCCCAGACGACTTCGACGACGAGGTTCACTTGCAGCTCGCGCGGGTCGTCCTGGCGAGTCTCACCCAGCACACTTTTTCGAAGATCGACCACTCGGCCGGAAAGTCGCGTGTCGGCGTCGCACTTGACGACTCGAAATGGGGTGCGCAGCTGGATTTGTTTTTGGACCGCTTCGGTCAGTTGGACTTCGATGCCGCGACGCAACGAACTGGTTTCGAACATTGGGACTTCCACCGAGCGGACTTGCGGGTCGAAACCGCCGCCGACCATGTAGCCGCAGCCCGCCAGCGGGGTCAGAGTGGCCGCAGCACACGAGGACAGGAATGCTCGTCGAGCAAGCAGGTCGTTCATCGCGGCATCCCCAGCAATTCGGGATCGTTCTTCCCTGGCTTGCGATCGTTGACGCTGGGCAAATCATCGTTGACGCGCGCGCTCTCGCTGGACTCGACATCAACACCTTCATCGGGTGTTTGTCGCAATCGCGGCAGGCTGTCGAGAACCCGCGTTCCAATCGACGGCTTTTCAACTTGGGGTGCACGCAGCTTGGCAAGCAACTCACGGGCCAGCGGGGCGTACCGGCTCTTCGGATACGTTTGCAGCAACTCTTCGGCATAGATGATCTGTGCCTTGGGCTTCCGCTTGCGGCCATAAAGTTCCACAAGATTCCAGAGGCGTTGTGCACGGGCCTCTTCAATTTTCGCGAGCTCGTCCTTGAGACGGTCTTTCTCCGGCAGATTGGGGAACAGACGCAGCGTGCTCTCTTTGAGTTGCCGCGCGTCTTCGAGTTGCTTCTCGTCGTAGCCGGCTCCTTGATAGCCCATCAGCTTGACGTGCGAGCCGAGCACGAACGATGTCTGCAAATGCGGGCTGTTGGGATATTCCTCGCGAAGCATCGAAAAGTAGCGGTCGGCCTCTGAAAAATTGCCGACGCGAACGTAGTGGCTGGCAGTCATCATGATCGCATCGTCGGCGAGCGGTCCGCGCGGGTCGTACATCCAGATCGACTTGAGCGCGTCGAGTGCATTGCCCGGGGTATCAAACGTCGGCCGATGCTTGTCCGTGAGGTTGGGGATGAGAACCCACGCATGCGGCGGACGTTGTTTCTTCGGAATCGGCGTCGCTTGCGGATTCTCCAAGTTCACCGGAGCGACATCGTTTGACGTTGCGAATTCCGGGAATCCCAGCCACGTGCGACCAACCGCGAACAATCGTTTCGTCGCCGTGTTAAGGTGCCGGGTCGACGGATACTCCTTCAGCAGTACCTCGTAGTAATCCTTCGCTTCCGAAAAACGTTCCTCCTTGAAATAACATTCCGCCAGCAGAAACATCGAGTCCTCACGGACGCGATTGTGGTCCTCGCGGTGTTCGGGTTCGACGTCCCAGAAGCGAGCCTTCTGGAGAAAGGACTGTTTCTTTTTCGTGAGTGGCTTCAGCAACTTCGATGCTTCGGCATAGTGCTGATCTTGGAAAAGCCGCTCGGCTTCTTCGTAGATTTTTCGTTGGCGACGTTGTTCCGTTTCGTCATTCACGATCGACTTCGGCTGTGACGCACGCGAGGTCACGAATCGGTCGTACCAATGCCGCTCGGGCGCGACGTCACTTCGCTCGATCTTGGGAACGACCCGGCTATCGTGATGCGTGCGGTTGCTTTTGATTTCCTCTGCCGATTTTCGGCTCCCGCCGAAGCCAAACAGCGTGCGTGGCTCTTTCGGTTCGGGAGGTTTTTCGGCTCCGTCTGTGGAATCGAGGGCCGTCACGTCCTCGTCATCGCTTGACTCGAATGACGGGGCCTCTTCTTTGTCCCGTGACAAGTTCAGGCTGCGTCCCCAACTCCACTGGGCCAAGGAGATCGGTGAACCACTCGTTGCGCAGCCCGTGACCAGCGCGCAGAGCGCGAGCGTCAGGCACGCGGCTGATCGAACAGCGGCAGTCGGGCGGTGAGGCATGGGAAGTCGGCTTGTCGAGACTTGTAGGATGGGCACTCTTGACCGTCCGGTCGGGCAGGAGTGCCAAACTTACAGTCGCTCAGAAGGGCAGGTAGCCGAGCATCTTGGGCCGGCGGTCGAGTGGCTGGCAGATGGCGGCCGTGAGGAGATGACGAAGTTCTTGAAGGGATTTGGCAGGCACAGGAGAAGTCGGGGCGGGAGGAGGTTGTTCGCCGGCGAGTCGTTCAAACAGAGCCAGCGTCGCTCCGTGAATCGGATGCGATGCGAATTCCGGTTGGCGGCAGTTCGGACAGAGCAATCCTCCTTGAGACACCCAGAAAACAAAGTTCGTGTGATCGGCCACCGTCCGTCCGCAGGCGAGGCACGCGTGAAAGTCCGGCAGTTGGCCGATCTCTCGCAGCGTCATGACTTCAAACCGCAGCACTGGCCAACGGAAATCCGATTCCTCGGTCAGTCGCCGCAGAGCCGTCACCGCTTCGTCGTACAGAACGGGATGTGGGTCGTATTCCTCGGTCAAGCCAGCCAACAACTCGGCGACGTAGTACCCGCCGTACAAGCAATTCAGATTGCGAGCCGGCGGACGAAACCGAGTCCTCAACTGGCATTCGGTCAGAATGTCCAGACCTCCCGAAGACTTCCGCAGGAACACTAGGTCAGATTCCGCGAGCAGATCAAGAGCGGTTTCAAACGGCCCCTTGAGCCGCTTAGCTCCCTTCGCGATGCACGAAATTTTCCCGAAATCCCGCGTGAACAACGTGACCACGCGGCTGGACTCGCTGAAGTCCGCCAAGCGAATGACAAGGCCGGTGGTTTTCTCAGGGGACATGCGAACGCTCACTCACCCAACGAGGACTTTCGACGCAGCAGGTGATGATAGTGCTGAGCGAACCGATGGGCCTCATCACGGACGTACTGCAACAGCCTCAAAGCGTAAGCGTGCTTGCTCAGCCGGATCGGCTCGGATGCTTCCGGCAGAAAGATTTCTTCGTCTCGCTTGGCCAGCGAGAGGATCGGCGGCGGAGTGATGTCGTGCATACGAAACGCATCGAGCGCCGCGCTGAGTTGTCCCTTTCCACCGTCGATCAGTAGCAGATCGGGAAACGATTCTCCTTCTTCGCGCAGCCGGCTGAAGTGACGGCTGACGACTTCGCGGATCGAGCCGAAATCATCGACGCCGTCCACGGACTTGATCTTGAATCGCTTGTAACCGTGCTTGAAAGGCAGGCCGTCGAGGAACGACACGAGGCTCGCGACCGTTTCGCCTCCTTGCAGGTGCGCGATGTCGATCCCCTCGATGCGTCGCGGTAGCTTGTCGAGGTTGAGCGTTTTCATCAGCCCGCGCATCCCCTTCTTCGGATCGATCGGGAAGACTTCCGGCTGCTCGTGATCCTTCAAGTTGCCACGCAGGTTGAGCGTTTCGAGCGCGGTGATTTCGTCGCGAATGCGGGCCGCTCGCTCGAACCGCAATTCTTGTGACGCGGACAGCATCTCGGCCTTCAACTCTTCGAGCAGATTGCCCTTCTTTCCCGCCAGGACCATGTGCAGGCGTCGAATGTCGCGACGATAGTCCTCCTTGCTGATCCGGAAGTTGCACGGTGCGGTGCATTGGCCGATGCTCGCCAGCAAACAGGGCCGAAACCAGCGCCAGCGTTCCTCCCCCTCGGCGATGTCTAGCGAACAGGTGCGGAACCGAAAGATGCGCTGCAACACGCTGATCGCACCGCGTAGCCGCTTCGCGCTTGCGAAGGGTCCGTACAACTTCACGCCACGAGAACGAGGCTTTCGCGTGAACTCGATCCGAGGAAAATCTTCGCGCGTCGTGATCTGCAAATACGGAAAGGTCTTGTCGTCCTTCAGCTCAGAATTGAACCGCGGCTGGATGTCTTTGATGAGCCGAGCTTCGAGCAGCAACGCTTCGACTTCGCTGTCGCAGCCGATGTGATCGACGTCCCGAATCTCCGGGACCAGATCACAAATCCGCCGATCAAACGCGGCCTTCGAGTTGAAATAGCTCGATACGCGGCTGCGCAGATTGACCGCCTTGCCGACGTAAATGACTCGGCCAAGCGCATCCTTCATTAAGTACACGCCGGCGGTGGTCGGTAACGATCGGACTCTCGCTCGCACATCGGTCGGTTCGGCCATGACAGTCTATAGGATGGGCACTCTTGCCCGTCCTCCTCAATTCAGCCGTCCAATGCGACGGGCAAGAGTGCCCGTCCTACAGGCCGTCGGACAGCACGAACAGGATCGCGAAGATCGTTCCCATGAACAGCACGATCTGCAAAAACAGCCGCGTGGCTCGGTGGATAATCCGCTCCGGCAATTCAAACCGGCTTGCGCTGTAAACCAGACTGATCGCGATCGCCAACGGCAGCAGATACCACAACACGTTTTGAGCGGCGAGCAGCATGGTGAGTTGAGAGTCCAGTGATGAGAGCCGAGAGTGAAGGCCGATTACACGAGCAAGCCGCGATCGTCACGAACTCGGCACAGGAGTCGCCGAAACCGCGGCAGCAACGGGAGTCGGAATCGCCGTGGCGGGCGGCGCAGTTGAAGGTTGTCCCTCTGATTGATCGACCTCGTCGCCGTAACCGTAGGCCGGACCTTCGTAGGCATCCCAAATCGCCAGCAAGTTCAACAGTCCGGCGACCCAGGTGAACAACAAGGCGATCTCGTACCGCCGACCGAGTCGCCGATTCATCCCCTGAACGGCGTCGTCCTCGAGCGGAACTTGATACCAGTCCATGAACGCTCTTGGAATCGTCCCCTCAAGTTCGCCCATCGGAGCATCGAACTCGCCGCGTTTCGTCACGATGCGACAACGAAGAAGACGCTTCGAACTCGAATATTCTTTTGCTCGATTTTTTCCATCAATCGTGATGGTAACGTTGCCATTGCCCAACAACTTGGGAGCAATCGTAAGCAATCCGGCGACATCGAATTCGACATCGCGGGGCGCGTCTCCGGTCAACTTGCCGCGGAAGTGTCCGCGAACATCTTGTCCGAAGCCTCGTGCTCCGGAATCGTCCGGCGACAATTGGATTTGGCCAGTGACCGGACCCTCCCAGGCATCATTCACAGAATCCAATTTCGCATACCCATCAAACGCTGCGTCGATGGGACCATCCAACTTCGTGAAGTCGCGTCCATCGGCATCGTCGCTGGAGTACCGCCGCCACTGAATGATGGCCGGTAGTGACGGCAATCCCACCAAGACTTGGGACAGGTATCCGATGGTGCGGTCCCTCGTACGAAAGCGATTTTGGCCTTCGAATTCCTGCCAGCGGAAGTAGACCCCCTTCCATTCCGCCATCGCCTGCCCCCAGCAGAACGTCCCCAAAACGCAGATCGAATAGATCGCTGCCTTGAAACGACGACCTTGATACCAATGGCCAAGTCCGGGAATCAGAAACGCCAACACGGCCGCCACATTGGGGTTCTTCAGATTGATGCGCGGGTCAGCCATGCGGGATTGCTACCAGTCAGATCGTTCGTTCGGAAGGAAATTGGTCCCGCTGGCAACTCGGCCGTCACGGAAGGGGGCGGATTCTAGGAACGGTCTCGTTGACGGACCAGACCACCCTCTTTCGTGATGTGATGGCTTCGCCAATGCGAGGTCCCGTGTTTGAAAACTGGTGCCGTCAACTAAGGCCAAAGTCGCCTGCCGCGTCGACTTCTTTGGAGGATTCTGCCAAGTTTTCGGAATCCTAATGGTCACGTCGCGCGTCGAACGGACTTCTGCCATTGAAGTTCTTGCGACCTCGAGAATCCCCAGTCTTCCCGGACTTGCCAATTGGCAAGACTTACCCGAGTTGCCTAAACTCCGAATTCGACTGGTTTTGAATTCGTTATTGCCTCAAGGACTTCCGCTCATGAGCGTTCGGAACTCACGATTTCTCGCGACTTTCCATCTGCGAGGCACTTCGATCCGCACGATTTTGTTTTTGCTGCTGGGCTGGTCAGCGGTTAGCTCAATCCTGCCCGGACTTTCGAGCAGTCCTCCGACGCTACAAGCGTTTGCCCAGGAAGCCGCCGAACCTGCAAAACCCAAGGACGATCCGCAGGTCACTTGGGAACAGCTCATTTACGTGCCGTACAAGCAACTCAGCACGGTCTTCGAGAAGCAGAAGGCGACCGTGTTCATGTCGTATGCCGAGTACCGCAAGCTCTGGAACAAATCCGGTGAGCAGGTTGGACAACCGCCAGTGGCCGCCGTGATTTCAGTTGCCAACTATCGCGGCAGGATCGATCGGGATGTCGCTCGGATCGAGGCGGAGTACTCGGTGCGAGTGCTCGGCAAGGTGTGGTCCGAATTACCTTTGAAGTTCGGCGACGCGGCGGTCGGCGAAGTGACCAGCGACGGCGGAGCCGACGCGAAAGAGAAAGTCCTGCTGCGAGCGACTGGCGACGGCCTGTATTCGCTGCTGTTTCCGACGCCGGGCGAACACAAGGTGAAGATCCAGCTTGCCGTGCGGGTACGGTCGTCACCGGATGGCAAAAGTTTCGATCTCGAAGTCCCGGCCGTTGGCGTCACGAATTTCGAATTGCTGATTCCCGAAGCGGATCAAGCGGTCGAGGTCACTCCGCTGCTCGTGCGGCAGCCGGTGGAAGCCCCGAAGGGCAAAGAGACCAAGATCGCCGGCAACCTCGGCGCAGCGAGCCGCATCGGAGTATTGTGGCATCCCAAAGCGAGCATCAAACCAGAAATGGATTTGCTCGCCAGCGTCACGAATCACACGCAGGTGTCGGTGGCCGACGGCCTGATCCACACCGATGCTTTCTTGCGGTACGACGTGTTGCGCGGCGAACTGACTCAGTTGCGAGTCGCCGTGCCTAAGGGAGATCGCATTCTCGGCGTCTCCTCCAACGATGCGAATGTCAAAGGATGGAAAGCGGCCGACGAAGCGACTCGGCAAGTCGTCACCATCGAGTTGCTCAGCGGAGCGAAAAAAGTACTGACGCTCGAAGTTCACACGGAGCGACCTGCACCGGCCGAGGCGTTTGCTGTGGTTGGTCTGAACGAAAATGCTCCGGCGGCGGGGATTCATGCTCTCGATGTCGTGCGTGAAAGCGGGCAGCTTGTCGTCGCGAAGGGTGCCGATCTGTTGCTGAATGTCGAGAAGCTCACGGGATTGACTCGCATCGAAGAGGCGGAAGTCGCGGAACAGATTCGCCGCCCCGGTTCGCTGGCGTACAAGTTTTATTCGCCGAAGGTCGAACTCAAGTTGACCGCGAAAGCGGTTGAGCCGCGCGTGCTGGTGAATCATGTCGCGCGGCTGCAATTCCTCGACGACGAACTGCGGTCGCTGACACAGTTGAACTACACGGTCGAGCGAGCCGGGCTGTTTGATCTGCAATTGCGCGTGCCGGACGGCTTGAAGATCGACAGCGTCGTCGGCCCGTTCGTCAAAGAACACACCGTCGAGACCAAAGACGGCGGCAGCGTGTTGCGTGTCGTGCTCGACATGAAACGTGAAGGGGCGATTGAGCTCAACATCGTCGGGCATGTGACGCTCGACGCGACGGCGAAGGAACAGAACCTGACGCTGCCGTTGCTCGAACCGTTGAACGTCGAACGTGAGACCGGTCAGGTGGCGATCTTCGCGGCACCCGCGATCGAAGTGCTCTCTGACGAGAAGGCGATCAAGGGCGTGCAACCGGAACGCAACGCCGATCCAAACCCACCTTTCGTTGCGGGTGGGACGCTCGCGTCGGCGTGGTCGTTCACGCGGCGGCCAGTCGAGATTCCGGTGAAGACGACTCGACGGCCAACTCGGCTGACGGCATCAGTGGCGACGTTGCTGAATGCGAAGCCGGAGACAGCCGACGTCCGCACGACAGTGACGTATCACGTCCAGTTCGCGGGGCTCGACACGTTCCAAATCGCGGTCCCCGAAGCGCTGGCCGATGCGGTGCAAATTCGGATGGCTCAGGGAGCGACGGTTCCCGCGATTAAAGAAAAGAAGAAAGCCGAGAATGCGGTCGAGGGTTGGGTCACGTGGACGATCATCCTGCAACGCGAGGCGGTCGGCGATGTGCCGTTCGAGATCACCTACGACTTGAAAATGGCTGAGGGGCAAGGACTGGGGGGCGATGGGCAGGACAAGAAGGCCGGATCGACGCTCTCGTGGCAACAGGAACTCAAGCCGGTTCGTGCAGTCGGTCTGCCCGGCGACGGAGAATCGAAGGCGGGCAAGGTCGAGTTATCCGACGTCTACGGAGAGGTCACGGTTCAGAAGGACAAGGCGTTGACGGTCTCGGCCGACGCAGCAGGCGATGTGCTCGAAGCGATTGATCCGCGCGAGTTGTCGCTGCTGTCGCAGGATGGCTCGCTGGCCTATCGGTATTACTCGCAGCCAGTGTCTCTGAAAGTGTCTGCCGCGAAGCACGAGATTCAGGAAGTGGTCGAGACGGTTGTCTCGCGCGGGCTGGTCGAGGTCGTCGTCGATCAAGACGACAAGGCGTCGTACCGCTGCCGCTTCAAGCTTAAGACCAGCGAGCGACAACGACTCCGCATCGACTTGCCAAAGGGAGCGGAGATTCTTGGCGTGCTCGTCGACAACAAATCGGTCTCGCCGGAGAAGGCGGGCAAAGGCTCGGACGATGCGTTCGACAGTTATTTTGTGAGCGTCGCACGCGGCGGGAAGTCGGATGAGCCGTTCTCGGTCACACTGCAATTCCTGTGGCCGATCAATCCGAAACCATTCGCGCTCAACTTTGGAAATCTGCGAGTCTCGCTACCGCGAATCGGCGGCCCGAAGGGGGCTGCCGTCGCGATCCAACAACTCCGAACGGTCGTCTGGGTGCCGGAGAAGTTCTCGCTCGTCGGCACGCCGAACCTGTTCATTCGCGAGCAGCACCTGACGCTCAAGCGAGCGATCGACGGTCAGGTCTCTTCGGGGGTCAATCAAAGCGAACTCGATCAATGGATCGGCACGTCCTCCGTTGGTGTTGCTGACTTCGCGACACAGGGGCAAGCGTACTCGTTCCACAATCTCGGCGGCGCGGAATATCTGGAAGTGACGTGGTGGAAGGTCAGCTTCGCCGCGATCGTGGCGACGATTTCGCTGTTCGTGCTGGGGGTCGTGCTGATTCCGACGACGTGGCGCAACCGGCTCGGTTGGGTCTTGGCCGGAGTATTGATCGCCGTCTGTGCCGGACTCAACGACGCGGACACGGTTCTGCACGGAGTCGCCGCGGCTCGCTGGGGCGTTGTCTTGATGTTCGCGTTGTGGATGGTCCAGTCGCTCTTCGGAGCGGTACGAAAATCGAACGGCAACCGCTTCGATTGGTCGCAACCGTTCCCAGCCACCGTCAGCCCGCCACCCGAATCCGGTTCGTAGTCCCATCGGTCAGGAGTCAGGTCTTCAAATTTCAATTTTGGCGCCACGAACTCAACCTCAGATTGTTCGACCGTTTCGCGTGGGAAGAGAGTCAGTCCATGATCGGGAAACCAAAATTGAAATTTGAAGACCTGACCTCGGCACGACGGTTCTGGCCGATCTCTGCCAGCCGACAGCCGATCGCCGTAATGCCGTTTTGCGAGGATTCAAAAAACGGTATCTCGGCGATCAGCAAACGGCCATCGGCTTTCGGGAAAGCCATGATCGCTCTGCTTTTGGCACTGATTTGTTGGTTCCCGATGGCTGCCCAGGAGGTTGAAGCTCGTCGCGTGTTCGTGCCGGTGGAAGAACTCGATACGGTGATCGCGAAGGACCAGCGAGGCGTGCTGTTGCCTCGCGATGAATTTCTCAAGCTGTATCGCGACGCCCAGAAGAATGCGCCGACCAAGACTACTGCTCCGATCGGGGCGATGATTTCGGGAGCGACGTATGCGGCGAAGTTTGAGGGCGAGCAACTGGTCATTCAGGCCACAATCAAAATCAGTCACCTTGCCGAGTCGTGGCAGGCGTTGCCGTTGCCGTTCGGAGCGATGGCGGTCGAGGGCGCGAAGCTCAACGGGCAGTCGGCGAAATTGGGTCGCAACGATCAGACGTTGTTCTTGCTCAGCGACACGCACGGCGAGCACACGTTGACGCTTGAACTTTCGACGCCGTTGTCGGCGGTCGGTGTGGACAAGGTCGCGTCGGTCGGAGTGCTGCCGGGGATCGCGGCGACGTTAAAGATTGCGGTGCCGGCGGGGAAACATTTGCAACTCGATGGGCTGAGCGTCGAGCGGCCGACGGCGAACGATCAGCCGGCAAATTATGAACTGGCGGTCGGCGGGAAGCGGAACGCGGTGGCGATTCAGCTCACCGATCGGCAACGCGAGCGCGCGACCGATTCGCTGCTGTTTGCGACAACGGGTTTCGGGTTGCGAGTCGCTCCGGGCGAGATCACTTGGCACGCGGTCACAGCATTGCAGGTGCATGGCACGCCGCTCGACCGGCTGGTCTGCGTTGTGCCGAAGACGTTGGAGATCACCGATGTCGATTCCAACGGACTCGAAGCGTGGGAGTTGTCCGATCATCCCGAGGATGCGAACTCGACGCGGATCACGTTGAATTATCGGCAGCCGCTTGACGGTTTGCGGCGGATCGACTTTCGTGGCGTGATGGCAGTGCCGGCCGGAGAGTCGTGGCGTGTTCCGACGTTGAAGATCAATCAAATCACGTCGCACATTGGCCGAGCACTCGTGCAACACGCTCCGGCCGTGCGACTGCGGACAGTTGAGTCAGTCGGTGTGCGGACGGCGACGGTCAACGAGGCCTATCTGAAATCCATCGGCACGGAGGGTGCGACCGATGCCGGGCAAGTCGCGCTGCTGTTTGATGTCTGGAAGGAAGATTTCTCGCTGGGCTTCGTCGCGCAGCCGAAAGAGCAGGACGTGCAGGCGAGCATCTCGTCGATCTTCGATCTGACTGCGACGGGCCTCGACCTGATCACCGCCGCGACGATGGAAACGTCATTCGCTCCGCTGTTTGAATTGGAAGTCTCGCTACCGGCCGAGTGGTTGCTGACGGCGGTCTCGGTCAACGGTCAGCCGTTGCCGTGGCAGGTGCGCACAAAAGAGGACGAGCCGGGGATCAATCACATTCGCATTCCGTTGCCGCAGCCGTTGCGACCGGGTCAGCAGGCAAAGCTCGAAGTCCGAGCACACCGCGACCCCGACGGCTGGCCGGTCGAGGACAAGCCAGTCGATGTGACTCTGCCGGAGTTGCGACTGCCTCAGTCGTCCGTCTCCGAAGGGACGTACGTGATCAAGGCCGACGCGGACCTCGTTGTCTTACCCGGCGAGATCAGCGGACTCGACCCGACAAACGTGCCGGTCCCTGGAGCACGGCTCGGCTTTGAGTACCAAGGCACCCGATTCAGCGGCACGCTGAAGATCGAACGCAAACCGTCGCGAATCGCCGCTCGCACACTGACGTTCGCGCGGCTCGACAAAAAAACGCTGCACGCGCACTTCGAGTCGGACCTGACGATCACCGGTGGCGGCCTGCGAGTGCTCGAAGTCGCGTTGGCGGAATCCGCCGGCAAGGATTTGAGATTTCAAATTTCAGATTCTTCCGCCCGCATCGTCGAACAGACATCGAAGCCCGGCGAGAACGGCGAATTGATTTGGACGCTGCGTCTGGATCGGCATTTGGTCGGGACAACAACGCTGGTGGTGACGAGCGTCTCCGCGCGTAGGTTGGGCACTCCTGCCCGACCGGATGAAGGGAACGCAGGGACGGGCAATCCGCCGAATGCGGACCATCCTACGGAGCAACTCTCACATCTCCGCATCATCCAAGCCGACCGCCAGAACGGTTTCATCTCCATCGAAGCCGAGGGCGATCAGCGGCTCACGATCACCGCTCAAGACGGTAACAAAACGAACCTCCCCGAAGTCGATCCGATAGACCTTCCCGCTCCGCTGGCCTACTCACCGAGCCAGCGCATCGTCGCCGCGTATCGCTATTTCGCGGGCGCTCCGAACATCGCTATCGCCGACGAACGCTTCGATCGCCTGCCGGTGCCGACCGCGATCTGCCGAGTCGCCTCGATCAACAGCGTGCTCAGCCCCGCCGGCGAGTTCCAGCATCAAGCGACGTTTCAATTCACCGCCGTCGGAGTGCAAAGCCTGCGAATCAAGTTCGACTCCGCCACGTCTCCTCTCCCCTTGGGAGAGGGTGGCCGAAGGTCGGGTGAGGGAACCGAGCGCTCCACAAACCTCACGAAGACGAACAAGGTAAACTCCGCGACCGACGGTCAAACGACGTCCGGATCCCTCACCCCAGCCCTCCCCCAAGGGGAGAGGGGGCCGGACAAACGACAATCCGCCGATCTCTGGGCCGCTCTCGTCGATGGCCTGCCGGTTGAAGTTCGCCGAGCCGACGGTGCGTTCCTGATCCCGTTGCGGCCGAGCGACAATCCGGCGGCCGAGCGGTCGTTGCAGTTGTTCTATCGGACGAACGTGCCGGCGCTGCGCGGCACGGGCGAGTTGCGTCAGCCGCCGCCAGAGTTGACGGTGCTCAGCGGAGCCGGCGTGTCGCAGCCGATGCAGATGCTCGACCAACAATGGGAACTGCGTTACCCGCCCGACCTGCTGCTGACCGACAGCCAAGGAGTTTTTGTTCCCGACCCCGCCACCCCGCTCGACCGTAGCGATTGGCTGAGCAACCTGCCGAAGTCGCTGTCGCCGCCGAGCGTTCGCAACATCATTCGGATGGCCTCGGCCCTCGTGCTGGTACTGGCGATCGTCGCCATTATCTGGTCGCTATTCCGTTGGGGCTGGAAACGAGGCGTCGTGGCTCCCATCGTGCTTTTTGGAATCGGCTCCTTCCTGTGGGTCAACGTAGCTCCGTCGGTGCAATCCGCGCGCAATGCCGCCGGACTGAAATGGAAAATTGATGTGAGTGGTGGTACCGAAATGTTGTACGACCGGTCTGAAGTCGCGGACGACAAGGCAACGTTCTTTGCCGAGCCGAGCAAAGTTGCAGCGACCGCTCCGGCCGGAGTGACGAGCGCGCCGATGGCGGCCCCACAAGCGATGACGCCGATGGCCACTGACATGCCTCCGACATCAGAGTCGTTGCCTGAGATACAGGCACAACTCAACCAAAAACTGGTCGAGGAAGCGGCGACAAGAAAAGCGGACGATAAGTTCGCGAAAAAAGGGTTCTCCTCGAAAGTCCGCGACTCACGCGGACTTCGCGATGAGATGTCCGACTCAAAATCCGATCCCGTAAGGATTGCCGGCTCCCCCTTGAAGGGCTACGTGAGCGTCAAGGACATAGATGACGTCCTTATCCTTCGCGGCAACGAACAAGATATCGAAGGCGTGCAGAAGCTCATCGACGAAATGAATCGTCGCGGCGAACGTGGCGGGCTCTTGTCGCTGACGATGGCGTTGGAATCGCAGAACGGGGCGGCCACCAAGAAGTTTCGATATCTCGGCACGGAGACGGCCGCGAACGGGATTGGGCTGGATCTGGTTTACGAGAATCGCGCAATGGGCTGGACCGGGCGAGTCGTGTGGATCGCGGCGTTGGCGTTCCTGGCGTGGCTGCTCCCTCCGAATCGGCGGACTCTCAAAGCCAGTTGGGCCGCGCTGGGACTGACGTTGCCGTTGGCTCTGGCCGCGATCGCGCCGCTGGCGTGGCAGAACACGCTCGACGGAATCTTCTTCGGCACCGTTGCCGCGATTGCACTGTGGACGCTCCGCGCGGCGGGCGAGTCGCTCGCCAGCGCGTGGCCGCGCATGAAAACGAAAGCGTTCTGGACACGATCGCTGACTCGCCGCACCGCCTCTTTGTGTCTCTTTGCGTTCCTTGCGGCCAACTCGGCGTTCGCTCAAGCGCCGCAAGTTCAGAGACCGGCGGTCGCGCCGGCGGTCAATCCGAATCCCGATATTCCCGTGCGGCCGACGATCATTTTTCCGTTCGACGATCCGAAAGATCCGCTCGCTGCCGAGCGGGTGTATCTGCCGCACGCGAAGTTCGTCGAACTCTGGAATGCGGCACATCCCGAATCGCGAGTCACTCCCCCTGCCCCGCAAGACGGACTCGTGGCCGAGGCGCTGGTTGTGGTCGCTCCGAACAAGAAAGTGGACGGACCTGACGCGACGGCGAAGGTCACAGCGCGGATCACGCTGTTCAGTTTTCGCAAACAACAAATTGTGCTGCCGATCCCGCTACGGTTGGCGTCGCTCAGTGAAGCGAAGTTGGATGAGGCCCCGGCGGCGTTGGTCGTGCGCGACGAGAACGGTACGACGCGATTGCATGTCGTGATCGATAAGCCGGGACTGCATGTGCTCGACCTGACGGCCGAGGTGCCGGTGAATCAGCAAGGCCCGGCCGGGCAATTGGTGATCGGTATCGATCCGCTGCCGAGCGGCAAGCTGCTGTTCATCCCGCCGACGGAGGACGTGTCGTTTCGAGTGAATGGGGCCAGCAATTCGTTTCGGATGCGTCGTGGTGACGTAGGCTGGGCACTCTTGCCCGCCCCGAACGGTTCAAAGAATCCGACGACGGAAGATAAAGACCGGACGGGGAAGAGTGCTCATCCTACAAATTACTTCGAGGTTCCGATCAGCGCGGGGGGCGAAATTCGGCTCGCTTGGCAGCCGAAGCAAGCAGCGGGGGCGGTCGATGCCATCGTGCAAGCGGATTCACAGACAGCGGTGCAGGTTGAAGATGCGGGAGTACGAATCGTTTCCGGCTGGCAGTTCAAGGTGCCGCGCGGAGCAATCAATGATGTCTCGTTCTCTCTGCCGAAGGAATTGAAGGTTCGCTCGATCGGCGGGCCGGATGTGGGCGGCTGGGAACTCGGCGAGAACGTCGATGGCCGTGTGTTGCGCGTCTTCTTGCGGCGTGCGGTCGGCGATCAAACTTCGCTGGGGTTTGACCTGTTCCTGGAGACTCATGTGGCCGACGAGGCGGTGGCGATCAAGTTGCCGACGTTCGCTCCGTTGGCGGTCTCGCGAGACTTCGGAATCGTGGGGTTGTTTGCAGCGCCGCAGTTCGCAGTGAAAAACGTCGCGACAAAAGGGCTGGCGCAGATCAACGCGAATCAGTTCGCGATGCAGGCGGGGGCTTCATGGATTGGAATGGGGGCACCGTTGTCGGCGTTCCGGTACACGCAGCGGCCGTTTGAGATCAGCTTTTCGGCTCAACGCCGAGCGCCAGAATCGACCGGTTTCGCGGAACACGCGCTGATTGTGGAACGTCGCAAGGTGCGGATGTCGTCTCGTCTGCGATGGGAGTTGGCGGGAGCGCTGCGGTCGAGCGTCAGCGTGCAGTTGCCGCCGATGTGGTTGCCAGTCGATGTCGATGCGACGGCTCTGCAAGACTGGCACATTGATCCGGCGACGAACGTCCTGACAGTCGAATTCACCGAGCCACGCATCGGAGCGGTTGAGGTCATATTGCAAGGGAACGTCGCAAAGGAACCGGAGGATGCGATTGCCGAGATTACCGCGCCGACACCGTTGGAGCTCAGCAAGTTGGTGACGCAAGCGGCGGTCTGGTTCGATCCGGCGTATCAGGCGACGGTCAGCAGCTTCAACACTTGGAAGACATCCGATCCGGAGCATTGCAGCGAAGAGCTGCGCAGCAAGCTCAGCCGGCCGACAAAGTTCGTGTTCACGTCGAACGTGGTGATGCCGGAGGTGCTCGGTTTTGATTTGGCTCGCGCGGTGCCGAAGCTGTCGGCCGATGCAGTCACGCTGGTGACGGTCTCGGACACGGCGGTCGATTACTCGTTGGCGTTGCAGTGGAAGATTGCCGAAGCCGCGTCTGACACGTTCACGTTCACGACTCCCGACTGGCTGGCGGGGAAACTGGATTTCCAAGGGGCTGGCATTCGGCAGACATCATTTGCATCGGCCGGTGAGGGAAGCGGTCGCACGCGCTGGACGGTCGCGCTGCAAGATCCGGCTGGGGCGCGGTATTTCTTGTTGGCGACAGCGACGCTGCCACCACCGGCTGAGAAGCGCGAAGTCACCGCACCGACGATCACTTTTGAGCGGGCCGTCTTGATCGACGGTGACACAGCCGCCGCGCCGGCCGTCGACGGGCAAGAAGCGTCGCCGTTCTCGCCGCTCGACACGCAAAGGCAGTACGTGGTGGTCATCAACATCAGCGCGAATCAACTCGCGCCCGTCGGCGAAGTGGGAGAAGCCGTGCAGCGCGACGAGTTGCCGATCGTCGTCGATCAGCATCTCGTCGACCAGGCAACGGCCGTGCTGCGAATCAGAGGTCAGAGGCCAGAGATCAGTGATCAGAATGCAGAAGTCGCCGCGCCGAGATGGTCTTTGAAGTCATTCGCCGCCCAAGCGGGTGCCGCCGCATCGGTGAACCTCGCGGACCTGACGACGGTGCTTGCGGCCGATGGCACCTGGCGGATGCAGTGCGTTTACACGATCAAGAATCGTTCGCGGCAGTTTCTAGCTCTGCAACTGCCGACGAAGTCGCAGGCACTATCGGTCTTCGTCGCGGATCAACCGGCGCGACTGTTGGAGCTCAAGAAGGAGGGCAAGACTTACCAGCTCATTGCACTGCCCAAGACCAGCGAAGCGGACCTGTCGTTCCAGGTGAAGCTCGTGCTGAGCGGCCGGCTGTCGACCGGGGCTTTGCCGCGCGGATTGAAAGTCTGGGCTCAAGAATTCGAATTGCCGACCGCGAACGTCGTGTCCCTTTCGGACGACAAGGAATTCGGCATCCCCATCGCGCGGACACTGTGGTCCGTGCATGTCCCGAAGGAGTGGTCGGCAAAAGAGGTCAACGATCCGTTGCGGCACAATTTGAATCGGCAAGATGCGGACGCGGTCGACGTGACGTACCGCTCGACGTGGCTGCAAGAGGCCAACGAGTTGATTCGCGTTATTGAAGGGAATAATCCCAGTTCGCAGAAGTGGCAGGCTCGGAACAATCTCAAGCAACTCGGACTGGCGCTGCACAACTACGACAATCGATCCGGCATCGGCCCGGGTTCCGCGCCGCAGTCGGAAGAAGGGCGCAAGCTGGCGGAATCGCTGCAGGAGTTCGACGCGAAGAATGCCGACCTCGAAAGCCGCATCATCATCGAGCAGACGGATGGCGGGTCGAATTTTTATGTCGCGAAGGATCAGCAGCAGGCGGCTCAAGCTCTCGCCGCGCAACGCGAAGCCAAGGCCAACGTGAACAGCAAACTCTTCTTCGGCCAAGGGGGTCAGCAAGGGGGAGGCTTCCAGCGCCAGATCGTGGCCGACAACAACCGCGACCTGTTCTTCGGCAACTCGGCGGTCATCAGCAACGGGGAGGACTTGAACGGCAACGGAGTGCTCGACCCCGGCGAAGACCGGAACGGTGACGGTGTGCTGAATCTCAGCAATGTCACGGACTCGCTCCTGGGAGCAGGCGCTCCCGGCACCAGTTTGGACAGCGGCCTGAAGTTCAAACTCAATGTCGCTCGGGATTCACCGCCGGCGGCGCAGAAGCCGGGTGCAGCTCCCTTAGGACGAACCGCAGGTACGCGGCAATCGGCCGGGAAGGGTGTCTCTGAAGTCGATCGAGCCAATCGCCGCAAACAAGCGGTCGATCAACTCGGCGAACTCAACAAAGCGGTCGACAACGAGAAGATGGCGCAGCAGCAGGCGCAGCAGTTCGCGATTCCACAACAGCAGAGCCGTGAGTCGAACGTCACCAACGCACCCGCTCCACCGGGCGCAGCAGGGATGGGTGGCGCTGTAGGCGGAGAGCGAGGCCTTTTTGATGGAATGGCAGGGATGATGGGAAGGTCCGATCTCGCCAACGGTCGCCGAGGCCGCAACGGGGTTCCGTTGGGAGGAGGCCAACAAGGTGGCGGCGGTCAAGCTGGAGGAGGACCAGGCGGCTTCGGTGGCCGAGGAAGTGGTCCAGTGAGCGGCAGATTGCCGTTCGGAGTTGGCGTGAACAACAATTGGGGCGTTGTGGGTTCGACCAATGTTGGTTCCATTAATCTTAATGTCTCTGCGGACCAGCAATCCCTTGCTGCTTTGATTGAAGAACCTGTCGGCATGTCTGGCTGGACGCAGGCCGGTGGCTTGTCGCTGCCCA
Organism: Candidatus Kuenenia stuttgartensis; assembly: GCA_945906725.1. Classification (GTDB taxonomy): domain Bacteria; phylum Planctomycetota; class Planctomycetia; order Planctomycetales; family Planctomycetaceae; genus SXKJ01. Next base: position 50,187 of record CAMDRI010000004.1, on the reverse strand, counting down.
TCGAGATTCAGCGCGATGGGAATGTCTTGCGGTTCTCTCGCGCGAGCGGTTCGCCGCGGCTGGCGTTGTCCGTGCGGTCGAATGAGTCAGACAAGTCAGGGCTCGGCTTGGTGTGGGCGGTGATTTGGGCTTCGATCGCAGTTTGGCTGTTGCGGCTGATCGCCGGCTCATCGAGCGGTTTTCCGTGTCGCCAATTTAGCGGCGGGCTGAGCGTGCTCGGATTGCTCGGCATGTTCTTTCTGCCGTCGCCGTTCAGTGAAGCCTGCTTTGTGGCGTTTGCGATTGCATCCATCGTGCTGGGGATTGGCGTCCTGCAAAGTTGCCGTCAGAATGCCGCCGCCTCGTAGGAGAGTCGCGACTTTTGCCAGAATGTTGTTCCAGGTCGGCTGGCCCACGTTCTGGCGAGCGTGGCTACAAATTGGAAACAGCCCCCTTGCCGCAAGACTTGTGTGTCAATGCGATCGGTGTCGAGATGCGATTCGCATCCGGCCAACTGGGTGTGCGCGACGCGAATCTTGCGGTCTCGCACGGTGAATTGATTTCGATGGTCGGTCCGTCCGGATGCGGCAAATCGACGCTGCTGCGGATGATCGCCGGTTTGATGTTACCGACGGGTGGTGAACTCAAAGTGAGCGTCGCCACGTCCCCTTTCCCTTTGGGAGAAGGTGGCCGAAGGCCGGGTGAGGGACGGCAAGCGATCGACGTAGCCCGGGAATTTTCGACCAGGCATCAGAGGTCTGCGCGCGAGAAAACTAAAACGCCTCTGGTTCCTCACCCTAGCCCTCTTCCTGGGGGAGAGGGAATAGCCACAGGCGATCCTCGCGTCGCGTTCGTGTTTCAAGATTCCAACCTGCTGCCTTGGCGAAGCGTCTTCGACAACATCCGGCTGCCGCTGGAACTGCGCGGCGTGTCGTTCGCCGAGCAGCAGGTCGCCGTCAACAACAGCCTCCAATTGGTTGGCCTGAAGCCAGACGACGCGGTCAAGCGGCCGCGAATGCTCTCGGGCGGAATGCGGATGCGCGTCTCGCTCGCGCGAGCGCTGGTCACGCATCCGGAGTTGCTGCTGCTCGATGAGCCGTTCGCGGCGCTCGACGACTTGCTGCGGCAACAGCTCAACGAAGAACTGCTCCGCATCTGGACCGAACAGCGCTGGACGGGAATCTTTGTGACGCACAACGTCTCCGAGGCGGTGTTTCTCAGCCAGCGCGTGCTGGTGATGAGCAATTCTCCCGGCACGCTCGTTGCCGATATCGCCGTGCCGTTCGAGCATCCGCGCAACGTGGAACTCCGTTCGACGCTGGAGTTCGCAAAGCTGACCGGTGAGGTTAGCCGCTGCCTGAGGGAGGCCGCGCAATGAATCGAGTCGTCAAAGTGGCGTTGCCTCCGGCAGTGTTGTTTGTGCTCGTGATCGCGGCGTGGCATTACGTGGTCATGGGCTTCGGTATCAAAGCCTTTTTGGTTCCGAAGCCGAGTGGCGTGTTACAGGCGGCGGTGGAGAACTGCTCGGAACTACTCACCGCGATCGGGCTGACGGCCGGAGCTGCACTGTGTGGGTTCGTGAGCAGCCTGTTGATCGGCTCGCTGACCGCCTGCGTGTTCTCGCAGTCGCGGATGATTCGGAGTAGCTGTTACCCGTACGCGATTTTTTTGCAGACGGTTCCGATCGTCGCGGTGGCTCCGATCATCGTTGTCTGGTTCGGAGCCGGTTTTCACAGCATCGTGCTGGTGTCGTTCATGATCAGCCTGTTCCCGATCGTGACGAACGTCACGGCCGGAATGCTGGCGGTTGATCCTGATTTGCTCGACCTGTTTCGGCTGTACCGAGGGACTCGCTGGCAAGTGCTGTGGAAGCTGCGGTTGCCGCACTCGGTGCCGTTTCTAGTGGCGGGGGCTCGCACGTCGAGCGGGATGGCCGTCGTCGGCGCGATCGTCGGCGAGTTCTTCGCCGGAAACCTGGCCGAACGTCACGGCCTGGGTTATATGATCTTACAGGGGACGCAGTTCAGCACGGCCAAGCTCTTCGCCGCGGTGATCGCCTCAACGCTGCTGGGAATCGCGATCTTCGGAGCGTCCACGCTGATCGGTTCGTCGGTGCTGTCTCGGTGGTCGGATCCCAAAGGAAGCGGACATTCTGGTGGTTGATGCAGCTACGGCGCTCTAACTCGCCCACTCGGCACACCTTGCCTGACCGGCCGTTCGGCCCGCGCCGGGCGGTGACTTCTGCGTGAAGCCGTGTGCTCCGCGTGGCCGAAAGGCGATGATTGCCCCTACTTCTCAACGCCACTAGACTGCCCGGCCGTCTCGGCACCTGTGCGGTTGTTTTCGTCGCGGAGTCTGCGTTGCGAGCCATCATCAGCGACATTCACGGAAATCTGGAGGCCCTTGATGCGGTCCTCGCAGATATCAAGTCGCAGGGCATCAAAGAGATTTATTGCCTGGGTGACATCGTCGGCTACGGCCCGAACCCGCGCGAGTGCATCGACCGTGTCATGAGCTGTGATCTGGTCATCCTCGGCAATCATGACCAGGGAGCCTTGTTCGATCCGGAAGGCTTCAACGCCGGAGCCGAGCGGGCAATCTTCTGGACTCGGAAGCAGCTTGAAACTGGCGAGAACAGTGAACGCCGCTGGGAGTTTCTCGGCGAACTGCCCCGCATCCGCCGCGAGCCAGGTTTGCTGTTCGTGCATGGCTCGGCCCGCAACCCGCTCAATGAATACGTCTTCCCGGAAGACATCTACAACCAACGCAAGATGGAACGCATCTTTGGCTTGGTCGAGCGGTGGTGCTTCCAGGGACACACGCACATTCCCGGCATCTTCACCGAGGATTTGAATTTCTTGTCTCCGGAAGAGGTCAATTTCGAGTACCGGCTGACGAATCAGAAGCACCTCGTCAACGTCGGCTCGGTCGGACAGCCTCGCAACGGCGTGCCCGATTCGTCGTATGTGATTCTCGACGACGACAAGCTGACTTATCGCCGAGTGAAGTACGACGTCGATACGACGGCCAAGAAAATCTACGACATCCCGGAACTCGACAACTTCCTCGGTGACCGTCTTCGTGATGGCCGCTAGGTCGATCGGTGAACCGGGAATACGATGAGGGGTGCGTCCACGCACCCTTTTGTTTTTTAATTAAACTGCATCAGAATCTGACATGGATCAACAACGCCGCCTGCTGACTTTCACCGTTCTCTCGTTCCTCATCCTGTTCGGCTGGATGAGCGTCGGGCCGAAGCTGTTTCCAGGCATGTTTCCGCCGCCAGCAAAGCCACCCGCTAAGAAACTCGATCCAAAGCCGGATGACGCTGTCGCCGACGACAAAGCCGCGGACGAGAACAAAGCAGACAAGGGTGACAAGTCCGATACGGAAGTCGTCGCCGTTGTTGAAACCAAGTTGCCCGATCATCCGACCAAGAGCGTCGTGATCGGCTCCGACGATCCGAGAACTGGATTCGGTTTGAAGGTCACGCTCAGCACTGTCGGCGCGGGGATCGTCTCCGCCGAGCTGAACGATCCGCGATACAAGGCACTCAAACCCTTTCAGCCTGGTGCCGCTGTGCTGCAACTCAGCCTGCTCGGCAATGATTTGACGAACAAGTTGCAAACACTGAAGGCTGCTCCGCCAGTGACGGGGCAACTCGCGATCGACGACATCGACAAGAAATTGAAGAAGCTCGATGCTGATGCGAACCTCGCGCGGCTGAACTGGGATGTCGTCGCGGAAGACGTCGAAGTCGCTGCCGAAGCGAAGGGAGTTCCGAAGAGCGTCACGTTTGGCATCAAGACGCCGGATGGCGTCTGGGAGCTTCTCAAAAAATACGAAGTCCGTCGCTGGGAGAAGGCGGACGCGAATCGCGACGAAGACCCGACCGGCTATCAATTCGCTGTGCAGTTGAGCTTCAAGAATCTCTCCTCGAAGGAACTGACCGTCGTCTACGACCTGCAAGGCCCGGCCGGCTTGCCCTTAGAAAACGCCGAGAACGCCAGCAAGTTTCGCGACGTGAAGTTTGGGATTCGGGAACAGGACGGCAGCCTCACCACGAACGCGGTGGCCTCAGCCGCCATCGTCAAAGAACTCGACAACGGCAAGATTCAAGAACTGAAAGCTGGCAACCGTACATTCCAGTACATCGGACTGGACACACAGTATTTCACCGCGTTGGTCCTGCCGCAGGACGCCGCTCAGAAGCAAGCAAGTTATCTCGACTTCGCCAAGCCGCAGGTCGTCCAGAAAAATGCCGCTCTGCCCGCCTGGAGCGAAGTCAGCGTGCAACTTCGTTCGGTCGAGCACACTGTGCCGGCCGAGGACGAGATCACTCACGACTACGACTTTTACCTCGGTCCCAAGCGTGTCGCGCTGCTGACCCCGCTCGGGGCGGAGAAGGTCATCGAGTTCAGCGGCTTCCTGTTTATTCCGGCTTCACTGGTGGCCGTCATCGCCAATGGACTGCTGTGGGTGCTCAACACGTTTCACGCATTCGGCCTGCCGTTCGGCATCTGCATCATGCTGCTGACGGTGCTCGTCCGCAGTTGCATGTTCCCGATCAGCCGCAAACAGGCGATCAATGCCAAGCGGATGAAGGAAGTGCAACCGCGAATCGCCGAACTAAAAGCGAAGTACGCCGGCGACAAACAGAAGTTCGCCGAAGAGCAAATGAAGCTGTTCGCCGAGACTGGCTTCAATCCGCTCAGCGGCTGCCTGCCGGTGCTGATGCAATTGCCGATCTTCATCGGGCTGTATCAGGCATTGAGCACGTCGGTTGATCTGCGTCGTGCGCCGTTCCTGTGGTTCGACAACCTCGCCGCGCCGGACGCACTCTTCCCTCTGCCGATGAAACTGCCGTTCCTCGGGAATGACTTCAATCTGCTGCCGATTATCACGACGAGCCTGTTCCTGTTCCAGCAGAAAATGTTCATGCCGCCGCCAACCGACGAGCAGACTCGGATGCAGGCGAAGGTCTTCTTTTGGATGACGCTGATGATGGGCTTCATGTTCTATCACGTCCCGGCCGGGCTGTGCGTGTACTTCATCGCGTCGAGCGTGTGGAGCATGGGCGAACGCAAAATTCTGGATCGCGCGGTGCCGACGCCTCCATCAACGAACAACACGACACTCCTCATCCCGCCGAACGGTGGCCCCGACAAACCGGCCAACAACTTCTGGAGCCGTATGAAAGACAAACTCGAAGAAATGGGCGAGATGAAGGACGTCAACGGCGTTCCCGTCAACGTCCAAAAACGGCAACGGGACAAAGACAAGCGCAAGTCGCGCCCGTGAGGTGATTGGCTCATGGACCATCCCGCATCGAAGCCGCGACTGTCGCTGCACTGGAAAATCCTGATCGGACTGCTGATCGGTGCAACGTTTGGCTTGATCGCCAGACAAGCCTGGCCGGCCGCCGTACCCAGTGGTTTTCTCATTCGGTTCGACCTGAACGGCGACGAGATCCTCCAAGCAGACGAACTGCCGAAAGACTTGCGTGCAGAGTTCAACCAAGTCTTCACAAAGCTCGGCAAGCAGGAGTTACGGCCAGACGACTTTGACGAAGCGATGGCGACGGGAGGCATTCAGCAGCGATTGGCCGAATTACACCCCGAGGCCCTGAAGCTGCACTCAACGTTGCAGTGGCTGACGGACAATGTTGCCGACACGCTCGGGCAAGTTTTCTTGCGGTTGATCTTGATGGTCGTTGTGCCGCTGGTGTTCTCGGCACTGACGCTGGGTGTTGCTGGCATTGGCGACGTGCGGCGACTGGGACGGCTCGGCGCACGGACGCTGATGATGACGCTGCTGTTGTCGTCGGTCTCGGTTGGGATTGGGTTGGTCGCGGCCAATGTCGTGAAGCCAGGAGCCGGGTTGCCCAAAGAAAAACGGATGCTCTTGCAAGAGACCTACGCCAAAGATGCGGACAAGGCGATGTCGCAGGCAGCCAAAGCAAAGACGGCTCGCGATTCGCTGCTGGACATCATCCCAAAGAATCCACTGCAAGAAATGGTCGGCGCGCTGGACGGCAGTTCTCCGGGAGGCGGGATGCTGGCAGTGATGTTCTTCTCGCTGGCTTGCGGAGTCGCGATTTCCATCTCACCGGAACGAACCGAACCGTTGGTGAAAGTCTTGGAAGGGATCTACGACATCGCGATGGTCGTGATCGGCTGGGCAATGCGGCTGGCTCCGATCGGCGTTGCGGGGTTCATGTTCAAGCTGACGGCGACACTCGGTGTGGACATTTTGCAGATTCTGATTTGGTATGTGGGGACGGTGGTCGCCGCGCTCGCGCTGCACATGTTTGGGGTCTATTCGCTTGTGGTGTGGTTGTTCGCAAAGCTCTCGCCTCGCCAATTCTTTGGCCGCATCACCGAGGTGCTGCTGACCGCTTTTGCGACGTCATCGTCGAACGCAACGCTGCCGACGTCACTCCGCGTCGCCGAAGAGAAACTTGGCGTCAAACGGGAGGTCGCGAATTTCGTGCTGACAGTTGGTTCAACCGCGAATCAGAACGGCACGGCGTTGTACGAAGGGATCACGGTCCTGTTCCTCGCGCAGGTCTTTGGTGTTGAACTGACGATGGCTCAACAGGTGCAAGTCGTGCTGATGTCGATTCTGGCGGGAGTTGGTACGGCTGGCGTACCGGGAGGATCTTTGCCGCTCGTGGTGCTGGTCCTGAAATCGGTCGATGTGCCGGGCGACGGGATTGGCATTATCCTGGGCGTGGATCGACTGCTCGATATGTGCCGCACGACGCTGAACGTCACCGGTGATCTGGCCGTGGCCGTGTGCGTTGATCGGGGCGAGAAATCCCAGGAGGCTGAGCCACCATGCCCGACATGAATCAGACACCGCTCGCCTTCGGATCGGCCGAGCAATTCGCGGCACTGCGTTTGATTGAAGCGGCACTTTCAGAAGACTTGGGCGACGCGGCGACGATCGTTGGCAGTCCATTGGATCGACTCGCGGATGTCTTTTCGGTCACGACGATTGATTCTCTGTTGGACGAGATGCCGGACTCGCTGCCCAGCGAGTTGGATCGCGATCTCACCTGTGCCGCGCTTATTGATCCAGTGGAGACGGCCACGATCAACGTCGTCGTGCGACGCGAGGGAGTCTTCGTCGGTGGGCCAGTGGCCGAGTTGGTATTCGGTCGGCTCGATCCGACCGTCGCCTGGCAATCGCTAGTCGCCGATGGGACGTTTGTGGCGGCTCAAACCGTCGTCGCGCGAGCGTCCGGGTCACTCCGTTCGTTGCTCATCGGCGAGCGAACGGCGTTGAATTTTCTGATGCACTTGTCGGGCGTCGCAACACAGACTCGGAAGTTCATCGACGCAGTGGCCGGAACGAACGCTGTGATCCTCGACACGCGAAAAACTTTGCCCGGCTGGCGAGCGCTCGAAAAGTACGCCGTTCGTTGCGGCGGCGGAACCAATCATCGGATGGGCCTGCACGACGGAGTGCTGATCAAAGACAACCACTTGGCGGCATGGATCAGGGGTCAGGGGTCAGAGGTCAGAGGTCCGTCAATTGCCGACGCGGTGCGGCAGGCTCGAAGCGTCTCGCCAGACGGGATCGCGATTGAGGTCGAGGTGGACACGCTCGAACAACTTCGCGACGCACTGGCGGGTGGTCCGGAGATCGTGCTGCTCGACAACATGGGGCCGTCGCTGTTGTGCGAGTCGGTGAGGTTACGAGACGAAATCGCTCCGGCCATGCGGTTGGAGGCGTCCGGCGGGATTACGCTCGACAATGTCCGGGAAATTGCCGAGACCGGCGTGGATCGGATCAGCATTGGGGCGTTGACCCACTCGGCACCGGTGCTCGACATCGCGTTCGATTGGCCGGTTTAGCCTTGGACACGCTCGAAAACGTGTCTCCTGGCAAAGAATCTCGCGAAACCCCACCTGGAATTGCGGGTTGAATGCCGTATGCTCACGCCCCGCCGTTGGGCCGAACCCAGTCAACTTCTCGTCAGGAACCACATTATGAAGCGGATCAATTTTTGGGCGCTGTTGGCCACCGGGCTGCTCGGATTGCCGGTGCTCGCGACGTATGCCGAGGACGATGCGAAGAAGCCGGCGGCGAATGACCAGGAAGTCCTGTTCAATAAGTTGGACAAGAACGGTGACGGCAAACTGGTGCCGGATGAAATTCCCGAAGAGCAAGCCCGTTACTTCGATCGGCTCGTGCGGTTGGGAGACAAGGACGACAACGGCGAGCTGACGAAAGCGGAATTCGACGCCGCCGCGAAGCGCAGTGACGCTCCGGTCCAGGGTGGCGGATTTGATCGCGGAGCCGGCGGCCCCGGTGGCCGGCCGATGCTCGACTTCAAGCAGATGCTCGAACGGCTCGACAAGAACAACGATGGCAAACTGTCCAAAGAGGAACTTCCCGAAGACGGTCCGGCCCGATTCCTCCGCGATATGTTGGAGCGACAAGGCAAGGATTCGATCACCGCCGATGACTTTGAGCAAATGCGTCAGCGAATGGCGGGTGGTGCTCCTGGCGGACGCCCTGGAGGTTTCGGTCAGGGTGAGTTCTTGAAGCGGCTCGACAAGAACAACGACGGCAAGCTGCAAAAAGACGAACTCCCGGAAGGGATGCGCGAACGGTTCGGCAAAGTGTTTGAGAAGCTCGGCAAGGATGAACTGTCCCAGGAAGAGTTCGGTCGCGCGATGGCCGAGTTTTCCCCGCCGCCGGGTGCTCCCGGAAATCCGGGGGGCCGTCCGAATCAAAATCCTGAAGAGCAATTCAAACGGATGGATACGAACGGCGACGGCAAAGTCACGCTCGAAGAAATCCCAGAACAATTCCGTGACCGCGTGCGACCGATGTTTGAACGTGCGAAGAAGGACGTGCTGACGCTGGATGATCTGCAAGCGTTCGCTCAAGCTCGCGAAGGGGAACAGCGGCGCGAAGGAGATCGCAAGCCAGATGGTGAACGCCGTCCCGAAGCGAGGCCAGATGGCGACCGTCCGGAAGCTCGACGCGAAGGTGATCGCCCGCGCGATGGCGAACGTCGTCCAGAAGGTGATCGCCCACGAGAAGGCGAACGGCGCAACGGTAATCGTCGTCCTGAGGGTCGTCTCGGCGAACGGCCTCCCCAAGGCAATCGTCCTCCGGATGGAGATCGTCGCCCGGATGGAGATCGTCCACCTCAAGGAGAAGGTCGTCGAGGCCCGATGCCTCGGTTCTTTGAATTGCTCGATCGAAACAAAGACGGACGGCTCAGCCGTGATGAACTCGATCGGCTGAAGGAAGTCTTCGGCGAATTGGATCGCAACAACGACGGCCAGCTCGATGGCGCCGAGTTGCTCGGCCCGCCACAAGGGGGACCACAAGACGCAGCGGAACTGCGGTTCGATGCCTCCTTCGGCATCCAATTGCAGCGCCGCGAAGGTGACCGAGGTCAGGAGGGAGGTCGTCCTCCCGAAGGCCGAGGACAACCGCCGCGCGATGGCGAGCCTCGCCGAGACGGTGACCGGCCTCGCGATGGTGAACGCAGACAGGAAGCGGATCGTCCGCGAGACGGAGAACGTAAGCCCGAACCACGTCCGGAAGGTCGCCCGCCGCGTCGCGAAGAAGAGAAAGACAAGGCGCAGCCCTAACGATCGAAACTGATCGATTGCAACGAAACAATCTCCCTGACATGGCCCGGCGTTCGGTTGACGATCGCCGGGCCGTCTTGTTTGCGCCCGTTGCGGCGGTATGCTCGTTCGGAACGTGACTGAGCGATGAGTCCGACTTGCCTTCGTGAGCCTGCCATGCCTTCGATCACCTCGCCGAATTCACCGCCAAGACGCGGCAGCGTGTTGTTGGTCGTGCTGGTCGTGATCGCGCTGTTGGCCCTCGGAGCGTATTCGTTTTCCGAGTTGATGGTTTCCGAAAGCCACGCGACCGGCGTGTTCGGCCGCGAAGCTCAAGCCCGCGCGTGTGCGGATTCCGGGATCGAATTGGCGGCGGCGGTGCTCGGCCGGCCGACGGCCGATGGGAGCTTCGAGAACGTCTTGCACGATCCGCAGCATTTCGGCGGCGTGACGCTCAGAGAGGCGAACGGTCCACGCGGCCGAGCTCGCTTCAGCCTGGTCGCTCCCAATGAAAGCGATCCGAGCGGCACGACGCTTCGCTTTGGGCTGATCGACGAGTCCTCCAAGCTGAATCTCAACGCACTGGTGGCCGCCGAAAAAAAGCAGCAGTCCAGTACCACGTTGACGAGTGGCACGACTTCGGCCGGCAGCAACTCTTCGAGCAGCGGCACATCGGCGACTTCCGGATCGACGACTTTGGGATCGACCACGGGCGGTACCTCCACATCGTCCTCGGATGGCACGTCGAGCGGCACGGTCTCTGCCACCGATCCTGCCAGTCGGCTGTTGATGATTCCCGGCATGACCTACGAACTGGCGGATGCCATTCTCGATTTCATCGACGACGACGAAACCAGCCGCACCAACGGTTGCGAGTCGGATTACTACAACGGGTTGCAGCCGTCGTACTCGTCGAAGAACAGCCCATTGGAATCGCTCGACGAGTTGCTGCTCGTGCGCGGCGTATCGCCGGAGTACCTGTACGGCGAGGACTTCAATCGCAACGGACTGCTCGATCCCAACGAGAACGACGGCGACGTGAGTTGGCCTCCCGATAACGCGGACGGCGCGCTGCAGTTGGGCTGGTCTGCGTATCTCAGCGCGCACGGCCGCGAGACAAACACTCGCTGGGATGGCTCGACGCGGATCAACATCAACAACAACAACCTCGCCGAGTTGTACGACCAGCTTGAAGAGGAGTTTGACGCGACGGTCGCTCAATTCGTGGTCGCGTACCGAGTCACCGCCCAAGCTCAGTCTGCGGTCAACTCCGCCACTCAGTCCACCGGCGGTCAGAATTCTGGATCGGGCAATACGAATCAGAGCGGCGGCGGCAACATCTCGACAGCGAATCTCAATCAGCAGTACCAGCAACTGCAACAAGCGGCGACAGCCTTGGGCAGCGCGGTCGGCGGTGGCGGCGGGGGCACGGTCACTCGCGGCGGCATCGACCTCTCGAAAGGCGCCGGCAAGCAACTCCAGTCGCTGTACGAGTTGGTTGGTGCGACCGCTCAGGCGACCGTCAACGGTTCTGTGACGACTTTGCAAAGCCCGTGGGCATCGGACAGCAGCAGCATGGTGGGCTATCTGCCGTCGCTGTTCGACACGCTCGCCGTCAACACCGAACAATTCACCGACGGCCGCATCAACATCAACGAGGCACGCTACGACACTTTGCTGTCCGTTCCTGGCATGACGGAGAGCATCGCCCAGGCGATCCTCGCCAAACGGCAAGGCGCGGACGGCGGCCCACTGGTCGACACGACCGGCGCACGAGCAACCGCTGGCTGGCTGGTCATCGAGAACCTCGTCGATCTGCCGACGATGCAGCAGTTGGACAAGTACGTCACTGCTCGCGGCGGCATCTACCGAGTCAACTCCGTCGGCTATTTCGACGAAGCTGGCCCATTCATGCGGTTGGAGGCGGTCATCGACACCACGCAATCCAAGAAGCCGCCGGTGATCCTGTTCCTCAAGGATCTGACCGAACTCGGCCGAGGCTATCCGCAGCAATTGTTGCTGGGCACCCAGTAACGACTCGTCTCTCTCTTGCCGACCCTTGTCCGGATCGCAATTCTTCGCACGCTCCAACAGCGAGCGACATTTTTCCAGCGACGGATCGAGGCGATTCATGGCGGAGCAGAAAGCAAAGTACTCCAGCGACGACATCGAAATCCTGGAAGGCCTGGAAGCCGTGCGGCGACGGCCAGCCATGTACATCGGTGGCGTCGATGCCCGCGGTCTGCATCACCTGATTTGGGAAATCGTCGATAACGCAGTCGATGAACACCTCGCTGGCGAGTGCGACCGGATCGACGTGACGTTGCACAAGGACGGTTGCTCGATGTCGGTGCAGGACAACGGGCGTGGCATCCCCGTTGAAAAGCACTCGAAGACGAAAACCTCCACACTGGAAGTCGTGCTGACCATTCTGCACGCCGGCGGCAAATTCTCGAACAAGAATTACGCGAGATCAGGCGGCTTGCACGGTGTCGGCTCGTCGGTCGTCAACGCGCTCTCCAAAGAAATGATCGCGACCGTCCATCGCGACGGCCACGAGTACCAGCAGACGTACCGTCGCGGGAAGCCTCAGGGACCGGTCGCGAAGATTCGGCCGTTCCGAGGACGCGGGACGACGATCTTCTTCCGCCCCGACGACGAAATCTTCCGCAACATTCGCTTCAACGCCGACGTCATCAAGCAGCATCTCGAAGACATCTCGTTCGTCCACGGCGGGCTGCGGATCGTCTTTCACGACGAGGCCAAGAAAGAACAGCACGAATTCTTCCACCCCGAAGGAATCGTGGCGTATCTGCAAAAGGTCGTGAAGGATGACCAACGCAAACAGATTCACGAGCAGCTCTTCACGATCGACAAGGAACTCGGCAATCACAAGTTGCAGTTGGCGCTCGCCTGGACGGAGTCGACCGACGAGCGAGTCATGAGCTACGTCAACGGCATCCGCACGCACGCGGGAGGCACGCACGAAATCGGCTTTCGTTCGGGCGTCGTCAAGGCGGTCAAAAACTACATCGAGATGCACGACATCAAGCTGAAAGGCATCACGCTGACGGCCGAAGACATCCGCGAGGGACTCGTCGCGATCGTCTCCATCTTCCTGTCCGATCCGATGTTTCAAGGGCAAACGAAGGACAAGCTCAACAACCCGGAGATGACCAGCGCGGTCGAAGGACTCGTGCGTCCCGGCGTCGAAACGTGGCTGAACAACAACCCGTCAATTGCCGACGCGGTCGTCGGCCGCATCGTGCTCGCCGCGCGTGCCCGGCAGGCCAGCCGTGAGGCCGCGACGGAAGTGCGTCGCAAAACTCCGGGCGGTCGAAAGACAAATCTCCCCGGCAAATTGCTCGACTGCCGCAGTGGCAAGCCGGAAGACTCCGAGCTGTTCATCGTCGAAGGTCTCTCCGCCGGTGGCACCGCCGCGATGGGCCGCGACAGCAAGACGCAGGCTGTCCTGCCGCTCAAAGGTAAAGTGCTCAATACCGAGTCGCTCGCGACCAGCAAGATCCTGGGCAACCAGGAAATCCACGATCTCGTCGAAACTCTCGGCACCGGCATCGGCCCCGGCTTCGACATGCACAAGCTGCGCTATCACCGCATCATCCTGCTGATGGACGCCGACAGCGACGGCTACCACATCAGCACGCTGCTCTTGGCGTTCTTCTTCCGCCACATGCCGCAACTGATTCGCGGCGAGAAGCTGTACCTCGCGCTGCCGCCGCTGTACCGCATCGCCGTCGGTCAGGAATCGCACTATGCCCGCGACGATGCGCACCGCGAAGAAATCCTCGCCACGCTCCCGAAGAACCGAAACTTCGAGATCAGCCGCTTTAAAGGCTTGGGTGAAATGACCGCGTCGCAGCTCAAGGAAACCACGCTCAACCCGAAGACGCGCATCCTGCTGCGAGTGGACATCGAAAGCCAACTCGACGCCGACAAGACCTTCACCGAACTCCTCGGCAAAGACCCCAGCGAGCGCTACCGCATCATCATGGACGAAGCCAGCCAGGTGGAGGATTTGGATATCTGAGTCGCCAGGATGTTAAGCCTTGCTAACAGCGTAGGCTGTGCGTGTCACGAAAACTCAACGGTCTTCGGGGAGCCGGGCAGGCTCGCGAAAGCAGTTTTGAAGAAAATGACTGACTCACGGGATTCTCGTTGAAGTCGGGTCGCACCGACGCCAGCATGTCGTCCCATGTTGACCATCACCAATGCGCTGCTGCCGAACAACACTTTGAGTTACCTCACCTTCCGGATCGCGTGTCTCGACACGCTTGAACGGATTGTGCTGGCCAGACAATTTGGCCCTGAAGCGGCCGAGGGCTTTGGCTATCTGTCAGAGGTTCCGTTCTTGCGAGCGGTCCCGCCACAGGTGCAACTCGATCTCCTCTCAGAAACATGGCAGAAGCATCTCCACCGCGAGCGATTCGACGGTGACTTGGTAGACGAGTCGGTGCTGTTCGCTGTCTGCGAAACAGCGGCTCGCATCGCTGAGCAAGAACCGCAGCAGCTTAAAGCGTGGGGAACTTCCGGTCCGCGACGCATCTCGCTCACTTCGCAGGGGGCATTCCCCGCCAATCTTCGGCAAGTACATCTGACGTTGCCGAATGAGGGAGATTTCTTGTTAATCAGCCAGTTTGAGGACTTGCCGCCGTTTGAAGCATTGTCGCTGAAAGCTCAGTTCGGTTTGGAACCGAGCAAGTGCGAGGCTATGTTCGACGTGCTAGGCCGCTGGCATGTTTCGCCCGGCTTTGCGGGACGGCTGACCGGACTGTTGACCGACCGCGAGATCGCTCAGGCGGTGGCAGTGGTTAGGAGCACGGACTCGATTGAGCTGCCCTCACACCCAGAAGCCTGAATTGATGTCCGTTCGCTCCTGACGTCACTCGTTTGACACTCGAAAAAGCGGCTGGTTACAAGGGTGTCTGGCTGTCTGTCGAAGTGCTCGCGGTGGGCATCAGCCGTCTTTGTGGATTCGTTCTCACTCTCGTTGTCGCACGTCAAGACTCAGTATCAGGAGATTGTCATGGCTCGTCCCGTCACGTTGTTCACCGGTCAGTGGGCAGATTTGAAGCTCGAAGATCTTTGCAAGAAGGCGAAAGACTTCGGCTACGATGGCCTCGAACTCGCCTGCTGGGGCGACCACTTCGAAGTCGATAAGGCTCTCTCCGATGACACCTACTGTGCTCGCAAGCGGGACTTGCTCGAGAAGCATGACCTGAAGTTGTTCGCGATCTCGAACCACTTGGTCGGCCAAGCGGTGCTGGACGTGATCGACTCGCGGCACAAGGCGATCCTGCCGCCGTATGTCTGGGGTGACGGCAATCCGGCGAAGGTTCAAGAGCGGGCCATCGCCGAAATGAAGAACACCGCGCGAGCCGCTCAGAAGCTGGGAGTCGGCGTCGTCAATGGCTTCACCGGTTCGAGCATCTGGCCGTACATCTACGACTTCCCGCCGACGCCGCGCGAGACCATCGAAGCGGGCTTCCAATTGCTGGCCGATCGCTGGAACCCGATCCTCGACGTGTTCGATGATTGCGGCGTGAAGTTCGCCCTCGAAGTTCATCCAACCGAAATCGCGTTCGACATCTACTCGGCTGAGTGGGCTTTGAAAGTGCTCGACCGACGCGAGGCATTTGGCTTCAACTTCGATCCCAGCCACTTGATCTGGCAAGGGGTCGATCCGGTTGAGTTCATTCGCTACTTCCCGGATCGCATCTACCACGTCCACATGAAGGACGCGAGCACGACGCTCAACGGCCGCACGGGCATCAACAGCAGCCACCTGTCGTTCGGCGATCCGCGCCGCGGTTGGGATTTCCGTTCGGTCGGTCGCGGAGCCGTTCGCTTTGAGGAAATCATCCGCGCCCTCAACGCGGTCGGCTACAGCGGCCCACTCTCGGTCGAGTGGGAAGATTGCGGCATGGAGCGGGAACACGGCGCTCGCGAGGCCGCTCAGTTCTGCAAGAACGTGGATTTCACTCCGTCGAACCGCCGGTTCGATTCGGCGTTTGAGAAATAGTCTCCGTAGGTTGGGCACTCTTGCCCGACCATGTGGTTCAAGGGACGGGCAGGAGTGCCCATCCTAAAAAACTCAACAGCCCGTTCGCGAGGATTCGCGTCGGGCTGTTTTGCATTCGGGAAGCATGTCATGAAACTGAAAGAATTGACCCAGCACGCCCACAAACTTGCCAAGCACTACTCCATCACGGATGGCAAGAAGTTTCGGCTCAAGGACATTGACCCCGGAGACACGGCTTGGCTGAAGGACGAGCATAAGCCGCTCGCGGAACAAGTGCTGGCGGAGGGGATCGAGGCCCTCGCTGCGTTGCAGGAGCGGTTGTACGCGCAGGACCGCCGGTCGGTGTTGCTGATCTTCCAGGCGATGGACGCGGCCGGCAAAGACGGAGCGATCAAGCACGTCATGTCGGGGATCAATCCGCAGGGCTGCCAAGTCTTCTCGTTCAAAGCCCCGACCAGCGAAGACCTCGATCACGATTACCTTTGGCGTTGCCTGAAATGCCTGCCGGAACGCGGACGCATCGGCATTTTCAATCGCTCGTACTACGAAGAGACGCTTGTTGTCCGCGTGCATCCGGAGTTGCTCGAAAAACAAAAGCTGCCTCCCGAACTCGTCACGAAGCACATTTGGGATGAGCGCTTTGAGGACATTCGCAACCTCGAACAGTACCTCTCTCGCAATGGCGTGATCGTGAGAAAATTCTTCCTGCACGTCTCGAAGAAAGAGCAACTCAACCGATTTCTAAGCCGTTTGGACGAACCCTCGAAGAACTGGAAGTTTTCATCCGCTGACGCCGAAGAGCGTGAACATTGGGGCGATTATATGAAGGCGTACGAGGACATGATTCGCAACACGGCGACTAAGGATTCGCCGTGGTATGTCGTTCCTGCCGACAACAAGTGGTTCACGCGCATCGTGGTTGCCGCGGCCGTCATCGACACGCTGTCGTCGCTGGACCTGCACTTCCCGAAAGTCGATACCGCCAAACGCCAGGAATTGGCGAATGTTCGAGACGCATTGCTGAAGTCGAAGTGATCTTCCCACAGCAGTCGCTGCGAGAATCCCGCGCGATTAGACTTTCGCCCATCTCGGCGAGTGCAGCGTTTTTGCGTTGTTGATCAGACTTGAAGGGGCGGTCTTGACGATGTCTCTCAGTCGGCGCAAGTTCTTGAGTTGTGCAATGGGAAGCGGCGCAGCACTCGCGACCGGAGGACTTGACTGGCCGCAAGACCAATAACCAACGATCAATCCTGTCTTTACCCTCGCTCACGGTCCCACGCATGTCCGTCGTGCAATTTCAATGTCCGTCGTGCCAAGCTCCGCTGCGGTTGCAGAACCGCGCGTTGTTTGTCGGGCGAGCCTTCGACTGTCCGGACTGCCACGAGTCGCTGTTGATCGAGGGCGATGGCTCGGCAGGTGTGAAGGCGAAGGCATTGCCTCGCTCTGACAATTCAGCCCGACGCGCCAGCGAGGGGTCATCGTCCGCGGAGACACCCGACCCCTCGCTGACGCGTCGGGCGAGTTTGAAAACCGCGTCGAGCGCCTCCGATCTCGGAGTCGCATTGCAACCTCCGATGTCCGCCTGGGACCGACTGAGTCGTCGGCCCGCCGCGCTGGGTTGGATCGTCGCCGCACTGTTTGGGGTCATGCTGCTGATCGTCGTGAATTCCGGTCGCTATTCAGGACAGTCCAAATCCGTTCCGCCGGTCACTCAATCGGCAGGGAGCGCATCCCACGACAAATCCCCGCCCTCGCAAGTGGACGAACAGAACTCCAAGGCTGCTGCCGAACCTGATCCGACGATCCCAGAGGCAGACGTCACGAAGGGCGTCGCCAAGTTGCAGTTGCCGCCGCTCCCCGAACCGGCTGACGTTGTCGAACCGCCGCGTGACGACAAACCGGCTACTGTTGTCGAGAAGCCTCCGATGGACGAGCCAAAACCTGCGACCCCGCCGGCTCCGGCCGTGTTGTCGCCTGAAGCGATCGAGGCCAAGCTGCAGCAGAAGATCGTGCGATTCGATCAGGCGAAGCCGGTGCCATTCGTCAAAGTCTTGGACACCGTCGAGGAACTCGCCGGAGTCCCCATCGTCTGGGATTTGAATCGTGTCGATGACGAACAACTGCAAAAGCCGGTGACACTCCAATTGAAGCAGACGACGGTGGGCGAGATTCTCGATACGCTGCTCAAACAAGTCGGCCTGGAACGGCGAACCGTCGACGGTCACATCGAGCTGCATCGGCCGGTTCAGAACGACTGACAACGTATCGGAGTCTTGCTCGTGGAATTGGACGACACGATTTGCTACTGCTTTCACATCTCGAAGCGGAAGATCCTCAACTTCCAGCGGATTCATTCTCTAAGTCGAGCCAGCCAGCTTTCCGAATGCGGTGGAGCCGGCACGGGCTGTGGTTGGTGCGTGCCGTTTCTCAAACGCTACTTCGAGGATGCGAAGAACCCTGATGTGGCCGACGATTCACTGACTCCCGACGAGTACGCTCAACAACGAGGTCAGTACATCAAGTCTGGCAAGGGAGTCCCGGCCCCCGGCGCGATTCCGCTGCCAGAGTGACGGGATCGAGAGCCTTCTATTCCTTCAAAACCATGTCGATACACATCACCGCACCGACGATGAGCTGTCGCAACGGACTATTGGCTGGCACGCAGTCGTTGATTTGCAGCACATAATTGTCGGCCGTGGTGAAAAGCTCTTTCCCCAGCCCGGCCCATTTCTTGGTCACGCGAGCCAGTTGCTGGTCGCCGGCCATGAAGCTGAAATCCCACCCCGTCCACTTGCCTTTGAGTTGGCAAAGCGGCTCGTCGTTGGTGCCCAAAACCGTGAAGGCCCCGCTCATCGAGAAGAACTTCTGCTTGAAGCCACCGATTACCTGGTCATTCTCATCGAGCACCATCACTTTTGAGAGGAAGATGGAAATACCACGAGTCACCCGCACAATTTGCTCACCGTCGGGCGACCGAATCTCGACGTCGAACGGCGTCATCCGTTTGTAGTCGGTGAAACGCAGCATCTTGGTCAAGAACCCCAACTTCTCTTCGCGGCACTCCATCACGATCTCACCCGTCTCTGGATCGTGGATGTCGTAGTTGTTCGCCGCTTTGAAAAAGCCGGTGTGTTCTTTGACGAGAAACAGATTCGCATTGAGTGATGGGTGCATGGAATAAGTCTGCTTTGGTTGACGACCGGGTGCGCTCGTTGTGACTCCATCGATGAGGTCGAATGTGCGACTCAGACCCGATGACTCGGTTCACTACGAGCTCAGTTCTTTTTCGTCGCAGGCCTCGGGTTGAAGAGCTTGTCGTTGATTGATTTGACCTTCTCGTCAGCAGGAGCGACCTCGACTTTCCCTTTGAGCGTGAGTGTCTTCGGTGGTTCGCAGCGGTCATTGCTACAGGCTTGGTATTTGACGAGCAGGTCGAATTCTTCCGTGTTGCCCGCCGCCTCTTCGGGGACTTCGATCGTGCCAATTAGGACGATTTGGCCCTCGTAAACGACGATCGGTTCCGGAGCACCGGGGGGCGTGAACTTGTGCCCCTTGGGGTACTTCACATTGAGCAGTTTGCTGCCGTATTTGGTTTTCATCGTGAACGTGGTTGGCGACTGTTCCACGGGATCGGGCGGATTTTGATTGATGTGCCAGCCTTCTTTGATGTCGAGCACCATCGCGATGCGGCAGGAGCTTCCGGCCGGCAGACGATCGACGCTCAGATGTGCCTCGGCTGCCAGGATGTCGGTCTTCTTCGTCTTTTCGGCGGGCTCTGACTTCGGCGAACTCTTTGGGGGCTTATCGGCGAGCGGTACCGGATTCGTCTGCTCGCGTTTTGGTTTCACGGCGATGTCGATGACTTCTTCGGTAGACACAGCCTGGATGCTGGGATCGACGCTGCGGCGAGACGCTCCGAAGTTGGGCTTGTCAAGAAACTCGAACAGGCCGAGAGCCATGTTCGCGAAGCCTCCCGGCGAATCTTGCATTGAACCGGCGGCGGACTTCAAGGTTTGCTCCGCCTTCTCGCGGTAGCTCTCGTTCTTGGTCAGAGCCGTAAGTCGAATCAGGTTGCGGACGGCTACGCTATTGCCCGATGGCACAACCGAGTCGTACCGGTCCTTCGACCGTGCGAGCAATTCTTCGTGGTCAGTCGCAGTGAAAAAGAAGCCGCTGTTCTGTTCATCCCAGAAGAGTTTCAGTTGATCGTCCGTCAGCTGGCTGGCCGCGTTGAGCCATTTCGGTTCCTTCGTCGCCAAATGCAGCGAGATCAGGCCGTCCACGAGGTAGGTGTAGTCGTCGAGGTATCCCAAAATCGGACTCGCCGAGCCGCGATAACTGCGGTGCAGGCGGCCCTCTTTGTCTCGCAGTTCGGTGACGACGAAAATCGCGGCTCGCTCGGCGGCGCTAAGATAGTCGGCTCGATCGAAGCGAGCGCCGGCGTTCGACAACGCTCGGATCATCAGGCCATTCCAACCGGTGAGGACTTTGTCGTCGGTCAGCGGCTGCGGCCGACGGTTACGAGCCGCCAGAAGTTTTTGCTTCGCGGCTGCCAATCGTCGGTCGAGATCGTCGGGAGAAAACTTCAACTTCGCGGCGACTTGATCGAGCGGTTGCGGTTGATGCAGAACGTAGCCGACTTCAAACGAGTTCTTCTCTTTCAATCCGTAGGCGAATTTGAACGCCTCGGCCTCGGAGCCAAGCAGTTGGTCGATCTCGCGTTCGGACCAGACGTAGCTTTTACCTTCGACATCCTCGCTGTCGGCATCAAGCGCCGAAAAGAATCCGCCCCGTTTGTCAGTCATCTCGCGGAGCACGAAGTCGCAGATCTCCTCAGCGATCAGTTTGTAGGCTGGGTCTTTCGTTTGGCGAAATGCTTCGACGTACACGTCGGCAAGCTGTGCGTTGTCGTACAGCATCTTCTCGAAGTGCGGCACCTTCCAAGCTCGGTCGGTGCTGTAGCGATGGAAGCCGCCGGCGAGATGATCGCGAATGCCGCCCGCAGCCATCGCATCGAGCGTGAAAGTGACCTTTGCTTGCAGAGCGTCGTCGCTGTCGCGACTGGCCGCGTACAATGCCAGCGCAAGCTTGCTCGGCACCGGGAATTTCGGCGCGTTCGCGCGAGCGGGATTGAAGTCGAAGCCTCCGAACTTCGTGTCGTGCGTGGTGGCAAGGTGCTTCACCGTCGCGGCGGCGAGCTCGGCCGTCAGCGGCGTGTCTTGCACGACGAGCTTGGTGGTCATCACTCGGCGAATGTTCGTCGTCAGGACGTCAGCGTTTCCTTCGAGCGCCTTGCGATCGTCTCGCCACAAATCGGAAATGCGTTTCATCACCGTCGGGAAGCCCATGCGTCCCTCGGAATCCTCGGGCGGGAAGTAGGTGCCTCCCGCGATCGGTTTCCCTTCGGCGGTCATGAACATCGACAGCGGCCAGCCGCCGTTCTGTTCCGAACCGCTCAGCCGGAAATAGACCGACAGCGCGGTCATGTAGATGTCGTCGACGTCGGGTCGCTCCTCACGGTCCACTTTCACGCAGACGAAGTTGTCGCTCATGTACTTAGCGATCTCGTCATTCGAGAACACCAGCCGTTCCATGACGTGACACCAGTGGCAACTGGTGTAGCCGATCGACAGGAAAACCAGCTTGCCTTCCTTCTTCGCCTTCTCGAACGCTTCCGGACCCCACGGGAACCAATCGACCGGGTTGTGAGCGTGCATCAACAGATACGGGCTGGACTCTTTCGCCAGCCGGTTGGCTTTGCCAGCTTTGGGAGTTTCTTTCTTGCCGCCGACGGGCTCTTCGGCGAATGCAGTGCGGATCACCGACTTGCCAGGATTCACTTCGTCAAGTTCGTTCGCGAGCTCGTCAACATCGGAACCACCGGCCTGTCGAATCAGCTCATCGACCTGCGCGAGTTCTTGTTCCAACTTCGGATCGCGGCTGCCGTTCGCGCGGCGAGTTGGCTGACGAGAGGACGACTCGGACACGATCGAGCCACTCTTCGACTTTTGCTTATGCGGCTTGACGAGGACTGCACCTTGGTCGGTGTCGATGCAACCGACGGCGACACCGCAGAGCAGTGCCACAGCGAAGATCGAGCACGATTGGCGATGCGGAGCAAACATAGCTCCCCCTGAGTCTCTTCCGTGAGTTTGAAAACAACGAATAGATCCATTCCGCGGCAAGATTTACCTCAAACCGGTCATTTCGGGACAGGCGTCTTTTCCAAGATTTGGCGGATCACGGACTTCACGCGATCTCGCTGGCCCTCGCGAACGAGCCCCTTGCTGATCGCTCGGTGAGCCAAAACCGGGATGGCTAGCCTCTTGATATCGTCAGGGACAACGAACGCTCGCTGTTCAAGCAGCGCGTAACTTTGAGCCGCTCGGTATAGCGTCAAAGCCCCGCGAGTACTGATGCCCAGTGACAATTCCGAGTGGGTTCGCGTCGCTTGCACGATCCGCAGCAAGTACTCGTTGATCGAATCGTCGACGCGCACGTCGCGAACTGCCTGCTGCAACTCGGCGAGGTGTTCGAGTGTCATGGCTGGCTGCAACGCATCGACCGGCTCGCCCGTCCGGTGGCTGGTGAGGATTTCCTTCTCGATGGCAAGATCGGGATAACCGATGTCGATGCAGAGCATAAACCGGTCGAGCTGATTTTCCGGCAACGCGAACGTCCCCTCGAACTCGAACGGGTTCTGCGTGGCCAAGACGAAGAACGGACGCTTGAGCAAATAGGTGTGCCCTTCGATCGAGACCTGCAACTCGTTCATCGCTTCCAGCAACGCCGACTGCGTGCGGGGTGTCGTGCGGTTGATCTCGTCGATCAGCAGGATGTGCGAGAAGATCGGCCCCTGCCTGAACTCGAATTCGCCGCGGTTCGGCAAGTACACGCTGCTTCCAAGAATGTCGCTCGGCAACATGTCGGGTGTGCATTGCAGTCGCTTGAAATCGCAGTTCAGACTTTTGGCCAAGGCTTTCGCCAGCGACGTCTTGCCGACTCCCGGAGCATCCTCGATCAGGATGTGCCCCTCCGCCAACAGCGCGACAATGGCGAGATGCACTGGCTCTGGTTTGCCCAACAACGCCTTGGAGACGTTCGCTTCGAGGGCTTTGATCCACGCGAAATGTTCTTGCGACACGAGCGGTTCCGAAATCAGGGGTGAGACAGCGGGGAGGACGGCGGGAGGATAAAGAGTTCGCGACTAGACAGCATCCATTGGTTGGGAGAAAGGGAACGACGAATTGAAGGACGAATTTCAGAAGTCAAACAACCCAGCGGGCTCACCGCGACGTCAGCGATCGGACTCAACGTGCCGAAACCGCCACCATGCCAACATTCGTCGTCTCCGTCAATTCGTCGTATCCTCCTCCGTCAGCCGGAGCGTTTTCGCGAGCGCTCCCAAACGGCGAGTGCTCCCAGCAGCAAGCTCACAATCGCCGCCGTGATCATCCCGATCGCCAACTTGTGGGACGACACAATCACCGTCGCGAGCACGCCGCTGAGCAGCGTCAGATTCAGCCAGGTGACGATCCCCAAACCACCGGGCAAGAAACGGCGAGTCACTCCGCTCTGGCCTCGAAATTCATTGAGCGTTACCGCCAGCACGACCAGCAGGCCGACGATCAGGCCTTGGTATTCATCTGGCTTGAACGTGACCGTCTTGTTGACCGCATCGATGACGGCTCGCAGGAAGAGTGCTCCGAGCGCCACGCCGGTGACCGTGCCGATGCCGCCGGCTAAGCTACATCCACCGACGACGGCGGCGGCGATCGCGTCCAGTTCGTAGCCGATGCCCATCGTCGTCGGGTCGGCAGCGCTCGTATAGCTCGTGTAGAGAATGCCGGAGATCGCCGCCGTCATCGAGCCGTAGCAATAGGCCAACCACTTCAGCCGCTCGGTGCGGATGCCGCTCAGTCGGGCGGCCGCTTCGTTGCCTCCCATCGCGTACAAGTGTCGGCCCGTCACGGTGCGACTCAGCAGCACCCAAGTGAAGAATGCTAGCACTGCGAAGATTAGCAACGGGATCCGCCAGTCGTCTCCGAGTCGCAGGAAGAAGGGGTCGTAGAGGTAGATTTGCGAGTTCTCCTGACCGGAGATCGCCTGCGTCACATTCGAAATCAACACGCGAGCGAAGCTGCGCAGACCAACCAGCGACGCCAACGTCGCCACGAACGGCGGCAAGCGCACCACCGTGATCAGCCAGGTGTGCAGGCTGCCGATCAGAAAGGCCGCGAGCATCGTGCCGCAGAACGCCACGGCGAACACCCACCACGGTAATCCGGTCGTGATCGGCGTCCCACGAGCGTCCACCGGCGCGAGTGCTTGAATCAGCGACGCACAAATCGTCCCGCTGAAGGCGATCACCGATCCGGCCGACAAGTCGATCCCGCCGGAGATGATCACGACCGACGCCCCCAACGCCAGAATGCCCAACATCGACGCGTGCCGCAGCAACTCGTACAGACTGTCCTGCGGCTTGTTGAGGTAGGTGCGGTTCTTGTCCAAGCAAATCGTCAACAGCACGACCGCGACGACGGCGGCGATCAGCGACAACTCGGCTCGGTATGGCCGCAGCAGCGATGAGATGGCGGAACGGTTCACCGAGTCCCCTCGGAGTGCGGTGGCTTGACACCGCCTCCCATTGATCGCGGGAGTCCCGCTTTCGCGAGGTTGACCAACGTCGTCGTGAGAGGTTGGCGGATGGTTGGTCGCCACGTCCACCTCTTACGCATCAATGTCGTCGGCTGGCCCAATGAATGGAGGGCGGTGTCAAGCCACCGCACTCCAGGATTACGATCCGGTCAGGTTGTATTTCGTCAGCCACTCCTTGAATGCATCGAGTTTCAGGAACTCGGTCTTCTTGCCGAACAGCTCAGCGCTGAGCGGCGAGCCTTCGTTCGGGACAATCAACTTCAAGCCGGTGTCGTACAGATCGCCGTTGGACGAACCGTGGTCGGGCAGCATCTCGTCGACGACCTTCTGGTCGTTCTGGATAAGCGCCTTCAGCAAACGAACCCCTTGATAGCCCATCTGATGCGGATTCTGGACGACCATCACGTCGAGCATTCCTTCGCCCATGAAGGCGATCGCCTGTGGTTCGGCGTCGAAGCCGACGATCTTCAGCTTCTCGCGCGAGTTCAACTGCTTGACGATATCGATGATGGCCGGAGTGTTGTACGACCAGATGCCGACCAGGACTTTCGCGTCGGCGTTGCGGTTCAGAGCCTCACGGACGTTGACTCGCGCGACGTCCGACTTGCCGCCGTCACCGAGATTCTCGACCGACGTGAATTTCTCGCCGGCCCCTTCGGCAAAGCCACCAATTCGTTCTTTCGCGTTGGCGGCGGTCTTCACACCGACGAACGTGACATACTTGCCGCCGTCGGGTAGCAACGCCTTCGCGGCAGTCCCCAGCTCGCGGCCACCGACGATGTTGTCGGTCCCCAAGTAGGCGAAGCGGCTGTCGCGAGCGGTCTCTCGGTTCACGTCCGAGTCGATCGTCACCACCTTGATTCCCGCCTTTTGCAACCGAGCCATCTCGCGCGGGATCGCGGCGTTCTCGGCATCGACGACCGACAGAGCGACACCTGCGATGTCGGTCGCTCCCGCATACTGCCGCAGCTTGTTGAGCTGCTTGGCGACGTCAAATTCACCGCGCTCGACGACGACCTGAAAACCGTCTGCCTCGCAGTTGAGTTCCTTCGCCGCGTCATTGGCTCCCGCTGCTCCGGCGTCCCAGAACGGAGCGTTGCCGTTGGTCAGCACGATGATCCGCTTCAGCTTGCCCGGCGGATTCGTAGCCACCTTTCCCAAGTCCGGCTTTGGCGAGGAACCGTTTCCCGAGGGAGCCGACGAATCGCCTCCGCAGCCGAGCAATGTCCCCAACAGGATCAGACCGGCAGACAACCGCAGTGCGGCTAAACGATCGAAACTCATGATCGAACTCCTGAGAAGTCAAGCAAGAAAGGGGCGCACGATATCGGGCAGAGATGACGAATTCAAAGTAGGTTGTTGTCGTGACGGATGCGTCTCGCATCCGACCGACGCGAGACGCGTCGGCTACGTTCACGCGAACGCCGCCGTCAGCATTCGGCGATAGTCGGCCTCGGAATGAGCAAAGAGTTGCTCAAAGCTGGCCTCATCAACGACACCATGTTGGAAGCGGCGCTTTTCGAAGATCGGCATTGTCAGACCGGTGATCGCTTCGACGCCTCGGCGAACGATCTCCCCTTTGAGGGCGTACAGTCGCGAGTGATCCCAGTCGGTCAGCTCGATGAATGGAATCCCTTCGGCGACTTCGATGACGTTCGGCAGCGCGTACGGGCTGAAGCCGACGAAGCCGCACGCGCGAGCCGGGGCCGCCGTCCGAATGTGGCCTCGGCTTTGTCCGCCGGAGTACGTCAGCGAATGCTTGATCGCCTCGACGCCCCAACCTTCTTGATAAAGCATCGTGTTGTTGAGCACGCTGCGGATTGTCAGTTCGAGATTGTCTTCGATCGGGTAGTCCTTGAGGTTCTCGTCGCCGCCGTCGCCGTCCGCGAGGTATTTCCAATCGGGATACCGACTGCGAATGCCGCGACACAGCCCGAGAGCCATCGTTGCCGATTGTACGTCGAGCGGCTTGTAGTCTTCGATCACTCGAATTGTTTCGGCGACGTCGAGTTCGCTGCTCGACACGTCGATGACTTCGAGGAACAGGCCGAGATCGAGCTCACTGAGGAAGCGGACAGCTTGAACGACGTCCGAAGATTTGAGATTTGAATCCACCACATTGAGCGTGAACGCCTTCAGTCGCGCCGGCGACTCGCCGCGACGCAGCAACTGGTGGTGCAGCACGAGAAACAGTGCTCCGCTGTCGATGCCGCCCGAGAATAGCACGCCGAGCGGTTCGCGGCAGTCGATGCGATCGAGCCATTTGTCGCACTCGGCCGCGAGCGTGCCGATGTAGGCCGCGCCGATCTCATCGAGATTCGTCGAGAGTTGATTCCGTTTGGGAGCAAAGAACCGCGTCAGTGTCGGATTCGGGTCGGGGCAGCCCAGCAATGCGATCTCGGTCAGATGATGAGCCGGGACCATGCGGGTGTACGACGGATGAAACTGATCGCCGTAACCTTCGGCTCGCAACCAGGCGGCGATCTCGTCGATTCGCTCGGCGATGATCAGGCACGGCCCCTCAGCCCGTTTCGCCAAAAAATACCGCAGCGGCCGGCCGATCGAGCGCGCCAGCCGCACGAGGTTTCCGCGCTTCGCCCAAAGGGCAAACTGACCGTCGATCTCGCGCACGCGAGCGGCATCGCCCGATGCGACTCGCTCAGTCGCCTCCTCGATGGACATGTTCAGCAGGACGTTGCCGGCGGGATCGAGCAGATCGACAACGCGTTCGACGTAGGCGTGGTGCATGGCTTTCTCGCGACGATGCAAATTGTTTTCATCAGAGCCGTGGCAAAGTCCGTAGGCTACGACCATTCGGCGGCATTCTGTTGGCCTGTTTTTCGGATTACAACTCGCGGCTCAATTCAAGGAGTCGCCTCATGTCGGATTCGTCTCGATCCCGCTCGCCAATTCTGTGGTGGTTGATCGTGTTGGTTGTTGGAAGTTTGGGAGTGGTTTGGAGCCTCCGGCGCGGGGGCGAGGACCAACTTGTCCCGGCGACAGCCAGCGATCCGGCGCGGGCGGTGGAACTCAACAACGAAGGGCTTGCGCTGCTGGAGAACGCGGTCAAGTTCGACGAGTACATGGCGGCGGCTGACAAGTTTCACGAGTCCGGCAAGCTCGCCGCGAACGAGAGTGTTTCGATGCCAAATCGCGCGATCGCCTGCGTGTTGGCGCTCTCAGCGGTGGACGCGGAACGCCTGCGCAATCCGGAGATGTTTGCCACCGGATTGACCAGGGCCGAGGAAGCGGTGGCCACGTTGTTGTCCAAAAGTCCGAACGCTTCGCTCGGTCATTGGCTGGCCGCGAAGTTGTCCGAGCAGCGGATTGAAACGTCCTTGAACGCCGGCCAGACAGACGTTGTCCGAGCGGAACGGGCCAAGCTTGTCGACGAATTAGAAACCGTGATTCGACTCTCAAATGAAGACACGGCCATGTTCGCCGAGCTGTATCTGGCGACTCGAAACTTCGACGAGCGCGACCCGGCCGAGAAAGAATTGCAAAGGCGAGGCGCGGCCGCCTTGCAGCGGGTGGCCGACGCGCAGCCGGACAATCTGTGGGCGTTGATCGAACTGGTCATCGTCCAAGCGACGTCGATTGAGGAATCCGTCTCCTCTGGCAAGCCGGCGGAAGCGTCGTCGAGTTCCGCGCTGGCAACAACTCTGAAGCGATTGCACAAGTGCAGTCCGCCGTTCGTGGAGCTGATTCAAAAACTGTTGAACTTCAACCTGCCCGACGCGCTGTCGAATGCCGAAGCCGCGACCGAGAAGCAAGACTGGCCGACCGTGCTGCGGTTGGTGCGGCCGATCGCAAATGTTCTGCGACCGGAGATCGCCACCAAACTCGACGTGAAGCGCGCGACCAAGCACCCATTAGACGTGATCGTCACGGACTACCCGGCCGAATGGCGAGCGAAATACGCGGCCAAGTTGTTGGGAGCGACGACCGTCCGCGAATCATCCGTCGCCGTCACGTTCGCTGAGGCGGCGGCCGCTGACCAATTGCCGGCACTGGCCGGCATTCGCGACGTGAAGATCGCCGACTTCGATCTCGACGGCCGCTGGGATGTGATCGTATTGCTCAGCGGCCAGGTCATTGTGTTTGGCCAGCCAGAGAACTCGAAGGGGGATTCGCGTTGGACGACGCTGTGCGAAGCGGTCGTGCCGAGTGGCATGTCGAAACTGGTCGCCTGCGATCTCGACCGCGACACCGAAGAGACGCCGGATGATCATCGCTTCATCGGTCAGCCCGCGAAGTCAGACACGGCCTTGCCGACCGGAGCAGCCACTCAGGCAGTCGACGCGGATATCGACCTGCTGATCTTCGGCGACGACGGCGTGCTGTTGCTGCGAAACGAATACGACAAGGAATCGAAGGCCCGATCGTTGAAGGGACTCGCCCAAGACTCGGCGTTCGAGTCGCTGCCCAAAGTGCTGGCCATCGCACCGGCGGACATCGACCACGACGGTGATTTAGATTTGATCGTGTCGAGCGGCTCCGGCCTGAGCATCTGGCAAAACAACGACAGCCGCGAGCACACCAAATTCACCGATATTTCCTCTCGATCTGCGCTGCCGCCGGCCGATCTGCAAGCGACGGTGCTGCTGCCGGTCGATTGGAATTTCGACGTGCAGACCGACGTGCTCGTGACGGGACTACACATCGCAAAGCCTGGCTGGCTGGAAAACATTTCGCACGGTCGTCTGCGCTGGCGTGAGTTTCCTCCAAATTACAGTCGATTGGGGCTTTGTTGCTCGCTGCATTTGATGGACTTGCGGACGAGTCCATTAAATTGGCAACTGTTTGCTGCTGGAGATGATCCTTCGCGAGATAACCTTTCAATGGATCCCGAGGTTCCCGTCACCAGGCATGTGCTATGTCGCGAGATTGATAAAGGATGGACTGGGCGAGGGGATGGGGCGTTACTGGCAGACTTTGATAACGATGGAAAACGAGAACCGCTCTCATGGCGTTTTGGTCTTGGCTTCTTCACGATCAATGAGACATTTAAACTCGAGTTGAAGAATCGTTATCGGATGGTCACGTGTGGAGTCGCTGACTTCGACGCCGATGGCGATGAAGACGTGCTGGTCGTGACAGATCAGCGGCCGATTTGGATTCGCAACGACGGCGGCAACCAGAACGGCTGGCTCGACCTCTCGCTGCGAGCCGACCCGGATCGCAAGCCGCAGCGCAACAGCGAACGAGTCAACACGCACGGACTCGGCAGCCTGCTGGAACTGCGAGCCGCCGGACTTCTGGAGTTGCCGGGGCGCAAGTCTCACGTCCGAGTCGTCGACGGGCAGTCCACGCACTTCGGGCTCGGCCCGCTGAAGCAGGCGGATGTCGCTCGCGTCGTCTGGACCAACGGCATTCCGCAGAACGTGCTGCGACCGCCATCGGGATTGCCGATCGCTGCGCAGCAGATTCTGAAAGGCTCGTGCCCGTACATTTACACGTGGGATGGCGAGCAATGGGCGTTCTTCACCGACTGCCTGTGGGCCGCTCCGATCGGACTGCAACTGGCCGAGGGAGTCATGGCTCCGTGTCGCGAATGGGAATACCTCAAGATCGACGGCGACCGGCTCCGCGAATCGAACGGCGAGTACCGCGTGATGCTCACCGAAGAACTTTGGGAGGCCGCGTATTTCGATCAAGTCCAACTGTTGGCCGTCGATCATCCGGCAGACGTCGAGTTCTTCAGCAACGAGAAAGTCGGCCCGCCGAGCATCTCGGAATTTAAATTGCATCCGGTTCGGAAACGTCACCTGCCGATTGCCGCTCGTGATTCGCGCGGGCGCGATGTGCTGCCCAAGTTGGCTCGCTGTGACGATCAATACCTCCGCGCCTTCGACAAGATCATTCAGCAAGGTCTGACCGAAGAGCACTTCATCGAACTCGATCTCGGCGACTTGGGTGACGCGAAGAACGTGACGCTGTTTCTGACTGGCTGGATCTTCCCGACCGACACGTCGATCAACGTCTCGCTGTCACAGAACCCGGATCGCGAAGCTCCGAAGCCGCCATCGATTTGGCTGCCCGACGCGAATGGCGAGTGGCGAGAAGCGATCCCGTACATCGGCTTTCCAGGCGGAAAAACGAAAACGATTGCGGTTGATCTCTCCACAGCATTGGGCCTCGAAGACGCCCCTCTCCCTCCGGGAGAGGGTGGCCGAAGGCCTGGTGAGGACCAATCGGCCGAACGACGTCCGAAGGCAAATCAGCTCGGGAACGGCGGCAACTCTGACTCGCGTCCCACACCCCAGCCCTCTCCCGAAGGGAGAGGGGGCCGGAACGAGACAACTCGCATTCGCATCGTCACCAGCATGGAACTCTATTGGGACGAGATGTTCTTCACGGTCGATGAACCGCCGCTCGAACACACGCTGACACCATTGCCGCTGCTAAATGCCGACCTGCAGTTTCGCGGCTTCTCGGCGCGCCTGCCGCATCCGGAATTTGGGCCGGAACGCTACGACGCCTCGCAAATCACGATCGAGACGCAATGGCCGCCGATGGGGGGAAGGTTCACACGCTTCGGGGACATCTCCGAATTGCTGAAAGACTCCGACGACCGGCTGGCGATTCTCGGCGCGGGGGACGCCGTGACGATTCGCTTCCGAGCGGATCAAGCTCCGAAACTTCCGCCCGGTTGGAAGCGCGACTTCATCATCCACAACATCGGCTGGGACAAAGACGCCGACCTCAACACGATCTACGGCCAGTTCGTCGAACCGCTCCCGTTCCGAGCGATGCGCGGCTACCCCGATCCAACCGGAGCCGAGTTCCCCGACTCGCCAATTCACCGCGCCGATCAACACCGCTACCAAACACGTGAGCAGAATCACCGTGTGTTCTGGCTCGGCCGTTGACGGAGGGGTTAGGAATTCGGGGTTAGCGGTTGGCGAAAGGCCATCAACTCGGAGCATTGCCGGTCGGTCAGCGGGATCGTCTCCACTTCGGACGGCAACTGCGGGACCAGCCGAGTCGCGATGGCCGACGACAATTCCTTCAGCCCTGTGCGCTGCAACGATGACACACGGATCGCATTCGTCGGTAACGCTTCGCCCCAGACGTCTGGCAAGTCGGCTTTGTGCGCGACGACGATCGCATCGGGCCATTCGACAAGCAATTGCCGATCGTCGGCGTGGGGTGGATGGCTGATGTCGAGCAGCAGCAATCGTTCGTCGGCATTCACAAAGGCTTCGCGTGCTCGCGCGATGCCGGCCGCTTCGAGGTCTTGAGCCGAGCCGCGCTGCCCCGCCGTGTCGCTCAACCGAATCGCCCAGCCGTCGAAAACTGTGTCGGCCGTGACCACGTCGCGCGTCGTCCCCGGCTCGTCAAACACAATCGAGCGATCAAACCCAACCAGCGCGTTGATGAGGCTCGACTTGCCAACATTCGGCCGCCCCGCCAACACAACCTCCCAAGGACGAGTCAGATGCAGACCGAAGTTCGCCCACGCCAGCATCTCGTTCGCCCGTGAGGCGGCAAGCTCGCGCTGCCCGTTGGCGACCAGTTCAGTCATCTCCGCGATCGCTCGTTCCATTCGCCCGGCCTGAGCCGCGATCCAACCGGCGGACCGCAGAGTCGTCGCTCGCGAGAGCGCGTCCGCGTGCTCACACTCCCACACGCCTCGTTCGACTTGAAGTTGCGATCGCCAATCGACGACTTCGCAACCGAGACTTTTCAGATCGTCCAGAATCCGCCGCACCGCCACGTTGCCACCGTGGCAATGGATCTCGCAAGCATCCGACCCCGTGCGGCAGAAGACGACATCCTCGGCCGCATCGCGTCCCCATTGGCCGAAACCGATTCGTTGTTGTGGCGTCTCTTCCAGCGAACGGTCACTCGCCGTTTGAAAGATTCCAACGATCCTCTCGGACAGCGTTGCGAGATCGCCCTGCACACGAATCGTCGCCACGGCCCCTCGGCCGGACGGCGTCCACACAGCAGCGGTCAGCGAGCGAGCAAGCATGACTGCGGATGCTGGATGGTCCGAACTAGAATTTCAAACCTACATGGTGACTGGCCAGACCATCCCCGAAAACGCCATGATGTCCAAGGCTCACGTTATTCGAACTTTCGGGACAGAAAGGTGACTCATGCAAACGCAGTTCAGATGGTTTGGTTTGGTGGTCTGGTGTGGCTTTGCATTCGCATCCATCGGTCAGGCCGAGAATTGGCCGGGCTGGCGCGGACCGCGAGGCGATGGCTCCAGCGACGAGACCAAAGTTCCGGTGACGTGGAGCGAGACCGAACATATTGCCTGGAAGGTCGCGCTTCCCTACGGCGGACACTCGTCGCCAACTGTGCTTGGCAATCGCGTGTTCCTCGTCGGAGCCAACATCGGCGATCAGCCCAGTCGAATGCTGATGTGCCTCGACCTCGCCACCGGCAAACTGCTGTGGGAAAAAGTCGTCGTCGAGACGCCGCTCGAAAAGAAGCACAAACTCAACAGTTGGGCCAGCGGTACTCCGGTGACCGACGGTGAAAAGGTCTACGTCTCGTTTCTCGATCAGACAGACATGCTGGTTGCGGCGTACGACCTCGACGGCAAGCTACTCTGGCAGACTCGGCCCGGCGTGTTTAAATCGGTGCATGGTTTCTGCTCGTCGCCAGTCGTGTTCAAAGACTTGTTGATCGTCAATGGCGACCATGACGGCGAGTCGTACTTGACGGGGTTGAAGCGATCAAACGGCGAGACAGTCTGGAAAACTCCGCGCGAGTACAAGACACGCAGCTACTGCACGCCAATCATTCGCGAGATCGACGGCCGCACGCAGATGATGCTGTCGGGTAGCAAGTGCGTCGCCAGCTACGATCCGCACACCGGCAAGCAACTCTGGATGCTCGACGGTCCGACCGAGCAGTTCGTCGCGTCGCTGGTCTACAACAAGGGACTGATTTTCATGACCGGCGGATTCCCCGATCATCACATCATGGCCATCGACCCGCGCGGCAGCGGCAAGATCACCAATGAGTCGCATGTGAAGTGGCACTACAAAAAGGCGGACTCCTATGTCCCGTCTCCCATTGCATGCGGTGATTACTTTCTGATCGTCTCAGACGGCGGCATCGGCACTTGCTACGACGCGGTGTCCGGTCAGATTCAGTGGCAGGAGCGACTCGGCCCGCACTACTCGGCGTCGCTGGTGACGGCCAACGGACTCGTCTACTTTCTGGACGATCACGGTCTGATGAAAGTCATCAAGCCGGGGCCGACTCTGGAAGTCGTCGCCGAAAATAAACTCGCCGAGGACACGTTCGCTTCGCCGGCGATCAGCCAAGGCCGGATGCTGATTCGCGGAACAGACTCGCTGTACTGCATCGAATAGCCCACGAAGGTTTCCATGATCCGCAAGAAGAATCGTCATACCGGTCACGCTGCCGAGCCCGAAGCTTCTCGTTTGTCGCCGTACCCTCCTCCCGGAGCTTGGGCATTGTCGTCCTCGGCGAAGGACAGCGAGTGGGAAGCCGGTATCTTCGGTGACTTGACCGACAAACAAACCGAGCTGTTTCAACAGTTGTTGGAAGTGCCTCGCAACAGTCGCGGGACGATCTTCTTCGACAGCGGCGGCGGCAGCATTTATTGCGGGCTGGCATTGGCGACACTCATCAAGCTGCGCGGATTGCGAGCTGTCGGAGTTGTGGCAGGGGAATGTTCCTCAGCGACGATTTTGCCGTTCGCGGCGTGCGAACGACGACTCGTCACGCCCCACTCGACGTTGTTGTTTCACCCGATCCGCTGGCAAAGCGAAGAGGAAGTCCGGCTCGAAGAGGCCGCCGAATGGACTCGGCACTTCAAGCTGCTGGAGGCCGACATGGACGGATTGCTGGTCCGCATGTTGGGTGTTGACCCGGTGAAACTGCAGACGTGGACTCGGCCGGGGCGATTCGTGTCTGGCCCAGAGTTCGTCGCGGAAGGACTGGCCGAGATGGTCGACATCTTCGCCGGCGACGTCTGGACGCAAATTCGCCAAAAGTAGACCGGTCACTCCGTGACCGGAAGTTCGAGTCACGGACCGACTCGGCTACGATTACGCGTCGTTGTTGAGCACGTCCACCATTTGTCGCAGGCGACCGACTTTTTTGCGGTCAAAGTTCAGTGTCAGCCGTGGCAGTTCGAGCGTGTCCGGTTCATCCGACTCGGCGCGATGCGCGGTTGCGCGACCAATGCGTCCGGATTCCAGCAAGTCGGAAAACTCGTCGTTCAACCGCGTGAGCAAATCGTCGGACACCGGAAGGTTCAACCGCACGATCAATTGGCCACGCACGAACCGCATGCTGTGGTAGGCGCGGAAGAAGTGCAGAATCTCCTCGATCGCGGCATCCACACTGTTGGTCACTTTGAACAGCGATAAGTCCTCCGGAGAAATCAGCCCCTCAGAGAGCAATTCGTCCACCAGATATCCCCGCCATTTCTGCCAGTAGTCATTCGTCGGATCGTCGACGCAGACAATCGGCATCAGTTCATGCTTGCCAGTTTGGACCAGCGTCAGCGTCTCGAAGCACTCGTCCTGAGTTCCGAATCCGCCCGGAAACAACGCGATCGCGCTGACTTCTTTGACGAACAGCAGCTTGCGTGTGAAGAAGTATTTCAGATTGATGAGCTTGTGATCGTTGAGAATGATCGGATTCGCGGCCTGCTCGAAGGGGAGCATGATGTTGACGCCCATCGCCATGTCGCGCCCGGCACCGACGTGCGCCCCTTCCATGATCCCGCCCCCCGCGCCGGTCAGGACCATCCAGCCAAGCGCCGCCATGCGGCGGCCGAAGTCAACCGATTGCTGATAGCTGGGATGATTAGGCTTGGTTCGTGCCGAACCGAAGACCGTCACCTTTCGGTGCTGTCGGTACGGAGTGAAGATCTTGAAGGCATAGCGCAACTCTTTCAACGCGCGGGCCAAAATCTTCACGTCCCCCATGGCCGCGTTGTCGCGAGCCAGCTTGTCGGCATCCTGCTTGATGCCTGCAATCAATGACTCCAGCGTAACTGGCGGGCGCGGTTGTCGAACGAACTCCGTCGGATCGGGATCAAAAACGTCGTCCGGAAGTTCGTCGGCCATGCGTGCCGCGAGGTCTTGCGGAGCCGTGGCTCGCAATTGCTCCTCCAGCGGAGATGACAAGATTTCCTGAAAGGACTGCGAGGGTTCGATTTCGTCGGGAGTACTCGGTCGATCCGTCATGTGAGCTTCCGTAGCGTTTCAGTCCAAGAAGCAGCACCGAGCTCAGATGATCATTACACGGCCAACGCCGTCAGCGCTTCCTCGCGTGAATCATAGATCGCCCAAAGCGTATCAAGCGACGTGACTCTCAAGAGTTCGCGAGCCATCACACTGGGGCCGCACAGTACCAATTCGCCGCCACGACTTTTAACCAACTTGTGGCAACGCAGCAGAAATGCCAAAAACACAGAACCAAAATACGCCACGTTGCTCAAGTCGAAAACGACCATCGGCACCTTCAGTTCCTTGAGTGGCTCC
This sequence comes from Candidatus Kuenenia stuttgartensis, assembly GCA_945906725.1. GTDB lineage: Bacteria > Planctomycetota > Planctomycetia > Planctomycetales > Planctomycetaceae > SXKJ01. The sequence continues at coordinate 14,425 of CAMDRI010000004.1, read as the reverse complement.
AGAACGATCGCCGCTGCCGGTTCGATCAAATCCCACCCCATGGTTTCCACGCAGGCCGCCGGAATCACCACGATGCAACTCCCTTGCCACTTCAGTTCGAAGCTTTCGGCGGGGTCAATGCTGTCATCTTGAGCGTCAAACATGGTGGGACTTTCGGTTGCCAGCCAACCAACTCAGTTCAAAACCATCAACGGGCGAGATGTTACGACTCACCGAAGGCAGCCTGCAAGCGGCCAGGTCTCAACCGGCCAATCGCTACAACCGTCAAAGTTGACGTGACCGGAAATTCCTGTAATCTGTTATCCTCGTGATGCCACGCACGCTCGCTCTCGGATTCATTCCTCTTGCGGAGCGTTACGACGGTGACTCAAAAATCTGAAATTGCTGTGGGGCAGGTTTTTGGCCTGCAATCCAATTTAGGGCAGGTTGAAAACCTGTTCCACGAATCGCACTGCACGACACTTGTCGTCACGAGATGCGAATTCAGCGAGCAAGTGAAAGCTGCGGGGCTGTTGCTCTCACGCGGCGAGCTTGGTGAGTCTGCCAAACAATTTCGGGCGCTGCTGCAAATCGGCCTGACGTGCCATGATGCCGAACTGACCGAAGCCGCCTGTCACAATCTGGCGGCGGTGTATCGGCAATCGAAGCAATGGGACACGGCCGAGATTTGGCAACAGCAGTCGATGACGTGGCGAATGCGACAAGCCTCCAAGTCGCTGCAGCAGTCCGCCGATGAGCTTGGAGGTCTGGCATGCGATCTGACTGGCTGCGGTTGTGACGCCTTTTTGAAACAGGATTTCGAACTCGCCGAATCACTGTGGAGACGGGCTCTGGCCATCGAGGAATGGCGCGGCTCTTGGGAGGGCCAAGCCACGGACTCCGGCAACCTCGGTCTTCTGGCCGGTATGCAAGGCAGACTCAATGACGGCATTCGTTGGCTGAAGCAATCACTGCGATTGCATCGTCTGATGCTGGATGCGTGCGGCGAAGGAACCGATTTGATGAACCTTGCCGAGTTGCGACGACTGCAAGGCAAGTTCCCTCGCGCAATCCGTTTGCTGCAAAAGGCGATTCCTTGCTTCGAGCGTGCCGATGCCCTGCCGTTGCGTAATCTCGCGGAGCAGCGTCTTCGTGAAGTACATCGCATCGTGGAGATCGAGGAACTCGATCCGCAGCTCAATTGAACTGGCGTTACGACTTCTCGTGCTTCAGCCGCAATTGACCGCAGGCGGCGTCGATATCGGCACCCTTGCGTTTGCGTACGGAGGCGGGGATGCCAGCTTGTTCGAGAATCGCGACGAACTGCTGTGTGCGCGGAGCCGCCGGTTCGTGATACGGCAGGAGCGAGACGCCGTTCATCGGAATCAAATTCACATGAGCGCAGCGGCCTCGCAGCAGTTGAGCCAATTGCTGAGCGTGCTGCGGTTCATCGTTGACCTGGGCGAGCAGGACGTACTCAAAGGTGACTCGGCGGCCAGTCACTTCAAAGTATTCGTCCGCCGCATCGAGGATTGCCTCGACACCGATCTTGTCGTTGACCGGGACGAGTTTGTCTCGCAGCGTGTTGTTCGGTGCGTGCAACGAAATCGCGAGATTGTACTGCTTGCCGGTGTGAGCGAACTCCCGGATTCTTGCCGGCAAACCGACGGTCGAGACCGTGATGTGCCGAGCACCGATGCCCAGTCCCTCCGGCGAACTAGCCGCCGCCAGCACCTGCAAAACCGCCGGCAAATTCGCAAGCGGCTCGCCGATCCCCATCACGACGATGTTCGTGATCCGCTCGTCGAGGCCGAGCAGCGTTTGCAGTCGCAGCAGTTGTTCGAGAATCTCGCCCGGCGACAGATTGCGTTTGAGGCCAAGCATCCCGCTGGCACAAAACACGCAACCCATCGCACAGCCAACCTGTGTACTGATGCAGACCGTGACTCGATTAGGTTCACGCATCAGCACGCATTCGGTGGTCTCGCCGTTTCCGAGTTTCAGCAGCAGTTTCTCGGTGCGATCGGACGCGACTTGATGCGATTCCACTTCGGCCGCAAAGAGTTGGAACTCGGTGGCAAGCTGCTCGCGCATCGGCTTCGGCAAGTCGGACATCTGTTCGAAAGAGGTCACGCGGCGGTGGAACAGCCACTTCTGCAATTGCCCCGCGCGGAACTTCGGCCAACCGCGAGCGACCACCCAATCGTTGAGTTCCGACGGAGTCAGGTCGAGAATATGCCGCAACGACGCGGCGGGAGTCGAAGCGTCGGCGAGTTGGGTGATTAAGGGACTTTCAGTGATCATTGCGGCCGACTTTAGGTGTCCACCCCTGCTCGCCGCAACGATTGCTGACCAGCGTCGCTCAAATCAGTTCAGGAATCGGGGTTCCCTGATACAGAATCGGCACGGGCCGCCCCTCGTGCATAAAGACTCGGTCGGTTGCGATGCCGAGTTGCCGATAGATCGTGGCCAGGACGTCGTTGTAGTGGATCGGCCGGTCCTGTGGGATTTCCGCGCGCGTGTTGCTGGTGCCGAGCACTTGGCCGGTCTTCAATCCACCGCCGGTCAGCATGACGGAGAAGACGTCGCACCAGTGATCGCGGCCGGCGTTGTTGTTGATCTTCGGAGTGCGGCCGAACTCCGACACGACCGCGACCAGCGTTGAATCGAGCAGTCCGCGTTCTTTCAATTCATCGAGCAGCGTCGCGACGGCACGGTCGAGCAACGGGAGCAGGCGAGTCTTCATCGCATTGAAGTTATCGACGTGCGTGTCCCAATCTTGGTTGTCGGCGAGGTTCACCAGCGTGAACGGCACGCCGGCCTCGGCCAGTCGCCGAGCCATCAATGCTCGCTGACCGAACTTGTTGCTGCCGAATCGCTGCCGAGTCGCCGGCGTCTCCTGCGAGAGATCAATCGCCGCCTGAGTCACCGGATGCGTGATCATGTCGAGCGCCGCGCGGCGGAATTGGTCCATGCCGGACATCATCCCGGAGGCGTCGGCTTCTCGCTGGAATTTGTCCAACTGCTGCAACAAGCCCTGGCGGTCTGAGAATCGGGCCAACGGCATGTCGCGGAACATCATCAGCGGTTGCGGAACTCGGTACGGCGAAGTCGCATCGACCGGAACTGGCCCAGACTCGAACGGCGCGTAGGCCATGCCTAAGAAATGCGAGTCGGCATAGCGCACGCGATCGCCGAGCTGCCCCTTGTCTGGCACGCAAAAATACGCCGGCAACCCCGGCTGGCTGGGGCCTTTGACCTTTGCAACGAACGAGCCGACCGACGGCTTGTCGTTCCGGTTCTTCGTGGTCGTGTTTGCTCCCGGATAGTCGTAGCCAGTTAACACCCAGTGAATCGCCGCCTCATGGCCGGGCGTCCCGTGATGCACGCTCCGCAAAACGTTGAATTGGTTTGTCCGCGCCGCCAGCATCGGCATGTGTTCGCACAGGCGGTATCCCGCCGTGGCAGTCGCGATCGAGTCGAATTCGCCGCGGTACTCAGCCGGAGCGTCCGGCTTCATGTCCCATGTATCGAGTTGCGAACAGCCCCCCTGCAAAAACAATACGATCGCCCGCTTGGCGGGAGGATTCGCACTTGTCGATTCGGCGAAGACGTTTCGCCTGCCGACGAAGGCGCCGGCGGCAACGCCGCTGGCTTGGAGAAACGCACGTCTTGAGTTTGGAATGTTCGGCATCAAATCACCGCCCGTAATTAGATTGGAATTCGCGGGTGTTGAGCAAGGTCCAGAGGAACTCTTCGTAGCCTTCTTGCACGCTGGAGGACGTGGCGGCGAGGTCTTCGATTTCGATGGGCTTGCCGACGGTTTGTTCGGCGTATTGGTTACTGGCTCCGATGACTTAGCCGATCTTGAAACCGCCGACGCCGATGGTGAAGACGGTCGAGCCGACCCAGTGGTCCCGGCCAGCGGCGGAGTTGATCTTCGGAGTGCGGCCGAAGTCACCCAGCCAGAAGACGACCGTGTTGTCCACCATGCCGAGCCGGTCGAGGTCGTCCAGTAGCCACGAGCATCCCATGTCCATTTGCGGGCGGGGCGGGACAAGCCGGGTCGCGGCTCGTATCGGCACACTCTTGTTTATCGCACCGAACCACCGCAACTCACAAGCAAGATTTCTCCGATTTGGCAGACTTTGACATGCCGTATCGGTTGTGCCGATTTTCGAGGGCGAGTTGTTCGGCGTCACGTCGCTGAGATACGCTGGCGTGGTATTTCGTGAGGAAGGTTTTCGTGATGGCCTCCGACGTTGATTCAAAACTCGATGACTCGAATCCTGCGACTGGTAGCGGCGAGGTCGAGTCGTCGTACTCGCAGACCGGTGAGCGGATGTGGCTGAATCGCATCTCGACGCGCTGGACGGCGGTCAACAATCCGACGTTGTTCGTGAAACGCTACGGCCGAGCGATCCGCAAATACGTTGCCACGCTGATCCACGATCCCAACGACGCCGAAGAGGTCGAGCAGGAATTCATGCTGCGGATGGTCCAGAAAGGTTTTCACACGGCGGACTCGAACAAGGGGAAGTTCCGCTATTACCTGATCACGATTGTGCGGAACGCGGCGATGCAGTGGCTCTGCCGACGCAATCAAGTGCCGCTGCAGATTGAGACGTTGGAGCACATGCCGGTCTCCGAGCACTCGCAGCTCGAATGGACCAGCGATTGGCGGAAGTGCATTTTGAAGGCGGCCTGGAAGTCGCTCGACAAGTACCAAAAGCGGACGACCAACAACTTGTTCTGCACGGTGCTGCGAGTGTCCGCTCAGTACGAGAGTGCGGATTCGCCGACGCTGGCCAAGATGGTCTCCGAGATGACCGGCCAGACGCTCACGTCCGAAGCGTTCCGCAAGCAACTCAGCCGAGCCAGAAAACGCTTCGCCGATCACATCGTCCAAGAAGTCGCTCGCACGCTCATCGAACCGACGCTCGACGGGATCAAGGACGAACTGAATTGCCTCGACCTGATGAAGTACGTCGAGGGATATTTGCCGGAGTGAGCCGAAGTACGTAGCCGTCATCGCTTTTCTTGAGTAGTTCAAGGTGAAATTTTGAGGGCTTTCCGTCGAGTTGTCGGGACCACCGAGATGAACTCGGTGGCGTGAAAGGATGCACGCGCACCGAGTGCGCGGTTTTCGATTCACCGGAAGCGAATGCTGTTCTACTCCGCGAGGCTCATCCATTCGAGGAATCGTTTGGCATAACGGTCGAGATTCTCTTCGCTGCCGCCACCTCGCAGCGGCGAACACATTTCGTAGGCGACGGCTCCTTGATAGCCGACTTCCCGCAACGCGGCGAAGAACGAGCGGTAGTCGATGAAGCCTTCACCCATCGGCACGGCTCGGATCGCGTCCGATTCCGCGACATAATTAACGAGGTTCGACACATAACTGAATCGCGGCCGGCGAACGTAGTCGGCGACCGTCGTGTGGACGATCCGCGAACCGAGCCGCTTCACCGCCGCGACCAAATCGGAGTCGTGTAGCGCCGGAGACCACGCATCGAACGCGGCTTGGCAATTCGGTTCGTCCACATCGTCGAGCAGATCAGCAAAACTCTCGAAGTGAGCGGCGGTGTCGTGATGGTTCTGCAACGCGAGCGTTACCCCGAAGTCAGCGGCCCGGCGAGACGATTCCTTCAACGACTCGACACACCAGTTCCAGGCTTGGTCGTAACCGACGTTTGGTCGGCTGTAACCGGTAAAGACGCGGACCAGCTTGCAGCCCAGCGTCGCGGCCAGCTTCGCCAACTGCGTGATGTAGAGCACCTGCATTTCGCGCGTGGGAATATCGGGACGATCGCTGCCGATCGTGAAGTCGGTGTATCCCGCGAGGCAGGCGACCCTCAGACCGAGTTCGTCGATACGCCAGCGCAAGCGTTCGGTGGCGACGTTTTCAAAGTCGAGCACCGATAGATGCGGCCGCTTGGCCATGAGCATCACACCATCATAGCCCAACGACCAGGCACGGGTCAGAAAATCATCCAGACTCAATCGAGCCTGTCCCGGCCAGACGCCGGCATAGCTGACGGAATGCAGAACGTTCTGAAACATGGTGGTCTCCCGCGTGTGATTCCCAGTGTTGTGGATTCAAAAAACGGTATCACGGCGATCAGCCCACGGCCATCGGCCGGTCGCCGAATGCCGATCGCCGTGATACCGTTTTTGTTCCGACTTCTCACCGAGGCCGCCGCCACTGTTCCCATTGCGATTGGCCGCGGCCGGAAGACTCGCCCGGCCATGAGTCGCGTCGCCATTGGCCTTGTTGCCGATCGACCGTCTCGCCGGAGAAGTGAAACAGGTGATCGGCTGAGTTCCACTCTTCGTTCTCAAACAGATCGTCGTCGAGCGACCAGCCGAAAAGTCGTCGGATCGTGCGGACCACCAGCAACATCACGAACATGCCGATGGGCAGGAAGAGAGCGCTCACCCCCAGGAAGACCGGGTTCGAGAACAGCGGCTCGAAGCGAATCCAAATCCACTTCCAGCCGAGCAACGTGATCAAAGTGCCGAGGCTCAAGAATGGCCCGAAAGGAATCTCGCGATTCCAGGCGAACAGCCGAGTGGCCAGAATCAACGCGACCGACAGAATCGCCGCAATGAGGATCGCGACGACGGTCGGCTGCCAACCGAGAAATGCTCCGACCATCGCCATCAGCACCACGTCGCCGAATCCCATCGCCTCGCGTTTCAACGCCGCGTGGCCGACCAGTCGAATGACCCAGATCATCCCGCCGCCGACCAGCCAGCCGGCAATGCTGACGCTCAACCCGTGCCAATTCCGGAAGTGCAGAATCCAATCGGGAACTGAAGACGCCGCGCCCCCCTTCGGCCACTCGCCCGTGAAGTAGGCGATGAGCGAGTTCCACTGGACCGGGTCTTGAGTCCACACCGGCACCAGCCAGAAATTACCGAACGCAGCCGCTCCGACCGCAGCCAACACCATCGGCGGCAGCGTCACGGAATCGGGGATGATCATCAACTCCCAGTCGATCAACGACGCGACGAGCAGGGCTTCGATCAACACGAGGTGATAAACGACTCGCCAATTCACAGCCGCGATGCTCATTGGTCCGACGAGATCGGTGAACTTCAGCGAGCCGACCGAGACGCTCAAGCAACTGTCGGTGAGCGGCGTGAAGCGTCCCTGCGGCACCTCCAGAAAATAGACCAGCACGAACAGCAACCCGTTGGCCAATTCGATCAGCGGATATTTTCCGGGGATGCCACGCTTGCAGAAGCGGCATCGCCCGCGCAGCCACAGCCAACCCAGGATCGGCACGTTGTCTTTCGCCGGCAGAGGTATGCCACAGCGGTCGCAATAGGACGACAGCGGACTGATCAACGAACGCCAAGCTCGGAAAACCGTCTCGTGCGGCGGAAAACGATGCACGCACACGGTCAGAAAACTGCCCAGCACCGCGCCGTAGAGAAACATGAAGACGACCATGAAGGCCGGAGGCAAATCGTACGGAATCACGAAGCGCCTCCTCGGACAGTCGCTGGCAAACTTTGCCACACGTCATCGACCAGTTGCTCTGCCGACGCGGTGTCGGCATCCAGCGTGATCGTCGCACACTCGCGATACAAGGGTTCACGCATCGTCAACAGGCGTTCGATCTCCGCACGGCCGCCGTCGCTGGTGAGATTCGGTCGGCGCTGACCGGTCGTGGGATCAGTCGCCAGGCGGCGTTCGATGGTGTCCACCGATGCTCGCAGCCAAATCACCGGTCCGGCGGACTTCATGTCAGCGCGAGTGGCCTCGTTCAAAATCACCCCCCCTCCGGCCGCGATGATCAATCGGTCACATTTCAGCAATTCCGACTGCAGCTCCCGTTCGAGTCGGCGAAACTCCGGTTCACCATCAGTCGCGAAGATGTCTTGGATCGATCGTCCCGCGCGGCGTTCAATTTCGACGTCGGCGTCGACCCACTCCCATCCCAGCCGCTGCGCCAACGGAGCCGCCAGCGTGCTCTTGCCAGTACCGCGATATCCGATCAACGTGATGACCATGAACTCCTGCCTCACGGATTCAATCGAACGGGAGACAGCTCGCGTCGCAGCGTTTCGCGCATGTGCTCGATGGGCGCGGGCTGGCCCGTGAAGAGTTCAAATTGTGCGGCCGCTTGGCGGATAAACATCTCCAGTCCAGAGATCGTACGGCATTCACGCTGTTTGGCTTGTTTGATGAACAGCGTTTTCTCCGGATTGTAGATCGTGTCGAAGACGAGCATTCCGTCGCGCAGCCAATTGTCGGCAAACGGCGAGTCATCCACATTCGGATGCATGCCGACGGGCGTGCAGTTGATGAGCACATCGGCGTACTGCGCCCCCCGATTCTCCCACAGGACATGTTGGCACCCCAGCTTCTCAGCGAGTTCTTTCGCTCGCGTGTGCGAACGGCTGGCAATCGTCAGGATTCCGCCGTTCTTCACCACACCGGCACCGATGGCTTTCGCAACTCCGCCGGCACCCAACATCGTCACGCGTTTGCCGGCGAGGACGAAGTGGTTGTCGGGTTCGGACTCCAATCCAATGGCCAGCGTTTGCAGGGCGGCGAGGTAGTCCGTGTTCGTCGCGTGCCATTGGCCGCCGACATCCTTCCAGAGCGTGTTCGCAGCTTCGATGATTCGCACCGCCTCATCGCTGAAGTCGGCCTTGCCGATGACGTCCTCTTTGTGCGGAATCGTGATGCTGTAGCCCTTCACGTTGAGCCAATCGAATTCGAGCAGCGTTGAGGCCAGCTTGTCTTTGGGCACTCGGAAAGGGACATAGACCGCGTTCATTCCCAAGTGCTGAAACGCCGCGTTGTGAATCAGCGGGCTGTAGGTGTGTGACAACGGATCGCCGAGCACTCCGAAAATCTGCGTGTCGGCGTTGATCTGGTCGAAGCGGTAGAGTCGCTGCATCTCATCGAACGACAACTGCCCCGGAGCCAACTCGCGGTCCTTGTTGAACGTCGCGTAGGTCAACGGCGAACCGTATTTTCCGCAGAGGACTCGGCTGGCCATGCCGAACTCGCCCATGCAGAAGCCGGCAGTCGGCACGCTGCTGTGCTTGACCAGTTGCAGCATCCGGACCATGTCGCCGGGCGAGTTGGCCAACGTCGCCAGCTTGATGATGTCCGGGTCGATCTTCGTCATCCGAGCATGAATGTCGGCCAAGTCTTCTGGCGTCTCGCTGAAGTTGTGGTAGCTGATGATCCGCTTGGTCTTGCCGTACCGGCGAATCTGCCTGGCGATGTCCCACTCCAGATCGACGTATTCCACTCCTTGCACGATCGCCTGTCGCAACAACGTCTGTCGCTGCTCTTCGGTGTCGCGCCACCGGCCTTTGTCCTCGGCACGGCGGATCGTGATGACCACCGGGGTCGGTCGGTCTTTCAGGAGCCGCCCCAAATCGGGGAGATGCGACAGATAATCCAAGCGGTACTCGACCAGCTCGGCCCCCTTCTGGGCAAGAGCTTGATGTTCCAGGGTCACCATCTTGTGGCGAGTGCGGCCGATACTGACACAAATCATGGGGAGGGATTGGGGCTAGGGGTTGGGGGCTAGTAAAGAAGACTTGCCGAGATTGCTGTCGGAGTTTATTCGGCTCGATCAGGCTCGTCAGCCCAGTCGCCCGAACTGGCGTTCGAGCTCATTTTCCGTCAACACGAGCGCCGTTGGGCGACCGTGCGGGCAGTGATGGGCGTCGTCGATCAAGTGGCGTTGGGCGAGCAGGCTGTCGATTTCCTCCGGCGACAAGCGTTGGCCAGCCTTGATTGCCGCTTTGCAGGACATCATGTGCAGCAGCGAATCGAGCAGATCGCGGCGGTCGGGCGGTTTTTCCGGCTGATCGAGTTGCTCGGCCAGATCGCGAACTAATTGCGGGAGGTTGGCCTTCTTGAGCATCACCGGATATCGATCGACCAGCACCGTCTGGCGACCGAACTCTTGAACGCCCAGGCCGAGCTGGTTGAGAACGTCGGCGTATTCCAGCAGCAACGCCATTTCCTTCGGCGTGAGTTCGACTGTTTCGGGGACGAGCATCCGCTGCGACTCGACCGCATTGTTGAGCACGCGCGGACGCAGGTACTCGTAGACGATCCGCTCGTGCAGCGCGTGCTGGTCGATGAGCGTCAGCCCCTCGTCCGTCTCGACGACGATGTACGTGTCGCGGATCTGCATGGCCCGCAACTGGACGTGACCAGTTCCGTGGCTCACGCGGCTCGCTTGAGTCTCCGCCGCATCGCCATTCGGCGACTCCGCCGGAGCCGAAGAGATTGTGAACGACGCCAGGTCCGCCGCAGGATCCGAGATTTGAGATTTGAGATTTGAAATCTCAGATTCGTCGGAAACAGGCTGCGATTCAGCCTCGCCAAAACGTGGTAGTTCGGCTGGCAGCCGAGGCACGTTGCCCCACAACGAATTGCTCGACGGCGAACCATCTTCGGTGGATGCCGTCGGCGGCGACCACGGATGCAGTTCGAAACCGCGCGGTCGCGGCCCGGCTCCGGCCGCTGAAAAGCCGCCGTTCGACGGCAGGTGCATCGTCGATTCAAAATTCAAACTTAGGAACTTCGTCCGCAGCATCGACAGCAATTGGCGGAACAGGGCTTGGCCATCGGTGAAGCGGACCTCGGACTTGGTCGGGTGGACGTTGACGTCCACGATCTCGGCGGGAACTTCCAGAAACAAGAACGAGATTGGCTGGCGGCCAATCATCAGCAAACCTCGATACGCTTCGGTCAGCGCGTGTTGCAGCGAGCGGTCTTGAATCCAGCGGCCGTTGAGGAACAAGTGCTGACTCTTGCGAGTGCTCTTGCTGGCGGACGGATGGGCGACGTAGCCCCACATTCGCACCCCTTGCGACTCCGATTCGACCGGGATCAAGTTGTCCGCCAGTTCGTTGCCGAACAGCAAGCGGATGCGGTCGAGCAATTGTGGCGTGCCGGGTAACTCAAACACGACTTTTCCGTTGTGCCGCAGCACGAGATGCAGTCGCGGCTGCGCGAGAGCGATGCGCGTAAAGTGCTCGGTGATGTGCGCGAACTCGGTGCCGATGGACTTCAGAAATTTGCGTCGGACGGGTGTGTTGGCGAAGAGTTGCCGGACCTCGATCTGCGTTCCAACCGGGCAGCCGCACGGCTGAGGAGACGCGATCTGTCCGAATTCGGAGGCGATTTCAAATCCATTGGCCGCATCGGGCGGGCGGCTGCGAATGCGGAGCCGGCTGACCTCGGCGATCGACGCTAGGGCCTCGCCGCGAAAGCCCATCGTCTGCACGCGGAAGAGGTCGTCAGCCGTGGCGATCTTGCTGGTCGCGTGAGCGGTGACAGCCAGCAGCAGGTCGTCGGGATGGATGCCCTCGCCGTCATCGACAATGCGAATCAGTTCGCCGCCGCCGGCTTCGAGATCGACTTCGATCCGCGTCGCTAGCGCGTCGAGACTGTTTTCGAGCAGTTCCTTGACGACGTTGGCGGGACGCTCGATGACCTCGCCAGCGGCGATTTTGTTGACGACCGAAACGTCGAGTGCATGAATCCGAAACATCGCGCTGAGTGATTCCTTTCGTGGGGCGATACTTTATCGAACGAACTCGTGGGGCGGCAGGCAGGCGCAATGAAGACTTCGAGCCTTCGTGGTTCGTCAGATTTTTTCAACCACAAAGGCACGAAGGCACAAAGTGTGTCCAAAAAACTGGCATCGCCCGGAAATCGCTAGGTCTCCTAGAATCCCGCACCATGTTTGAGATCGAGCAAGAACCCTTGAATCTTAGAGTTCACGGCCGACGCGGTTTCACGCTGATCGAGTTGTTGGTCGTGATCGCCATCGTCTCGATTCTGGTCTCGCTGTTGTTGCCGGCAGTGCAACAAGCTCGCGAGCGGGCGCGGGCGGTCCAGTGCCAGAACAATCTCAAGCAGATCGGGCTGGGATTAGCCAGCTACGAAAGCACGCACCGCTGCTTTCCACCCAGCTTCGTGCGGCAAGAGGATGGCAATCCGCCTCCGCCGCCGGGAGGCTCGGCGTTGCAGTTCCGCGTGCATTGGAGCGGATTCCACATGCTGCTGCCGGATCTCGGTCAGCAGCCGATGTACCGCCAGTACGACTTCCGCAAGACGTGGCTGTCGAGCCTGACGGATCTCAATGACCATTCGATGTGGCCGCTCAATGCGACCCTCATCTCCACGCTGATCTGTCCCAGCGCGTCGCATCCGGCAAAGTCGCTGGGCAGCCCCAGTTTGTGGATGCAGGGGGCTCCGACCGATTACTCGTTCAGCCACGGAAAAGACATCATTCGCGCGCTGCCCGGCCCGGAGGCGGCATGTCCCGGTGGACTGCTGCATTATTGGCAACAGGCTCCGCACGAGACTCGCGGGGCATTCGGCTACAACAGCACTTGCCGGCCGCAAGACATTGGTGATGGAACTTCGTCGACATTTATGCTTGGTGAGAAAGCCGGCGGCCGGCTGACCTACGGCGGCCCCAACTCTACATTTTCGACGTTGCCGGTCGAGTACCCCTGGGCGATGGCAGCCGTTGTGTATCTTTCTCCAGCGGGATCGACCTGGGTGGTCGATGCGCTGGCCGTGACACGCGACATCCAACTGCCCGACTGCCCAGTCTCGCCCGCCGGGACGGGAGTCCCCTTTCCGATGAATCCGTATCCGTTGCAGATGGGGGTGACGTCGAACGAACGGCAGTTGTTCTCGTTCCAGTCGGACCACACCGGCGGAGCACAATTTCTCTTCGCGGACGGCAACGTGCGGTTACTCGGCCAGAACATCGACCAAGGGATCTTCGAGTCGCTCTCGACCATCGATGGCCATGAACGAGTCGCGTCGCAGTATTAAGTGGTTGATTGAGAGTGAAGAGTGCAAAGTGAAAAGTATCGATCAAACTCATCTGCGGTCGTTGCGACTTTGCACTTTGCACTTTGCACTCTGCACTCGTCACTCTGCGCTGTGTTGCGGCTTCGCAGCGCTACCCAGTGACTCGGTTGAGTTGCGCGAAAAGCCTGCCCAATGGCTGCTCTGCCTGCTGCTCTGCCTGCTGTTCTGCATGCTGTCTGGCTGCGGCCAGAAGGACGGTACGCTGGCCGAGGTCAGCGGTGACATCACCTTTTGCGGTCAACCGGCCGTGGCGGAGATTCTGTTCGAGCCGCTGAACACGGCGGGAACTTCGACCGGACGAGCTTCCACGGCGACGAGCGACGAATCGGGACGTTTCCGATTGATGTTGGACGAATCCCGTCCCGGTGCCAAAATCGGCCGGAACCGAGTGGCCATCCGCGTGCAACGGCTCAGTCCGTCGAACAGAGCTGCCGCAAAGTCCGGCAACTCTCCGGAAGGTGTGATCGGAACACTCAAGGCCACGAAGCTCGTGCGCGAAGTTCACGCCGGTGACAACCAATTCCATTTTCGGCTGACGCACTGAGACCGTTGGCAGGAAACAAGTATCCGGCACGTAGCCACGCTCGCCAGAGCGTGGGCCGGCGTTTCAAAACACCCACGCTCTGGCGAGCGTGGCTACCGATTTTCCAATTCCGACTCGCTGCCTAAGATCAGCCAGGCAGCGGCCAACAACGATCGGCGAAACACCATGAAGTCCATGATCCTGATGGGACTACTGCTACTCACCGCGATCCCCGGCTGCGGTGGCGAGCGTCTCTCACCAGCCGCACTCGCGGCGCGAAAGGCGTTGCAGTTCGCTCGGCCGCAAGAGGCGCTCGACAAGCTGTCGGAGGGCGCGGGGGAGTCCACGCCGGTGGGACATTTTTTGCGAGCCTGCGCGCTGGAGCAACTCGAACGGCTCGACGCCGCGAAAGCCGAGATCAAACTGGCGCTCGATGCCGCACCGAACAATCCCAAGTACAAAGGCTATTCGCTGCGGCTGAAGTTGTTCGAGGGTGACGAAGCGGCGATCACTCCACTATTGGAACTGTACGACCAGAACCCTTCGTCCGCGGCAGTCTCGCTGTATGCGATCTTCGCGTTCCAGGCCAAGCATGTGAAACAGCGTTCGGAAAGTAAGCTGCGAGCGGCTCGCGTGCAGTTGGACAAGGCACTGGCCGCCTTGAAGACCGCGTTGTCACTGTCCGGCGAGATCCCCGAACATCATCGCGAACTGCTCGGCATGGCGGTCTGGTTCGAGCAAGCGGACGATGCGGTCAAGCTGGTTGACGCGCTGCTGCGCGAAGATCCGGACAACTCCGAGTTCCTGCGGGACCGCGTGAAGGTCTTGATCATGACCAAGAAGCCGAACGAAACGATCTCGGCGGCCACCGCGTTGTACAAGCAGCAGGAGCGCACCGAGGCGGCCGCAGTCGAGTTCGCGAACACCTTGAATCGCCTGCCTCCCGCGCCGGTCGTGCTGCGGCAGTTCGAATCGCTCCGCGAGACATTCCCGACGAACACAGCCATCCTGTTGCGGCATTGCTGGTCGCTCGGCAAGGC
>CAMDRI010000003.1 GCA_945906725.1 Candidatus Kuenenia stuttgartensis | reverse complement strand
AATATCTCGCTGCGTCCAGCCCTGCTGCTTCAGTTCCCAGGCCCGTCGACGACGAACCTCACGCCAATCCTTGGCCTTGTACTTATCCATGCCTCGCTTGGTAATACCTTTCCCAATCCGCGAATTTAGCAATTTCTACGCGGGTCAGTAAACTGGCCCACTACCATCATTTCCGATCTCTCAACCGATTAGCAAGCGGTGACGGATCGCATCCGCGTCAATCTTTATTCCCCCGCGCGGTGAAACTCTTCTTGCGTGTACGACGAGTGCGGTTGAGCATCCGGAGTCGCCTGCCCCCACCGGCGATGCATCGGCAGAATGAACACATTACAGCGGTTAATCTCCCGGTTGATCGCCTCTTGCGACCGCCGCTCCGTCGAGGCCCAGGTGTCCTTGCAGCCGAGCGGCTCGACGTGGATGAGCAGCGCCGCGCCGAAGCCGGCATTGGGTTCCTTCAGCACCTGCTGGAACGCCGCCCGCTTCCAACGGCAAATCCCCCGGCGAGGCAATGAAGACCCGAATCGTACGAGCGTCGGACATGCGTAGTGCTCATGAATCGAATCCCGCCACCCTGGACACGCTCATCAACTGACTCAATTCGCGGCGACGATGTCTATTCCGCAATTCCCACGTCGCCAAAGAATTGGCCCGATCAGAACTAGAATCCTCACAATCGGTCGGTCACTCACCGGTCTGCCGCGGTCCGACCGAAAAATGAGAGTGGTGGTCGACTTCGGCAAACTTTAGACTGCCTCGCCTTGTGCCAATCCCGAAATCAGGAGGTCGTCTCGACATGCAACACCTCTGCAAACTTTGGGAGCATCGACTGTCTCGCCGAGCTTGGCTGGGCGGGATGTCCGCCGCTGGAGCCGCCGCCGCGAGCGGACTGCCGTTCGACGCAGCCTTTGGCGAAGAGTTGGCCAAACAGAAGAAGCAGGTGCTCTTTGTCTGGATCGACGGCGGCATGAGCCAGTACGAAAGCTGGGATCCCAAACCGAACTCACAATTCGGCGGGCCGTTTCGACCGATTCAAACCACCGTGCCGGGGATCGAAGTTTGCGAGCTGATGCCGCGCACCGCGAAGATCATGCAGCATCTGTGCGTCGTGCGCGGGATGTGTACTCAGGACAATTCGCACTCGGCCGGTGTGCCGCGCATCCAGCGTGGCGATCCAAAGAACCGAGGCGTGACGTATCCTTTCTTCGGTTCGTCGGTCGCGAAGCTGATCGGCAATCAAGGAACGGGGCTGCCGGCTTACGTCTCGGTCAAACCGGGGAGCAGCGGATTCATCTACCAGGACGCCGGGTTCCTCGGCCCGCAGTTTGGGGCGGTCGCGTTCGGTGACGGCAAGCCGCCGGAGAACATGGCTCGCCCCGAATCGGTCAGCGAGGCGGACGAAGAGTTGCGGCAGTCGTTGCGAGTCAAAGCGGATGAACGCTACCGGCTGCGACGTCGTCCCGGCTCGACTGAGGCGAACGGCTACGTTTTCGAGTCGGCTCGCGAGTTGATGCGACAGCAGTCTCTGTTCGACTTGTCGAAGGTTGATCCGCGCGACCGCGAACGCTACGGCGATCACGAATTCGGCCGGCATATGCTGCTGGCTCGGCGGATGCTGGAGGTCGGAATCACGTTCGTCAAAGTGACCAGCTACGGCTGGGACACTCACGGCGACAACTTCAACGGACATGCGTCGCTGATGCCGCGCTACGATCAGGCGTTCGCGTCGATCGTCGAAGACCTGCAAGAGCGCGGGATGCTCGACAACGTGCTGGTCATCACGATGTCCGAGTTCGGACGCACGCCGCGCATCAACGGCCACGTCGGCCGGGATCACTTCCCGGAGGCGTGGTCGCTGGCGATGTCGGGACGTGGCGTGAAGCGAGGACTCACCGTGGGCAAGACGAACGCGAAGGGGACCGCCGTCGAGGGAGACGCCTACGACATCGGCCACATGTTTCACACTTGGTTCTCGGCGCTGGACATCGACACCGGCAAGACGCAGTTCGACAACCACGGACAACCGCTGCCGATCGCTCACGAGGACATGCACGCCGTGAAGGAGGTGCTGGCATGACGCCCGAGCACAAGGCCAAGTTCACTCCGAAGGCCGCCCAGAAACCGCTCGACCTGCCGCAGCAATTTGTCTCGGCCTGCTTCAGTCCGACTGGCGTTTTTCTGCTGGCGGGCAGCATGGAAGGAACCGTCGGTCGCTGGAATGTGCTGCTTGACAAGCCTACCCCGGAACTCGCCGAGAAGCCGGCGCTGACCGGGTTGACGTCTTGGGTCAGCACCTGCGTGTGCTTGCCCGATGGAAAACTCGCGGTCGCGGCGGACTCGTTCGGCAACCTCGCCTGCTGGTCGTACTGCGATGACAAGGCTGACCCGGTTTGGAAAGTTGAGAACGCTCACGACGGTTGGATTCGCTGCGTGATCGTGTCCACCGATGGCCAGAAGATTGCGACGTGTGGACGTGACGGGCGAGTCGTGTTCTGGTCGGCGGACGGAAAGAAACAGTCTGAGATCAAAGTCGGTGGCGATCTGTCCGTGATGCGTTTTGCGTCGGACAGCAAGTCGATCTTTGTCGGGTCGCTGGAAGCGAAAGTGTCGCAGTGGGAACTGGCTGGCTCGACGAAAGTCCGAGAGTTCGACGCCGGGTTGCTCTTCAAGCTGAACCGCCTGCAAGATGTCGGTGGCGTCCACGCTCTGGCCGTCAGCGCGGACGGTTTGCAGTTGCTGGTGGGTGGAACTCAGCCGGAGAACGGCGGCAATGTCCAAGGCAAACCGACCGTGCTGGTGTTCGAGGTCACGTCCGGTGAGTTGAAGAAGAAGGCCGAACTCGGTGCTGGCGGCGATGTCTACGTCACCGATCTGGAATGGCATTCGGACGGCTGCTGGCTCATCACAACCAGTGGCAATCCCGGCCAAGGAAAGTTAGTCTGCTGGCGAGTCGAAGACGAACAGCCGCTCTCCGAAACGAAGCTCTCGAACTGCCACGCGGTACGGCAGCATCCGTCCGGCAAGTGGCTCGCGCTGCTGACGACGAACGCCGGCAGCAACGGCAATGGCAAAGTCGTGGACAAGGATGGCCAGTATCGCGGCAATTCGTCGCCGCTGGTCGTGATGACATTCCCCACCTGATTCGTGCCGGCTGACAGCCGTGATACCGTTTTCAACAAAACGGTATCATGGCGACCGGCTTTCGGCTCATGGCAATCGGCCAAAGAGTCGCATGATGGAAGTGTGAACGATGCTGAATCTCACTGAGTCGCAACGAATCCGCGAGTTGTCTCGCCGCCATCTGTTGCAAGTCGGCGGCCTAGGGCTGATGGGCCTGTCGTTGCCGAACTTGCTGTCGGCTCGCGAGCAATCCGCGCCGAAATCGTCGTTCGTGCCGAAGGCCGATCACTGCGTGATCCTGTTCTTGAACGGCGGGCCGAGCCATCTCGACATGTGGGACATGAAGCCCGATGCGGCCGACGGCATTCGCGGCGAGTTCCAGCCGATCCCGACATCGCTGCCTGGCTACTTCGTCAGCGATCAAATGCCGAAGCTGTCTCGGCACATGCACCGCGCGACGGTCGTGCGTTCGATGCACCACGGAGTCAACAACGCTCACGCCGCCGCCGTGTACGCCGCGATGACCGGCCACGACCGAGGCGAGATCGGCGGCGGCACGAAGCCGACTGATTATCCGTCGCCGGGTTGCGTGCTCTCGATGGTCCGGCCGCCGGATCGTCCGATCGTGCCGCAAGTCCATCTGCCGTACATCACCGCCGAAGGTGCCGGCGGTCCGCCTCAGCCGGGATTCTTCGCAGGCATCCTCGGCCGTTCGCGAGATCCGCTGTTCGTGCTCCGCGATCCGAACTCGCCGGAGTTCGCGATCCCGGAACTGACGCTGCTGGCCGATGTCTCGACCGAACGACTCGCACTGCGTCGTCGATTGTTCGAGGTCGTCGATTCCCAACTGCGTGAACAAGCCGGCGTAAACGCGGCCGACTCGATGACCGGCTTCCAGCAGCGAGCGTTGCAGTTACTCACGTCGGAAAACACGCAGCGAGCGTTTCGAGTTTCCGAAGAACCGGACGCTGTGCGCGATACCTACGGCCGGAACATCTACGGCCAGAGCACGCTGCTCGCCCGGCGCTTGATCGAAGCGGGCACGCGACTCGTCACGCTGTCGTGGGCTCCCGATGCGAACGCGACGTGGGACACGCACGGTGGCAACTTCAAGAAGCTGAAAGGGACGCTGCTGCCTCAACTCGATGCCGCCTGTTCGAGCTTGCTGACCGACCTCGCCGATCGCGGGTTGCTCGACCGCACGATCGTCGCGGTGTTCGGCGACTTCGGACGAACTCCGAAGATTAACGCCAACGACGCCGGCCGAGACCACTGGAACTACTGCTACAGCCTGATGCTGCTCGGCGGCGGCTTCAAACAAGGTTTGATCTACGGCACCAGCGACAAGACCGGAGCCTTCCCTGCCTCCGACCCACTGATCCCCGGCGATATCGTCTCCACGATGTATCACTGCCTCGGCCTGCGTCACGATCGTGAGATTCACGACGCCACCAACCGTCCGTTCCGCCTCGTACCAACCGGCGACGTCGTCGATGCGTTACTGGCGTGACCAATTCGTAGTCCCGCCTTCAGGCGGAATGTTCGAGATTCCGCCTGAAGGCGGTACTACAAACCAGGAGCCTCCCATGTCCAACACGCGCCGCGAATTCCTCGGACAGTCCTCAACCCTTGCGGCCGCAACTGCTTCGTCCGCGTGGCTGTTTGCCTCGGAAACGAATGCTGACGAAAAAGTTAAAAGTGAACGTCTCATCGTTGCGGTCATCGGCCCCGGCGGGATGGGTATGGCTCACACGAATCAACTCGCGACGAACTCGGCCGTGCGAGTGGCTTACGTTTGCGATGTCGATGAGCAGCGAGCCGCTCGCGCAGCGGAAACGATCACGAATGGATCGGGGCAGGCTCCGAAGATCGCCAAAGACATGCGACAGGTGTTCGACGACAAAGAGGTCAACGCGGTCTGGATTGCGACGCCGGATCACTGGCACGCTCCGGCCGCGATCCTGGCGGCGAACGCGGGCAAGCACGTTTATGTCGAGAAGCCTTGCTCGCATAACCTGCGCGAAGGGCGGCTGATGATCGAGGCGGCTCGCAAGAACAAAGTCGTCATGCAGGTCGGCACGCAGACGCGCAGCACGGCTCACGCGATCAAGGGGATGGAGAAGCTTAAGAGCGGCGTCATCGGTGAAATCCTGGTCGCGAAGGCGTGGAATAGTCAGCGTCGCGGCACGATCGGCAAACAACAGCCATCCGAGCCGCCGAAGAATCTCGACTACGACTTGTGGCTGGGGCCGGTGACGTATCGGCCATATCAGTCGAATTTCCTACACGGAATTTGGCGGTGGTGGTACGACTTTGGCTGCGGCGACATCGGCAACGATGGAGTGCATGACATCGACGTGGCCCTGTGGGGCTTGGGAATGAAAACGCATCCGAACCGCATCGCCGCGCTCGGCGGCAAGAGCTTCTTCGATGACGACATGCAGCACGCCGACACGCAGTACATCGCCTACGAATACGCCGCCGCGACGAAGGCCGGCAAGCCGAAGCAACTGATCTTTGAGCAACGCATCTGGTCGCCGTACGTCCAAGAGGGTCTCGAGAACGGCAACGCCTACTACGGCACCGAGGGGATGATGATCTTCGGCAAGGCGGGTCGGTACGCGATCTACGGCCCGAAGAACAAGCTCATCGAAGAGTCCAGCGGCAACGCGCCCGACCTCGCCGCGCACCATGCCAACTTCCTGGAGTGCATCCGCACCGGAGCGCGACCGAATGCCGACATCGAGATCAATCATCTTTCGACGGCGCTGTGTCACCTCGGCAACATCGCCACGCGCGCTGGTCGAGTCATCCACTTCGATCCGGCCAAAGAGCAGATCACCGGCGACAGCGAAGCCGCCAAACTGCTGACTCGCGAGTACCGCGATCACTGGTCACGACCGGTCTAGAAATGGAAAGGGTACGATCACTTCGCCTTCGAATCGTAAACCGCTCGTCCGCCGACGAATGTTTGCTGCACCTCGATGCCAGCGACGTCGGCGACCGAACAGGTCAGATAGTCGCGATCGAGCACAATGAAGTCGGCGAGCTTGCCGGTCTCCAGAGAGCCTTTGTCATTCTCGGCGAACATCAGGAAGGCGTTATTGGTCGTGTAGAGCCGCAAGGCTTGCTCGCGAGAGATGCGTTGTTCGGGGTGCAGCGGCTGTTCGGCCCAGCGCGGTTGGCGAGTCAGCGCGACCCACATGCCGAGGAACGGGTTGTACGGGTTGATGGACCGCAGGCTGCCGAACTTCTGCATGTGGTCCGATCCGCCTCCGACAATCACGCCGCTGTCGGCGAGTGATTTGTAGGGCTGAAAGTATTCGGTACGCCGCTGACCGAATTGCTTGAGCAACGTGGCTCCGTCGAGCCGCAGCCAGGCCGGTTGCAAGTCGGCAACGATGCCGACGGCCTTCATCCGGTCAATCGCCTCGCGGCTCATAAAATTGCAGTGCGTGATGCAGGGCCGATGATCGCGCAGCGGCAGGTCGCGGTTGATCGACTCGTAGGCTTCGATCAACGCATGGACCGCACCGTCTCCGACCGAGTGTGCCGTGAATTGAAATCCGTTGTCGAATGACAGCCGAGCGATCGCCTTGAGCTTGTCG
This sequence comes from Candidatus Kuenenia stuttgartensis, assembly GCA_945906725.1. Taxonomy (GTDB): domain Bacteria; phylum Planctomycetota; class Planctomycetia; order Planctomycetales; family Planctomycetaceae; genus SXKJ01. The sequence continues at coordinate 70,218 of CAMDRI010000003.1, read as the reverse complement.
GCCGGGATGTATTGCAGGCCGCGATACTCGGCGTCGGTGATGCCGTAGATCGTGCTGACGCCCCACGGTTCGCGCATGAACGCGCTGCCGGTCAACATGCCGCCGTCAAGAAAGCACTTCACGCCGCGCAGCCAGAGCCAATCGTTTTTCGCGTGCCGCGAGTGCTCGGCCGCTTTCTTCAATCGCTGCTCGATCTTTTCGAGCGAGTCCTGAGCGTTGATGGCATATGAGCAGAAAATCCGGCAGGTCAGAGCGTCCTCCTTCAACAGTTTCTCGAATTGCTCGACCGCTCCGTCGCCGCAATTGCGGTCTGAGATGCTGGTCAGTCCGACGGCGTTGTAGGCCGCGAGCATCTGCTTGAGCCGGTCGAGTTGCTCGGCCGCAGTCGCCGAGTTCGATGTGGACTTCGTCTTCACCAGCCGCGTGCAGCTTCGCAGGATGCCGGATAGCTCGCCGGTCTTTGGATCGCGTTCGAGGTATCCAGGCTGGCCGTCGGTGATTTTGAAATCCTTGTCGATGCCGCTGAGCTTCAAGGCCAGCGAATTCACCGCTCCGTCGGGGCCGGTGGCGAACAGTACCGGATTCTTCGGAGCGACCTGATCAAGCTCGTTCCGATTCGGAAACCGCTGGTCTCGCAGTCGCGTGATGAAGACCTGCGAGATCGTGATCCAGTCCCCCTCGTCGGCGACTTTTGCTCGCTGTTCGATGTATTTCAGGACGTCGGCGATCGTCTCCATTTCGGGGATGGGATGATCGAACTCGTACATCGCCGCTCCAGTCGGATGCGTGTGCGAATCCATCAGCCCCGGCAGTACTGTGCGTCCCTCGAGGTCGATCACATTCGTCTTCGAGCCGGCGTGTTTGAGGATGTCTTCGTATTTGCCAACTGCGACGATCCGCTCACCGCGAACGGCAATCGCCTCGACGATGCGAAATTGTGAATCGACCGTCACTACTTTTGCGTGATGGACAATGAGGTCGGCTGGATCAGCCGCCAGAAGCGTGAACAGGACTGTTGCGGTCAGTGGGGACATCGATTGGCTTTCCCAATGAGTGAATTTCAAAATGGCGTCAGGTCGCCGCGCTCCAAAATCTCACTGCACGGCCTTAACCTCGGCAGTGCCGCGGCTGGGCAGACGCTCCACGGTGACACTGTAGCGGACGGTTGTGCCGTCGCGGTAAGTCCAGGTTTCTGTGACTCGACCGGACGTTGCAACTCGCGTCAGCGACTGTGGTGAACCCAGGCACTTCAGCAGTTGAGCGGGCGTCATGCCAATCTTTGGGACTCCGAGACGGATGAATCGTTCGAGTTCCGTCTCGATCACGGCCGGCACCGGGGTGTTCGGTGCCGCCGGATTCAATTGTGGCGCAACCCACTGACCGTTGACCTCATGGTAGCCAAGCTTTTTCAGCCGTTCGAGAATGTCTTCGTTTTTCGGCGCAAGTTGCAACGCCTCGAGTAGCAGGGCTCCCGCACCGGGCTGATCTTGCAACAGCGCGAGGCGTTCGTCAGAGAGCTGAATCAAACCGGTCACGCCATCTTTCCGGAGTGACTGTTCTCGCCGGGCCAGCCAACGCGTGATCGCCTCCTTGGCGAGATTTGGTTGTTTGCGGTCACGGCAACGCTGAACAAGGTCGCCAAGTTGGTTGCGTGTCAGCGTCGCTGAAGTCTTCGCCAAAAAGGTGAGTTCCGCATCGCGGTGTTTCTCGGCGAGTTCGTGTTGTTCGGGGATCAGCTCGTCAATGCGATTGGCGATCTCGCTGCCGTTGCTGTCGTCCGGCTTCGTGACACGAGCAATCGCCGCGGTCGCGATATCCGAGTGAAACAAACGCTCGAGCGTGCGACGTTTGGCGTCCGAAGCATTGTGGTACGTTAGCACGGAGTTTCGGCGGTACTCGTTGGCCAGCAGCGGCAAGACTTCCGCCACACGGGTCTTTGCGCCGGGCAAATCTTTGTCGAGCCGATTGAGAAACTGAAACACCGGATCCTTCTTGAGGTCGAAGTCCTCGACCGTGAGATCGACCTTGGGGGCGGACTTTTGCAACGCTTCCCACTCCAACCAGTACGACTCGTGCAGCCAGTCGAGCCGCAGCGAATCTTCCAGACCCAATTCGGAGATGCGGGAGGTCAAAGTCCGCAAAGTTGCGGGGGTGAGTTCTTTCAATTCTTGCCGTTCGAGGTTCAATCCTTTGCGGTTGACAAGTTTCGCTCGTTCAAGGAGTTCCTCGTCGTTGTAGAACTTGCCGCGAGGTCCAGCCCACTCGGCCAACTCATACCACTGCTTCGATGTGCCGCGTGTGATCGCGCGCTCGCGCTCCGCCAGCGTTTGCAGGTCGGTCGGCAATTGACGGACTTGCTCGACCTCGAAATATAATTTGCCGCTGGTCATGTCTTTCGCTAGTCGGCCAGAGACTTCGATGACTTTGGAGCTACTCACCAGTTTGATTGGCTGCGACGCCTTGAACGGCAGATCGCAATTCTTCATCCGCAACGAGTCGCGAACGAGAATCGCGTAGTGCCCCTCGATGCGAAACGACGAGCCAACGAGGTCCGGCCACTGCGGTTTGAGGTCCAGGAAACTCTGCAACGACTGCCCGCCGGCGGCACACAGCGTGGCGGGTGCGAGCAGCAGGAGGAATAAAGAAAGGAGGCCATTGAAAACTGAAAGTTGCGATTGGTGTCTCGTCATTTGATGGCTCCAATCCAGCCGCCTTGTTCGGTCAGCATCGCGCGCAGGCGAGCTTCCGTGTGCAGTTCATCCGGCGGCAGTCCCGCCGCGAGCAGCAGGCCGTAATCGGTCCACAGGAAACCTGATGAGGACTTGAGTGTCAGTACCCAGGCCGATTGCTCGGAGTTCCATTTGAGCGATTCAACCTGCGCGGCAAACACGACTTCGCGTTGTCCAAGATCATTCAGCGCGGACGTGCCGGGCGGAAGAGGATCGGCGGGGGCAGCGTCGGGTGTTGCTGCCGGAGCAGGGGAGGTCGCTTGGATCTTCGAGAAAATCGGCAGGCTGGCGGTTAGGACCAACGGTTCGTCGAAGATCTGGATTCGCTGCTCCCACTGTACGTTCGCGGAACCTGCCGGCGGTGCGATCTCGCTTTGCATGACGAGCCATCGTCCGGCATGGAGATTCGCGAATTCCGACTCGGCGGCGAGCACATTTTCTCGCAACCGAGTCGCTCGCGCGGCTTCAATCATTTCGATGAGCGAGCGAGTCAGCAATGAATTGATCGCGGTGAGTTGCCGGTGCATCTGCCGAGCTTGCTCGGCGGGCGCATCCGTGCGATGCAGCAGATCGGCGGCGGCGGCGGCACGGCCGAAGTGTTGTGCGGCCTCGACATAATTAGGTTTCTGCAAGTCGGCCATTCCGGATTGGATGCCCGTTTTGAAATCGACCTCCGCCGATGATCGAGCCGCGCGATTCCATTGCCACCAGCCGGTCAGGCCGATGACCGTCAGCAGGCTCAACATGATCAGCCGCAGAGGCGTAAACGGCGTGCGAACCTTTGTGGGGACGGTTGTCAGTTCAGCCTGAAGGTCGATCCTCGGTCCCGCGGGAGCGACTTCCGTCGGCGTTGACAACTTGCTGGAGGATTTCGTCTTTGTGGTCTCCGCCGACTTTGGCGATTGGACCTTACGGACCTTCATCACCGGCCGTGGGTAAACGTCCAGTGGCAACAAAAAAAATCGTTCGCCACAGTCTGTGCAGAGGACTCGCTGAAACTCGGAGTGGCGTGTAGCTTCGACTTTGTAGCCGCATAGGCAAGCGAACTTGATCGGTTCGAGAGCAACTTCGGCCTCACGACCGCTCAAAGCTCCTTTCGCTCGCGAGAGCCACCCCGACATGGCGTTCGTCTCCAACTTCAGCCAAGACTCTGCATACCCCGACGACCGATTATGGGTGAGTCGAAATCGACCGGTCAACAAGGTCGGCCGTCGCTCCGCCGACAGGATTTGCCTGATTGTACCAAGCGGCTCAGATCAGGCAGTCGATCAAAGCCAAGCTGGCTCTCGCGACGCTCTCGTTCGTGCTCAGTGCGGGCCTGCTGTTTTGGGGCTACCACTACCGTCCTGAGTTCCTGATTCTCGGCATCTGCACATCGGGGCTCGAGGTCGTGACTTGGCTGGACCTACTTCTGGCCATTCGCAAGGCCCACGTTCCGGTCTCCAAATTGACCGGTCGCAAGAAGCCATCTAGCCAAGCGAAGTCCTAAGTCACCTTCGTTCAACGTTTCTTCTTCCCGGCACGCTTCCCGCGAGCTTTTGCCTTCGCGGCCCCGCTCGCAGGTTTCTTCTTTGGCGACTTTTTGGCCGTGGTGGATTTCGCGGCACCCTCTTGGAAGATGCGGTCCCAGCTTTCCGAAAACTTGACCGTGGTGCCGGAGTGAACCGTGTAGCCAGTCATTCTTCATTCCTTTATGAGATGTTTTACATTTGCGATTTTCGATTGGGGATTTGGATTGCGGTTCAAATCATCAATCGAAAATCCTCCCCGCTCACCGCCCTCCGCGTCGTCCGCGAGATCGTGTGTCGAGGTACTCGCCCAACGCGCGATCGTACGGATCGGTCGTCCGCAGCTTGAAGTAGTCGCAGCCGAGCGCTCCGCAACCCGCCGCCAACTCTTTGCAGAAGCAGCGATAGTTTTCAAGGTAGTGCTTGCGCAACCGATGCGGGTCCACCAGCACTCGATTCGTCAGCATTTCGAGGTTACGGAACTTCGTCGGCCGAGCGAACGGAAACTCTTCTTCTTCCGGAGCGACGACGTGCAGCAACACGACTTCGTGTCGCGAGTGCCGCAACTCCTTCATCGCCGCCAGGACCTTGTCGACCTTATCAAACAAATCGCTGACGACAAACACCAGGCTGCGCCGTTTGAGCGTCGGAACGATCCCAGCCAGCACATCGCCGAGACTCGTCTCGCCACCGGGTTCTCGTTCACTGAGCAGAGCCGTGATCCGTTCAAAACTATGAGCTGCCGTGGACGGCTCAGCAATGTCACGCACGGCTGTGTCGAAGGTCATCAGCCCGACAGAGTCGCGCTGCGACAGCAAAAGATAACCCATCGCCGCCGCCACCTGCCGAGCGTAATGCCATTTGCTCAGCGTCTTCCCAGCGTAGTTCATGCTGCCCGACGCATCGACCAGCAGGTACGCCCGCAGGTTGGTTTCGTCCTCGTATTCCTTAATGTAGTACTTGCCCGTTTTTCCGAACGCTCGCCAGTCGATGTGCCGGATTTCGTCACCGGGGTAGTATTGCCGATGCTCGACGAACTCGATGCTGGCCCCTTTGAACGGACTCTTGTGCTGCCCGATCAAATAGCCTTCGACGACCAACTTCGCGACAACTTCCAGCTTGCCGAATTTGGCCAGAGCCGTCGGGTCCGATAGCGGCACATCGTCACGAGCATTTTTTCCGAAGGTGGTTTTCATGGATTGTTCGACGGCTGCCTCGATGAAGCGGGTGTCGGGGTCGACTTTGGTTTTCGGACCAAGCCGGGTGTGACGTCAAGGTCCAGCGGGGCGATCTGCCCTTGAGTGAGCAATTCCCAGGCGATGGCTCCCATCGCGGCGTTGTCGGTACACATTTCGCGCGGAGCGATGAAAAGTTCAACTCGCTGGCGGCGACACATCTCTTCAAGCCGTAGCCGAAATACGCTGTTGGCCGCCACTCCGCCGCCGACCAGCAGCCGAGTGCGATCCCGTTTCTGCAGAGCTTGCCGGCATTTGCCGACGAGAACTTCGAGAGCGGCGGCTTGAAAGCTTGCGGCGAGATCGGCGACTCGTTGTGGAGTCAGCTCAGGGACCGGCTCGCGCGAGCCGGGGATGCCGGTGGCCTTGTAGAGCACGGCTGTCTTCAGTCCGCTGAAACTGAATTCGAGCCGCTCCTCTTTGAGAAACACTCGCGGGAAGTTGAACGCCTTTGGATCGCCGTTGAGCGCAGCTTGCTCAATCGCGGGGCCGCCAGGGTAGGAGAGTCTGAGAATCTGCGCGACCTTGTCGAACGCTTCGCCCGCCGCGTCGTCGATCGTCGCGCCGAGCCACTCGAAATCGGTCGGACCGTGGCAGTCGTACAAGTTGGAGTGTCCGCCGCTGACGACCAAACCGATCGCCGGAAAGATGTCTCGCCCGGCTTGCATCCGGCAAGCGTAGAGGTGCGCTTCGATGTGATTGACAGCCACCAGCGGCAAGCCCGTCGCGAGTGCCAGCGTCTTCGCGGCCGTCAGTCCCACCAGCAGTGAGCCAACCAATCCTGGCTGAGTGACAACCGCAATGGCCGAAAGCTCGCCGAACTTCACGTTCGCCTTTCGCAACGCCTCGTCGATGACCGGCAGGATGCAGCGAACGTGTGCTCGCGAAGCGATCTCCGGAACGACGCCGCCGAACCGCTCATGCAATTCATTCTGGCTGGCGACGACGTTCGACAAGACGGACAAGTCTCGCCGAATGACCGCCGCCGCGGTTTCGTCACACGAAGATTCAATCGCGAGCAGCAGATCAGAAGCGGACAACGTCGAATCCTTCCATGCAACTATTCAAGACTGGAGCGACGGCCTCGTGATTTCGACTGATGAAACGCCAAAGTATGCATCCAATGGAAAATCTGTTCCTTCAACCGGATCAATGAGACGACTGCCTTGCTTCAGGCCGCACTCCAAAAGCGTGTGAACGAGCCGAAGCCCCAGACGAAGTGCCTGTAGCGAATACTCTCCGTAGGCGTGTCGCAGCTTACCATCAATGCCGTCTACAAGGACGGGACAGTCCCATGCGCCTCGCCCATCCGGGCGTGGTTGGCCAATTTCAATACGAACCGGCAGACGCACGCCTTCGGCAGTGAGTTCGACAAGTTCTACGTTCGCAACAGAATCGTCCATATCATCACACACGCGGAGCGTACAGAACTTCGGGTTCGTCGCTGCCTGGACGATACAGCACGAGGCCGCCGTGCGAACCGTTGACTCGGACAACGCAGTCCGGTTCGCCGTTTGCTGCGTGAGCGAGGATCCATTCAAGAGCTTGCACGGCTGCGACGGTTTGGCGGTCGGAGGCGAGGTCGTTGTACGAGAGTTTTTGGACTTCGGCCAATCGAGCGGCTCGGCCGGACGCATCGCCGGCGTGTTCGACGTAGGCCAACTCACGCACGAAACGTTCGATGACTTCGATGCCGTAGCCGCGTTGAGCACGCTCGCCCCACGGTTCCAAGCACTTGCCGTTGTAGTGCGTGTTGATCGTGGTCTTCAGCTCGATCGGCGTCTTGCCCTCGACGGTTAGCTCGATACCTCGCTTACGAGAGTGGCCGTTCCAGACGCCGTTGTCGAAGCGGAATTGGACTTCTTGTTCGACGTAGCCGGGGAAGTTATCGGGAGTGACCCAAGAGGTGTGAATGTCGAACGCCGCCTCGCGACCGTCGGCGTATTCGTAGACCATCCGCATCTGATTGCTGTCCCACGTCGGGCCGTCCTTCGGTCCGACGATGCCTCGCTGGCCGGTCGCGGTGATGGTTCTCAATCGGCCTCCGAAACTGAAATCGATCAGTTTGACGTAATGCACCGCGACGTAGGTGCCGGGGTTGCGGCCCTTGATCCATTCGGCGAACTGTCCGCCGGAAATTGACTTCGGTTCCAACAGCGAGCAGTAGCCGTTGTTGACGTGTTGCAGCACGTTGTCGGCAACCAGCGTCCGCAGCCGCTTGTGATCCGGGTCGAGCAATTTGTGATAGACGACTTTCGCCAGCACGTTTTTCTTTTTGGCGATCGCGACCAGTTCGTCGAGTTCTTGCAGCGTCAGTACCGACGGCTTCTCGATTAGCAGATGCACCCCGGCTTCGAGGATTTGCTTGGCCCCCTCGAAGTGCCGATTGTCGGGGGTCGCGACGCAGGCAAAATCGACTCCGGCCGCCAGCAGTTTCGGCACGCAATCGTTGCCCGCAAAGTTTTGAAAAGGGCCGATCGAGTTGCCGGCTTCGGCTCGATATTTCTCGGCACGACTGCCGGTTCTCGATGCGACCGACGTCAGCGGGACATCAACATCGCCGAACTTTCGGTCGTAGACGCCGGTGACGTGTGCTCGCTCGAAGAACGGGCGATACGTCTCGTCGAAGATCATTCCCATGCCGACCATGCCGGCCCGAAGCTGTTTATTCTGGGTGGTGCTCATGGCGAGAAATAGTAACCCGAAGCGTCAGTGAGGGCGAACGCTTCACGGGTAACGTCGGATCGAACGGACGTAGGCGTCCGTTCTACGGTGCGGCTCGCACGCGCTCAAGCACATCAAGCCGACAACGATTGCCATTTTGCATCCGTATTGGCAAAGCAAGATGGGCAGGAACGCGCCCGCTGCCGCCAAAAGGCCGCCGCGCGACTTCGTGTAGAACAAACCCGTGACCAGTAATACCAACGGTCCCAGCGACACGAAACGCAGCGGACCAAGCGACCGATCCCACAGGATCGGCGCCCAGATGGCTCCCGCAAATACGATCAGCAGCGAGAGATCATTCGGGGCTTGAAAGATACCAGTGCCTCGCATTCGCGACACGCGACGGAGTTCATTCACGTCCGTCAATCCGTCCACGTCGGAGATGTGCGTGATGAACTCGAAATCCGCGAAGCTGTAGAAATCGAGTACGCACATCGTCACGGTGATCGTCGCCGTGACGGCGATGACGGCCAGCAGCGTCTTCAGCCGGAACACCGTGTCGGTCTGCGAAACGACCAAGCCGAACAACAACAGCACCTTGAGGAAGTCGATCGAGCCTTCCTTCACGCCGTGCAGATAGAAACGTCGCAGGTGTGACAGCGCGATCGCGATCAAAACTCCGACCACATACAGCATCGCTGGTTGCTGAGTCAGATTCCGCCACTGGAAATGTCGTTTCAGGCCAGCGTGCCCGCAGACCAAAGCCCCCACGATCAGCGACTCGTAGATCGGGACGATATCCAGTGCAGGAAACAACTCGGCTGGCCGCAGAATCATCACCGCACAGACTCCCAGTATCAGCAGAAATGCCAACTGCGAGACGATTCCAGGAACGGATCATGAGCCAATGCCCTTCAGGCACACGGGGAGTGTTCTCCGAACGCAACGGTGGTTGCTCTGCGGAAAAATAGGGGGCAGAACTTTTCCGGCGGTGGAATTGAGAACCGGCCAGTTTCCCGCCTGAGGGATCTCGCCCGATCCGTGCAATCGTTGCAATCGGACCTAGCCCTTTGTGGCCCGTTTGAGTGCGGGCTACATTCCACTCCGCTTCAGCCACCTGATTGGAGAAAGGTTCGCCAATGTCACGACGTCTGTTGGTGTTTGGTCTGATTGTGCTCGCGATTTCTGGTGCCGGATTGGTTCTCGCGGCGGAGCCATCCAAGCCGTCGCCGGGTGAGCGGATCGAGTTTGCTCCGACCGACTGGCCGTGGTGGCGCGGTCCGAACCGCAACGGGATCGCGTCGGCCGATCAAAAACCGCCCTTCAAATGGAGCGACTCCGAGAACGTGCTCTGGCAAACTTCGATTCCGGGCCGCGGCCACAGTTCGCCCACGGTCGTTGGCGATCAAGTCTTCCTGGCGACCGCCGAGCACGACCGCGAGGTGCAATCGGTGCTCTGCCTCCATCGCCAGACGGGCGAGAAGGTTTGGCAAACTGAGATTCATCAGGGTGCCTTTGAGCCAGTGCTCAAGAAGGGCAACTCGAAGAGTTCTTTGGCTTCATCCACTGTGGCCTGCGATGGACAGCGGCTGTTCATCAACTTTCTGCATGACGGAGCGGTCTACACGACCGCGTTGAATCGCGACGGCAAGCAGCTCTGGCAGACGAAGATCACCGACTACGTTTTGCATCAGGGCTTCGGTTCTTCGCCGGCGATTTATCGGTCGCTGGTGATCGTCTCGGCCGACAACAAAGGGACGGGAGTCATCGCCGCGCTGGATCGTGCGACCGGCTCGGTGGTTTGGAAACAGGAGCGGCCGAAGTTCCCAAACTACACGTCGCCGATCATTCTTAACGTCGCCGGTCGCGAGCAGCTATTCTTCACCGGCTGCGATCTCGTGACCAGTTTCGACCCGCTCACCGGCAAGAAGCTATGGGAGATCGAAGGCTCGACGACCGAGTGTGTGACCTCAACCGTGACCGATGGCCAGCTCATTTTCACCAGCGGCGGCTACCCGAAGAATCATCTGTCGGCCGTAAAAGCCGACGGCTCCGGGAAGATCGCGTGGGAAAACGGCTCGCGCGTGTACGTCCCGTCGATGCTGGTGCGCGACGGCTATTTGTACTCGGTGCTGGATGCCGGCGTGGCGATGTGCTGGAAGTGCGACACCGGCAAAGAAATCTGGAAGGGCCGACTCGGCGGAACCTTCAGTGCGTCACCCGCGCTGGTCGGCGAGCACCTCTTCGCCACGAACGAAGCGGGGCAGACGTTCGTTTTCCAAGCGACTCCCGAAGCGTTCGAACTTGTCGCCGAGAACTCGCTGGGCGGAGAAGTCTTCGCCACACCGACGATCTGCGGCAGCCGCATCTACTTCCGCGTCGCGCACCAAGTTGATGGGCAACGTCGAGAGAAGTTGATGTGCATCGGACAACAACAATAGCGTCTGCGATCAGTGGATCCGCTTCAGCGGAGACATGATCGAATTCGACTGCATCGCTCCGGGCGTGCTGGTGATCGTGCCAGAAAACACGGGCGCGGGTTGGATGATGGCCATCTTCTGACTCGGACTGCCGGTGAGCTTCACATACAGAGCCCGAATGCCAACGAACTTGCAGATTTGAAAGGTGGCGTTGTTTCCGGGACCGGCGACAGAGCGATAGACAGCGATGGCTCGCGGTTGTCCGATGATCGCATCGAGATCGTCCTTGATGCCGGCGCTCAGACCTGTGTCGCCGTTGACCGGCATCAAGCCGCTCGAGGGGATCTGAGTTTTGCCACCGAAATGCACCAAATCGGCTTCGTTGGGGCCATGGCGAATCTGTCGTGACAGATCGGCCGTGCTGTTGCCCGATGGGCCGCTATCGATGGTCCCGCGATTGCCGGACGGAACGCTGCTGTCTCCGCCAGGATACAAAGTTGACCTCTTTAATGCCGTCCGTGCCACTGGTCACTGTGTCATTCCCGTTGCTCTTGCTGTTGTATTTGTAGTTGTCGGAGCCGACGCCGTTGAGGACCAGATTGCCTCAAGTCAATTCGTCGATCACGAGTGGCAACAGCGGACAGGTGAGTCCACTCCCAGGAGGGATGTAGAACCCTCTTCCTGGAGAAAGTATGGCGGTTGCTTTGACAATCAGCGCGGCCGTTTTGTTCCCCATCGCCCGTGCGAAAAACAGCGACAATTCCTGGTCACCGTGAGGCGATGGAATCCTCGGTGGTCCAAAGCGGCCATCATTCGGCCTGACCACGATCGCCGATTTGGGAGGGACCCATCTTCAAACTAGGTCACGAATTTGAGGCATGCCGCCGGTGACAATCATTTTTTGTCCGGATTGTGGGATTGTGCAGTCGACAACTTCGGAGGTTTTTCAAGAGTCGACGAGCTTCACCGCTCAGCCTCTACAAGTTTTCGATGCGTTGCAGTTCAGCAGTGATCAACGGCAGCAAGTCGGCGTCACATTCGGCGTCGGGACTCGCATAGACCCAGGCGATGAATTCGCCGGAGTCTGTCTGCACACGGACGGCGGTGCGGCGGTATTCGTGACCGATCAAGTTGCCGGTTGGCAATTCTTCCAGCCGATCACAGGCCGACAGCGTGGTTTCGTAGGTCGCGGGTGTGAGGCAGAAAAGCTCTCCGTCCACCAAAGAAGCCGCTTCGCGAGCGATCATCAGGGGCGCGACTTGAGCGAAACCGGGTAACCGCGCCGGTAGAACTCGGTCGAAGGCTCCAGCGAGACAGCCATGATTGCATTCGCCTCGACGCAACGTGCCAAAGGCGAATAACGGAAGTTGCAACATCACGGGACTCGATGCGTCAATTGGCTTCTTTCAAAGCGGCCTCATGGGAACGAAGCTCTTTTGCCAATCGCTGCAACTGAGTTCGCAAGTCTTGAAAATTCTCAAAGGAAGTAAGAAACCGTTCGTTGGCGTCGAATATCGATTTGTGAATCTCCCGCAAACTGAACTGCACTCCGCGATCCAGTTGCGTCAAATCGTCTTGCAGATGGTCGCGCAGGTGTTCGAGTAACTGCTGCGAAACGGCTTGGGTTTCGACGGCCAGACGACGGATGGCTTGCCGATCTCGAGATCGTTCTTCGGGGGTCATTGTCTTGAGTCGCGCATCGACGTTCACCTGCTTGGTCGCGTGCTGATCGACCAGCCGTCCAAAGGGGCTGACGCTCTCCTTGGCCTGTTTGATGGCTTCCTCGGCGCGGGCCAATCCCCGTTTAGCACGCTCAAAATCGGGATTGATCTCTAATGCTTTTTTGTATTGCTCGATGGCCGCTTTGGGATTGTTCATCTCCAAGTACGTGTTGCCCAAGTTCTGCATCGCATCGAGCATGCGCGGATTGAGTTTGATCGCCTCTTTGTACGAGTTGATCGCCATTGCCGGCTGCTTCATTCCGCGGTAGGCGATACCGAGGTTGTAGTATCCCTCGACCGCTTTTCCGTCGCGTAAGAGCGCCCGTTTCAGGATGTCGGCGGCTTTCTGAAACTCTTCCTTGCGATTGTAGACGGCTCCAAGATTGATGTAGGCCTTGGCGTCCCTAGGTTTGAGTTGCGTCACACGTGTGAAGTGTTCGATCGCCTTGTCGTATTGTTTGACGACGAAATAGGCGGCGGCGATTGCATCATGCACATCGGCCTGGTCGGGGTGCGCCTGCAAGGCTTGATCGAATGCTTGAATTGCCTCGGCGTGTTTGCCTTGTCGAAACAATTGCCGGCCTGCTTTGCAGAGGCTTTCGAGATCGGCAGCCATCGTCGAGCCCTCCGTCAAAGTCCTGTTGACTTGGTCGGTACTGGAAACTTGTACTCAAAAAAAATCAACGCCGGACGAGTCAGCGGCGGTAGAATATCAGCCATTGCCAAAATCGGACAACATATTTTCGCCGACCGATCGCGAAGCCTGTGTGGCCTGCGCGTCACACCGAACTTGTGACTCGACCAGCGAACTGAGTCAGCAATTCGTCAGTAATCCGCGCATCCTTGGGGACATCTTTGATGGCTTGTAAGACGACTAAGACCTGTTCTTCGGACAACTCGAAGCCGAGTTCATGCAATCGGTGAGCGACAGCACGACGGCCGCTGTGGCGGCCGATGACCAACGTGAGTCCACTCGCCCCGACTTTTTCCGGACGATATGGCAAGTACGTGTCAGGGTTTTTCAGGAGTCCGTCCTGATGGATACCCGCTTCGGTTGCGAAGATGTTCTCGCCGCCGACCGGCTTGTTCCTCGCCAATGGCAAGTTGGTCAACTCGCTGACCAACTGACAGAGCGCATGCAACTTCGTCGTGTCGAGCTTGAACTCGACGCGGTACTGATCGGGATGCAGCGCGAGCGCGATCGCGACTTCTTCAAGCGAAGCGTTGCCAGCCCGCTCACCGATGCCGTTGATCGTGCATTGCACGACGTTTGCTCCCTCGGCGACGCAAGCCAATGTGTTCGCGACCGCGAGACCCAAATCGTTGTGAAAGTGAACCGCCAGCAGCGCCTTGCTGAGGTTCGGCACGTTGTCCTGAATTGTGCGAATGAAGTCGCGAGCTTTCTCCGGCGTCAGGAGGCCGACCGTGTCCGGGAAGCCGATGGTTGTCGCGCCGGCATCGATTGCCTCGCGATAGCACTGGCAGAGATACGGCAGTTCGGTGCGACTGGCGTCTTCCGGACTGAAAGCGACGATCTCAAATCTCTCGCTGGCGTAGGCAACCGAGTCGGTGATGATCTTTAGAACTTCCGCTTCCGACTTTTGCAGCTTGTGCAATCGATGCAGCGGACTCGTGCCGCAGAACAAGCTGACGCCGCGTTTGTTGGTGGGGTTGCCGTCGAGAGCCTCGTCGGCCGCATCCACGTCGCCGCGCATGGTTCGGCAGAGCGCGGTCAGCACCGGTTTTTTCACGACGCCGACCATGCGTCGAATCGCTTCGACATCTGCTGGTGACGACGCGGGAAAGCCGGCATCGAGCGAATGCACTCCCGCCTCTTCGAGAGCCAGTGCGATCCGCAGTTTGTCGTCCGGGTCGAGTGTCGCGCCCGGCATCTGTTCGCCGTCACGCAGTGTCGTGTCGGAGAACAGCACGACCCCTGAATTCTTGTGGTGCCGGATGATCGCCTGCTTGACGACTCCGGTCACTCGTTTCTTGGCTCGACGGAAAAAGCCGAACGGCATCGAAGGGCTCAGGGGGGCGGGGTAATGGGGTGAGGAAAGCGGCGGGAGAATGACAGACCGCTGTGAAAACCGAAAGAGAAGTTTGGTTCTCAAAGCCGCTTCAGTGCCTCCGACGGTGACAATCGCGGACGTCCGTTGGCAAGTTTCTCCAGAATCTCGACAATTTTTGCGAAGCCGAGGCTCTCGGCGTAACGCATGGGGCCGCCCCGGAAGGGGGCGAAGCCGGTGCCGAAAACCATCGCGAGATCAATGTCTTCCGGCTTCGAGACGATGCCTTCAGCGAGACATCGCGCGGCCTCGTTGACGATTGGAAAGATCATTCTCTGAGTCAGTTCCTCGCATGTCGGTGTCCCGCCGGGGACCGAGTACGTGCCAGACTGCCGCACCTTGTCGATGGCTCGGCGAACGGCCGGATTCAGTTTTTTCTTCGAGCCTTTTCCGATGAGCAGCGACTTCGCAGCCTTCGGATCGTTAGCGGCTAGCTCCTTGAGTGCGGCCCACAACGGAGCCGGCAGCATTCGATCTCCGTAGGCCGCGTGCATGTTCGCAGCGACGTGTTGAGCGACCTGCAATCCGACCAAGTCGGTGAGTTCGAGCGGACCCATTGGCAGACCGAACGCGACAGCGGCGTTTTCGATCTCCAGAGGGTCGGAGACCTCCAGCAACAGCCAACCGGCTTCATTCATGTACGGTGCGAGTAAGCGATTGACCAAAAAGCCGGGGCAGTCCTTCACGATCACCGCCGTCTTGCCGAGCCGTTGCGTCAGCGCGAATGCCGTGGCCAGCGCGACGGGACTGGTTTGATCGGTGCGAATCACTTCGACCAACGGCATCTGTAACGGCGGATTGAAGAAGTGCAGGCCGACAACTCGTTCTGGGTGCGGCACGCCGTCGGCGATCTCGGTGACGAGAAGCGAGCTGGTGTTCGTCGCGAGCACGGTCGTCGGCGAGGTCGCCTCCGCAAGTTCGCGGAACACCTGCTGCTTGATCGGCAGTGATTCGACAATCGCCTCAATCACCAAGTCCGTCTGTTTGAACCCCGAGAAATCGGTCGTCGGGCGCAAGCGGTCGAGCGCGTCGCTGGCCTGAAGCGGCGTCATCTTTTTACGCTGCACATCGCTCTTCACCCATTTGCGAGCGGTCGCGATCCCGTTCGCCAGAAACTCTGGCTTGAGGTCCTTCAGCCGAGTCCAAATTCCTTTCTGAGCCATCAGCAGCGCGATGCCGGCTCCCATCGCCCCCGCGCCGAGGACAGCCGCATTGCTGATCGGCTTGGTGGCGATGTCGGCCAACTCGACGGGCCTCTTCGCATCCTCCTGCAAGAAGAACAGCCGCAAGCATTCGCGAGTCACTGGTGCGTCGGCGAGTCGTCCAATCGCCGCCGATTCGGCCGCGAAGCCGATCGACGGCGGTTGCCGAAATCCAGCCCGCAACACTTCGATGGCCGCGAGTGGAGCCGGATAATTGCCTTTCGTCTCGTGCCGCACTTTGCCTTCGGCTTTGCGGAACGCGAGATTTCGCAGAGGCGGAATCGACTCCGTAAGCCGAGCCACCAGCGATCGCTTCGGCCGCTTGAAGAGCGTGCTGGCCGTTCCCAATTTGATGACCGCCCGCAGCAAGTCTTCGCCAACAAACGGCAACGCCTCGACCGGCACCATGTCATGCACGAGTCCCTTCGACCGAGCCTGCCGACCGCTGAGCACTCGGCCGGTCAGGATCATCGGTAGAGCCTCGATCAGTCCCACCAGCTTGGGCAATCGCACTGTTCCGCCCCAACCCGGGATCAGCCCGAGCTTCACTTCCGGCAGGCCGAGCAGCGATTTCGCATGATCGTCCGCGACGCGATACCGACACGACATCGCGAACTCGAGACCGCCGCCGAGACACGCTCCTGAAATCAAAGCGACCGTCGGCACGTGCAGCGTTTCGAGCAACTCGAACACGCGCTGTCCGAGCTTGGACAACTCGATCGCTTCAGCCCCGCCAGTCATCGTTTTGAACTCGGCCACGTCGGCACCGACGATGAAGCTCCCCGACTTGCCGCTAAGAAACATCACGCCGCGCACCGCCGCGTCCCGCCGGATTTCGGCAATCAGCCGTTCCAGTTCCTCCAGCATCCCCTTCGACAGCGCGTTGGCGGACTTGTCGCGCCGGTCGATGCGGACTTTCAAAATGCCACCGCCCAGGAGTTCCGCGTGCCACATCACGGCATTGGGCAGGAGAGTTGTCGTTGTGCTGCCGACTTCGGCCACTGTGGTTGTCATCGTCAATTCCTTGGAGACCTCGTGCGACTACTCCGTTTCGACCACCACCGCTCCGCCTTGCCCGCCGCCGATACAGAGCGTCGCCAAGCCATGAGTCAGATTGCGGCGGCGAAGTTCATGCAACAGCGTGAGGATCAATCGCGTCCCGGTTGCCCCGACGGGATGTCCCAGCGCGATCGCTCCGCCGTTCACGTTGAGCCGGTCGAATTCGATTGAGCCGAGCGGAGCCATTTCACAACCCGCGGCAGCACACGCCCCGGCAGGTGACTCGAACCCGCGCAGACACGCGATCGCTTGCGCGGCGAAGGCTTCGTTGAGTTCCACTAACTGCATGTCGGACAGCTTGAGGCCCGTTTGCTGCAAGACTCGCGAGGTAGCGAACACCGGGCCGAGTCCCATGCGAGCCGGATCGCAGCCGGCGTAGGCGTAATCGCGGATGCGGCCCAGCGGTGTCAGACCCCATTCGCGAGCGGTGTTCGCTTCGACAATCAACAGCGCGGCGGCTCCGTCGGTGATTTGGCACGAGTTGCCAATCGTCACGCTCCCCCAACGACGATCGAAATACGGCTTCAGCTTCGCCAGCGATTCGCGCGACTGATCGGTTCGGAAGCCGACGTCTTGCGAGATCGGTTTGACTCCGCCGTCGCGCTCGTCGACGTAGACCGTCATCACCTCGGAAGCCAACCGATTTTCCTGCCAGGCCGCAGCGGCGAGTTGATGGCTGCGGAGCGAGAATTGATCCTGTTCGTCGCGAGTGATCTTGAACTCGCGGGCGAGCTTGTCGGCCGTGTCTCCCATCATCAGGCCGGTGACCGGATCGGTCAGTCCCAGCTTGATCCCGATTTGCGGAGTCAGATCGCTCAGGCGAAACGAGGCGAAAGCCTTGAGCTTCTGCCAGGTCGACCGCGCGGAACTTAGTCGCAGCAACTTGTCGGAGAATTTCTTCGGGTAGAAGAGCGGGATATGGCTCATGGAATCGACGCCGACAGCGACGACACATTTCGCTTGGCCGGAGACGACTCGGTCACATGCCTGCGTCACGCACTCGAAGCCGCTGGCACAATTGCGGCTGACGGTGTGAGCAATCTTGTCTCGCGGAATACCGGCTCGCAGTGAGATGACTCGTGCGACATTCGCGGCATCGACGGGGCTGGCAACGTTGCCGCAGATCAGCTCATCGACACGAGCAGGATCGAGGTTGGCTCGGTCCAGCAACTCGCGCACAGCCAAGCGGCCCAACTCCTGAGCCGGAAGCTGATTGAACGCGGCTCCGGCTTTCACGAACGGAGTCCGGATGCCTCCGACGATCACCGCTTCTGGCATGATGCCCTCGCTGGCAGAAAGAAGTGACGAGCCACTCCGAGGCTCGCACGTGAGGTGTAGCCCGTCGCGTATCACACGGGCAAGCCGCGAGCGATCCGAATCTCGCGGACCGTGGCGACGACCTCGTTGACGAGTTGGCCGTTGCGATCGATCGACTGAAATTCGCGGACGTTCGCGAAGAAGTTGCAGAAGAGGGTCGTGAGCGCGATGAGCAAGTGACACGTCCCGGCAGAGAGTCCGCCAAAACCTTCAAACTTCATCCCCGATCCAGGATCGGCGGCAGCTCCAAAGCCAACCGTCACTAACAGCAGCAAGAAACAACCTGACATGGCCGGCAGAACGCGGTATTTGAGCCGCTGACTTTCTCGCCGCCAGTAATCCTCCAGTTGATAGGCTTTGCTGACGTCCTCCACCCAACGTCCGGTTCCCATGAAGTAGGTCAGAACGAGCGCATGAACCAGCGTGGCGGAAATCAATCCACCGATCGCTAATCCCAAGTGCCAACGCTTGAGGCTCATTGACTCGATCAATTTCGGGTCGTCGATGTTTAGGCCAAGAGCGAAAACCGTCAGCAACAACAGCGTGCTCACCGATGCGAGTGTCAAAAAGATGCGGGTCACGGTCGTTTCCGATTTGAAGTGTCGGCGAAGCCGGGGTGTCCGCCGGAATTCGTGGGACAGGTTGAAGGACATGAAGTTTAGTGACACATCGGTGGCGACTCGATGGTCGGACGGTCAACGAAAAAGCCCGATGAGCGAGACTCATCGGGCTTGGACGTTTCGTCAGCAGGCTTGCCAGCGTTAGAAGCCGTAGGCTTTATTGTCCGTATCAAAATCGAGGTCTGCGAGGCCCACGTTGACCTTGATGTTCGAGTACGTGTACTCCTCGATGATCGGTGGTTGGGCACCTTTGGCAGGGAAGCCGAATTGCTCAACACGCACCGGAAGTCCGGAGTCCTTTGCGATGTACATTCGCGTCAAATGGAACGGAGCGTGCGGAACTTGCTTCGAATAGGTCGTTTCGACCACTTTGCACTCGGTTTTGTCGAGCTTCGCGTTCGGGAAGAATTTCACGACACAATCGTCGTGTTTCTCGCCCGCCTCCCACTGCTGCACCAGCGTCGCGACCAACTTCGACATGCCGAACATCGTGATCGGATAGCGATTGTCGTCCATCGCGTCTTTGCTGTCCGGCTTCAGCGTGATGGTTCCGACGATGGAGGTGATCCCCTCGCCATGAGCCAACAATTTATCTTTGTTTTTGCCAGCGACGTAAATCACTTCACGGCCGCCATGCGGGTTGAGAAACTTGAGGTAGACGCTGAAGGGCTGTTCGCGGAACTTGATGTACATCTCGGTCTGAATCAGCTTCTTGCCCACGACTTCTTTTTTGGTGAACGTCGCCTCGTAGTCTTTCGCTTTTTTCAGTGTCTCCTGGACATCCTTGGCGAACTTGATTGCGGCTCCGAGTTTGTGGGTCTCACCGCTGGTGGCATTGTTGCTTTTCGCCGTCTTGGGGACGTCGTCCGCGATCACCCAACTTGGCAACAGCAAGCCAGAGGAGACTGCGACGGACTGCTTCAGAAAAGAACGACGACCTTGATTCATAGATTTCAGGCTCATAGAGCTTCAACTCCTTCGGAAAAACAGCGGGCGGATTGCTCTCCTCCAGGAGGGCAACTCGGCGCGGGGCGGATGCAAGTGAGCGACGTCTCGAGCACAAGTCTCCGACTGGCAGCCACGACGCGGCTCGGCGACAGTGCCGAATCCCGTTTCATCGCAGTTCGTATCGGGACGGGCAGGCGATTCACTTTACCGGCCAAGCCTCAAGAAACCGGAATGACCCGCGTCCGCAGACCCACGAGCGTTGTCCACGCTGCGACCCGAAAGGTCTCGCGGAGCCTTGTACTCGCGAAGGACTGACCCCGACAGGCTAAATCGGCGAAAACTGCCGTTGAGGTGTTCTCGCGAGTCGGCCTACATTCCGGCCTCGCGTCGGCCTCGCAAGATGTGAGGTTTGAAATCAGTTGGTCCGGGAACAGGGAGATTCGCAAGGATGCGCTCTCGAACTGGCAATTCAATGTCCACGTTGATGTTCATGGTCCCGCTACTCGGCGTCCCGCTGATGGCGATGTTTGGAGTTCCGCAATTCGTTCCGGTGATCGCGTCGTCCGTCAATGATGCGATAACTCCGCCTGTGGGAACTCGACCCAAACCCGGTGTCGGTGAGTCTGCGTCGCCGACCACGATTGTGGCGGAATCCTCCCTGCGAGATTCCAGTTCGCGTGGTGAGCAGCCGCTGCTAGACATCTTTCGTCCGGTGGAGCGTCCTCGTCGCGACAGCCGTCAAATTCATGACGTCGAATCGCGCGGACCTGAGACGAAGTTCGTCGAGACTTCGCTCAACGCCGAAACTTGGTTGACGAAAAGTACTTCGCAAGAGCCGGCTGCAGCAGCGGATCAACGGTTGGAGGATCTGTTTGGGAATTCCGTCGCCGTCACCAATCCGTCCGAGCCGCGAAACCGAACTCGTTCGACGATCTCTCGGCCGCTAGGCGAGCCGGGCGCGAAACATGCGCCAGCCGTAGTTTTCGCTGCCAACTCGGAACGATCGGACAAGGGCCTGACGTGGCGTGAGGCGGTGCGCCGTCTGAACGAACTCGGCATTCAAGAGTTCCGTCTGGAGCCGGGCAGTCAACCGGGTGAATTCTATTTCGCGTGCGAGTTCACTCCGCACCGCGACGCTCGCGTCACACGCCGCTTTGAAGCCGAAGCCGCCGAACCGTTGCTCGCGGTCCAGGCTGTGCTGCGGCAAATCGACGAGTGGTCGACACGACGCTGATTGAGGCCACCATGTTTCTCATGAGTACGAGTCCGACTCGCGATCTGTCCGTCATGTCCGGGCTCGCTGGGATCTCAGCACGTTCCTCAACAGCGGCTGGCTTCCGGTGGAATTTCTTCGCAACGAGAAGCCTTCACAGTTCGACGGCGAAACTTCCCACCGATGCGCGTCGACGCACGCCAAAGATGGCCCGGCTAGAAGCCGTTTTGTTTGTCGCCGACGAACCGCTGCCGATCAAACGGCTGGTGCAACTCGCAACCTTGGCCGACGTGGAAGAGGCTCAACAACTGATCGACCGGCTGAACCTGGCTTACGACGCCAGTGGTTCGACGTTCCGAGTCGAGCGTGTCGCAACCGGTTTGCGATTGCTGACTCGGCGAGAGGTTGTCTTCTGGCTCGACAAACTGCACCAGCGGCAGGCGGCTTTCAAGTTGACCCCGCCGATGCTCGAAACGCTGGCGATCGTCGCCTACCGGCAGCCGCTGACCCGAGCCGACCTCGAAGCGGTTCGCGGAGTCCAGTCGTCCGAAATGCTCAAGCAGTTGATCGAGCGGGAACTGATCCGCATTGCCGGCGAAGACGATTCGCTCGGTCGCCCATTCTTGTACGAGACGACGCGAAAGTTTTTGGAACTGTATGGCCTGCAATCGCTCGGTGATCTGCCGATGGCCGACCGCTTGCGCCGTCCACGAAATTCCATCGCGGAAGAGATGACGAACGCGGCGTAGGTCGATGCTCCGTAATTCTCCCTCGGGGTGAGGGAGCCGACAGTTCAAGAAATCCTCATCCGGCCTTCGGCCACCTTCTCCCAAAGGGAGAAGGCCCGCAACGTGGCCGCAGTCAGGGATTACGCTTGCCTAACAAAAAAGCCCGGTCTGCTTTCGCAGCCGGGCTTTCGTGGATCGTTGAGTGTCAAAGCAATCAACTACACCATGTCCTTCAACGCCTTGAGCGGGCGAACGCGAACTGCGACGCTGGCGGCCTTCGCCGGCAGGTCACGCAATTGGCCGAGCACCATGACACCCTTGCGAGCGGGTTGAGCCGGCTTGTTCTTGCGAACGATTTTGCACAGGCCCGGAATCGCGAAGACTCCTGGTCCCTTCTTGCCCAACGCCTTGCCGACTTCTGCAGCCAGCGCGTCGAACACAGACGCCACTTGCTTCTTGTTGAGGCCAGTCGCCTCAGAGACGTTGGTAAAGATTTCGGATTTGGACGGAGCTTTGGCAGCCGCTTTGGCCATGATCAGTAACCCTCCTAGCATGGTGATGATGGACGTGAACACGTCGACGTGACGTACGAACGAAGGCATGAAAATAATTCGGCCGCGAAATTGCAACTGCGTTGTTGCGAAAAAACCCACAATTTCTGCAAAAACTACTCGTTCGGTCGAGACCGCTTTGTTCCGTCTTGAGACGAAAACCCGTTTGCCTCTACCGCCGTCAGTCGCTGAGACGTCAGCATCTGACCCGTCGGCGGATCGGTGATCGTGATTTCGATCTGAGCGACTCCGAAAGGAATCTCATTGCACAACCACAAGTCCACTCGATAGCGCAGCGGATGGTCGGCGTGCTTGGGTTGGAAGTCTGTGTAAGCGGCGGCTCGCTGACAACGGAATGCTTTGTCCGGTCGCAAAGGAGTCTTCAGATATCGAATGTGTCCGGGGCGATACTCAACGGACTGCGGCAATCCAGTGACGAGTCGCTGTGCGGCGAGCAACTCATCTCGTGTCAACGCGGCTCCAGCCGACGAGCGCAGAAACTCGGACGACTTTCGACCAGCGTTCAACTTCGCGACGTCGATGAAGACGACTGCTGCGCGGTCCTTCGCCTCGGCACTGCGGTCGTTCCAAATCAGTTGCACTCCTTGGAAATCTCCAGTCCGATCGTCTTGGTTTGTCCCGGCCTGCAATGACAAGTCTGTTTCCCCAATCCCAAAATTCAAACTCTCAGACCCAAACAATCGCGACCCTGTTCCAGCGAAACGGACGAATGTTTCACCTTCAGCCTTTGGATCACCTAGTTTCGGAAACCACGACCACAGCGGATGGCCGAACTCAAAAGGAGGTGGCGATTCGGAGTAATCGACCCACTTCCACTTTTCCATCAGCGTCAGCAGCCACGTCGATTGCCACGGATTGCTGCCGGGGAGATTGGCCGAGACGACGGAGCCTGCAAGCAGGATCGACGCGAAAACCTGAAATCCTCGACGTGAGCCCCAAGTATCGAAGACCGGTATCATCGCGATCAGCCACAGTGGCACGAGCCACAGCATCCAGCGCAGCGCGACGCTGTTGCCGCCGTAGTTGTAGTTTTGCATCCGCGTCAGATAGAAGCCGAAGACGATCGCCGTCAGTCCCGCTCCGACCAGCAGTATCGTGCGCTGGCGGAACTCCGCCCAACGCCGCCAGCCGAGCCAGCCGATCAGCGTCAGCAGCCAGACCGGTGTCAGCGACAGCAGACCGTGATGGCCGATCGTGCAATGCACGAAATACATCAGTGGCGAATCGAGGTTGCGATCCAGGCCTTGTGGATTCGACCAATAGCTCGGAATCCCTTCGTGCTCGTAGATGTACTTGTCGCTGCCGTAGCTGGAATAGAACGTCGACAACGATCCGGTCACGACGCAGTTCAACGCCACGAAGGCGACCACCGGAATCAACGCCGCCGGCACGAACACGGTCAGTGTCCGTTTTGGATTGGCTTTCAACAGCAACGCTCCGAAGGCGACGACGAGTAGAGCGGCCGGAAGTTCCAGCGTGAAGGTTGCTGCCGAAAAGAAACCGGCCAATGCGAAGAACCTCTTCCGGTGATCGCCGTCGCTGATGACTCGGAGCAGCGGATACATCGCCAGCACAACGCAGATTGCTGCCGGCGTGTGATTGTTGAGCGACGACGTGAACGGGCCGAGCAGAGTCCCCCAACTTGCGACCGCCACCACGAATAACTTGCCGAAATCGCGTCGAGCGTAACGCTCAACGAGCATCGCCGTGACGATCAGAGAGAGGAGCCGCGGCAGCCAGTTCACCAGCAGCAGGATGATTCTCGAAACCTCGGCCGTCTGGTCGGTCAGGTTCCAGTGGGTGATCCGTTTGACGCACCAATAAACTCCGGCGACGAGCGTGCTCTGAAGCGGCGGCTTCGAAGAATAGAAATGTCCTTCGTGCCGCACTTTGTCGATCGTCCCCCAGCCTGGAGCGGCGTCGATCTCGTCGATTTGGTAGGTGCCACGTTCGACCAGAGACCAGACGGTCGACCACCGCGAACGGTCATTTGCCGACTGCAATGGCGGAGCTTGCAGGATCTGTACGAACGACATTGCCGATGACGTGGCGATGATCAACAGCATCGCGAATCGCCGCGCCGCGCGAGGATCGGCAATGGAATCGTTCGGGGCAGTTGGGCCATGCTGAGTCATAACAACTCGCGCAAATAGAAATGGTGCGGTCCCAGTCTGCCACCGTAGTTGCCGGCCGTGATGAGCGTCAGGCCGGAGCAGCGTGACGCTGCGTGCAATCCCGCGAGCATCGCGGACCGCACTGCATCGGCGGAAAGTCCATCGACGACCAATTCGTAGACGGCACCAGTGCCGGGCGGTAGTTCGCTGCGCGTGACGGCGGTCAGAGTCGGGCAGTAGGCGTCGTTGGTACTGGCCTTCAATTTCTTGTACCGCGAGCCGACTTTGCTGCCAGCTCGAACGATGCCACCAGGGAAGGGGAGGGCGACATCGGCAATTTCCCGCATCGCGATCGCCGCAGATTCGGCGGCAAGCAACGCTTGAGTTTGATTAACGGCGCAGATCAACAAGTTGCCACCGGCGACCCCTTTGATCGTGCCGATGCGGTCTTCGCAAACGAACTCGCCATCCATGACCGGAATCCGCCAGAAGCGGCGTGTGCCGAGTTTCTTCGAGGCTTGAAAGCCGTCGCCGAAGAATCGCAGTTGACCGCCGACGGTGATTTGTTTGTCACGCGGCGTTCCGAGAAGACCGTCATAGCAGGCTGTCGTGGGGCAAGTCAGCACGCATTGACCGACTCGTTCCGTGGCTGCCTTTTGCAGAGCGTCGCGACTGAACGCGAACAGCAGCACGCTGACTCCCGGACGACCGTCGAGCGTGTCGTCTGCGGCGATCGCGCGTTCGAGTGCCGCTTCGCAGTCGCAGGCGATCACGCTGGTAGCGAAGCCGCAGAGTTCACTGGCCGCCGTCCGTGCCCAAGCCTCGGTTGCAGCGGTGATGATCAGTCGCGTGGCGGTGATCGGAAACGCTTCGGCGAACGTGTCGGCGATCGGAGTGCCATTGAGATTCAAAAGAGTCGGCGGTGCGGCAGTATCAGTCGCGGAGGTCAAGTTGGTTGGCCTTTCGAGGAGTTTGTGGGTCGGAGTTTAGCCGGGAGGCGGCGAAAAATAACCTGAAGCGTCAGCGAGGGCGGGCGATCCAAAACGCGACGAGTTGCGGGCGCTGTGAATCGCTCGCCCTCGCTGACGCTTCGGGTTACATCGGACCCACAGGAAGCGTGAACAAAAACGTCGCGCCGAGGTCGGAATTCTGTACGGCCCACAGCTTGCCGCGATGGGCCTCGATAATCGAGCGGCTGATCGTCAGACCAAGACCGAGTCCGTCCTGCTTCGTCGTGAAGAACGGGTTGAAAATTTCTTCGGGGGTGACTCCTTTGAAGCCGTGGCCACCGTCTCGGACGGAGACGGTCAGCATGCCGTCTTCCAATTCCGTGCGGATATTGACGCGCCGATCTCCGACCGCGTTCTCGGCCATCGCGCGGTAGGCGTTGCGGAGCAAGTTGACCAGGGTTTGCTCAATCTGGATGCGGTCAGCGAGCACCATCAGGTGCGGCGGTCGAATATCGCACTTTAAGTCGATGTGCTGCGACTTCGTTTCCGCCGCCATGAGTTCGATCGCTTCGTGGATTATGTCGGCGACATCGACCGTCGAGTGATCTGGCGTCGATTTGCGGCTGAAGTCGCGCATGCGGCGGATGATCTCGCCGGCACGAATGGCTTGCTGGCCGATCTTGTGAGTCCATTCCAGTACCTTGTCGAGTTGATCGAGCTTGCCGTCGGAGAGAGTTTTCTCGCAGGCCTTTGCAAAGTTGGCAATCGCGAACAGTGGCTGATTGATCTCGTGCGAGATGCCTGCCATGAGTTCGCCCATCAAGCTGAGTCGGCCGACGTGCGCGAGCTGTGCTTCGACCTCGCGAGCTTTATCTTCGGCTCGTTTTCGTTCGCTGATATCGCGGACGTGAAACAGCAGTGCGGGCTGAGATGCGTACTCGGTCTGGCTGACGTGCAGACTGATGGGCACCGCTCCACGTTCGGCATGCCAACTGAAGCCTTCCAACTGCCGCAGATCACCGGACGCCAACTTTGGAAAGTCGCGGCGCACGTCGTCGCGATTGCCGGGCGGGACCAATTCCAGGATGTTCTTGCCGATGAGCTGATCGCGTGGGAGGCCGTGCAGTTCACACGCGGCGGGATTCACATCCAGGACGCTACCGGTCGGTGATTCGACGAAGATCGCATCGGGCGAATGTTCGAAAAGCGTGCGGAAGCGTTGTTCGCTGTCGCGCAGAGCTTGCTCCGCCCGCGTGCGATGAATCGCGATGCCAGCAAGATACGCTCCAGTGTCGAGCAGTTGCAGATCATCCATTCCAGGCGACCGAGGCCACTGAAAAAAAATCGACAGCACTCCCAGCACGTCGCGGCTGAAGCCGCGAATGGGTTGCGACCAGCAGGTACGGAGTTGAAACCGATCGACCAGCGTGCGGAGTCCGCGCCACGAGGGATCAGTGCCGGTGTCTTCCACGATGCGTCGTCGACCATTGGCGACCGCATCCGCGAATGAGGGGGCCCCCACGACGACTGGCACCTGTGCCAGCTGCTGATGGATTTCTTCAGACATCGGCGAAGTGGCCTCGACGGCCAGACGCATTGTGTCCGCTTGCAGCAGTAAGATCGAACACAGCGCGCCGGGGAGTTGCATCTCCAGCATCTTGATGACCGTCCGCAGCACGCGTTGCAGGTCATGACCGGAGGCAATTTCCTCCAGCACTTGCTGCTCGCCTTCGCGCAGAGTGTCGGCCTTGCGCCGCGCGGTCACGTCTTGAGCGGCCGCCAGCAAGCGAATAATTTGTCCGTTGGCATCGCGCAACGGAACCATTTGCCCTTCCAGCCAACCGTGCGAACTCGGCTCGCCGTGAATCTGCGCCTGCCACGACCGAGCCGCCCCGTTGCGCACCGCTTCGATGGTCTTGTGGAACTGTGATCGCGACTGCGGCGCAAGCCAGTCGCTGACGGAGTTCCCCATAAAATGATGGCCCGCGGTCGCCTCGAAGATTTCCCGGCCCGTCGGGTTGATGTCCAGCAGTTTGCCGTCGGGCGAGAGGATCATCAGGCATTGCGGCGCGTTCTCGAAGATCGCGCGGAACCAGCTTTCGCGTTCGCGGAGCAGTTCCTGTTGCCGCTTGCGTTCCGAGATGTCGATTGCCGTACCAGTCACTCCGATCAATCGCCCGTTCGCATCGTGCATGGCAATTGCATTGAAGCTCAGGTTGATCTGTCGGCCGTCTTTCCGCAGATGCGCGGTCTCGTAATCGAACAATCGCTGCCCGGCGAGCACCGACTCGAAGACTTTCCAGTCGGGTTCCCGTCGTTCCGACGGCAACAACAGGGAGAAGACTTGGCCGAGCAATTCCTCCGGCTCGTAGCCGTAGAATTCGCGAACCGCTTGATTCACGAACGTGAACCGCCCCTGCATGTCGACCGACCAAATCAGTTCGTTAGAAGTCTCGACGAGGTCTCGATACTTCTGCTCGCTTTGCATGAGTTCCTGCACTGCCAGCGTCCGCGCGGTGACGTCCTGGCTGGTGCCGTAGAGGCGAATCGGCCAGTCAAATTCGTCACGCGACAACTTGGCTTGCGATCGCAGATGGCGCACCGTGCCGTTCTTGTCGAGCGTCCGAAACTCATGGACAAACTGTTCGCCGCGTTTCAGTGTAGCTCCCAATCGCGTCCGCATTTCCGCGCGGTCGTCGGGATGCACCCCTTCCAGGAACGCTTCCAACGTGCCACCGAATTCGCCTGACGGAATTCCCATGACCTCGTACAACGAATCCGACCATGCGATCCGACCATGCTGGATGTCCCATTCCCACCATCCCAGGCGAGCGACACGCTGCGTCTCTTCTAGCCGAGCTTCGGCATTGTTGAGTCGCTCGGCCAGCGCCTGCGTTTCGCGGCGATCTTCCAAGATCAAGAAATGCTGAGCCTGGGTGTGAACTGTGGAGACAACCTCGGACAGCGTGGCCGCGCGCAACGTGATCGGCGTCTTCGTTTCATCGGTACGATGCAGCCAGACGCCGGATCGTTCCCCCGGAAACTCGCCGCGCTGCCACTGCGTGATCCAATCCGAGAGACGCTGAGCTGATTCGGGTTCCAGCAATTCCCACCACGGCCGTCCCACGATCTGCTCGGTCACGCACCCACACAACTCAGCGGCTTTGCGATTCGCCGTCAGAACATCCCCGTCCGGCCAACGGACGGCGAGCCAACCGAACGGCGAGTGCAACAACAACGCATCGACATCACTCATCATGAATTTTGATCCGCCTTTTGTGGCGCACGCGGCTCGTGTGCGATTCGCCGTCATCGCACGCGAATCGCGTGCGCTACGCCAGAATCTCGCGCACGACCCGACCCGCTACGTCTGTCAATCGTTCGTTGCGGCCGTTGTGGAAATGGGTCAATTGCTCGTGGTCAAAGCCAAGCAAATGCAGAATTGTCGCGTGCAAGTCGTGGACGTGAACTTTGTCTTCGGCCGCTCGCAGTCCGACGGCGTCGGTCGCTCCGTAGGCCAGGCCGCCGCGCACGCCCGCTCCGGCGAGCCAGACCGTGTAGCCCCACGGATTGTGATCGCGTCCCTTGCCTTGTTCGCTCATCGGCATCCGCCCGAACTCGCCGCCCCAGATAACCAGCGTGTCGTCGAGCAACCCGCGTTGTTTGAGATCCCGCAGCAATCCGGCCACTGGCTTGTCGGTGCGACGACACATCGTCGTGTGATTGTCGAGCACGTTCGTGTGAGCGTCCCAACCGTTCGTGTCGCCGGAGTAAACCTGCACGAACCGCACGCTCCGTTCGATCATCCGTCGAGCCAACAGGCAGCGCGTCCCGTAATCGTCGGTCTCCGACTCGCCGATGCCGTATTGTTTGAGCGTCGCCGCCGACTCGCCACGCAAATCAACAACATCCGGAGCCTCGGACTGCATCCGAAACGCTAATTCGTAGGCGTTCATCCGCGCCGCGAGCTGATCATCGAAGTTCCGTTCCGCGAGATGCCGCTCATTGGCACGCTGCACGAAAGACAGTAACCGACGCTGTCGATCGTCCGTGATTCCGGCCGGCGGTTGCAGGTATAAGATCGGACTCTTGCCCGGCCGCATCGTCGTCCCTTGAAACGTCGCCGGCAGATAACCGCTTCCCCATGCCGGAGGCCCACCTTTCACTCCGCCACCCGGATCGGGCAGCACGACGAACGCGGGCAGATTTTGGTTCTCAGTGCCGAGTCCGTACGCGACCCACGATCCGACGCTCGGCCGACCCGTCAGGATGCTGCCGGTATTCATCTGATAAACCGACTGCGGATGATTCACACTGTCGCCGTGACACGACCGCAGCACGCATAACTCGTCGGCGCACTCGGCGATGTGCGGCAAGAAATCGGAGACCTCCAGTCCCGAACCGCCTCGCGGTCGAAACGGTTTGATTGCCGGCAGCAACGGATTCGCCGCGACCTTCCGCCGAGTCATCACCTCGCCAAAACTCTCCGGCAACGTCTGCCCCGCGAGCTTCGTCAGCTCCGGCTTCGGATCGAATAAATCGACGTGACTCGGCCCACCGTGCATGAATAGCCAAATGACACGCTTCGCTCGCGGTTCAAAATGCGTGAGCCTCGGAGCCAGCGGATTCGCAGTACTCGCCGACGATTCACCAGCCAACATCGCCGCCAGCGCGATCCCACCAAGTCCGCTGCCGGCGCGCGAAAAGAATTCGCGCCGGGTTTCGGCGAGCCGGAGGACGTTAGCCCCCGGACGTTCGCGAACACTGGCCTGGCTAACGCCCTCCGGCTCGCCAATCGGATTGCGGGCGAATCTCGCAGTTAGCCGTGAACCGGACATAGCCTGGGATCTCCTTCGCTGATGTTCTCGTCGGCCAAGCAGCTTTGTAGACGTGTCGCCGCACGAAGGCTAGAAGCTGCTGGCCCTCAGCGAAGTCATTTCACCTCGGAAGGACATCTCATGCAACTCGGATTCGTCAGCGCCATCTTGCCCGAATTATCGCTCGAAGAAGTCTGCCAGATCGCCAAGGTCAAGGACTACGACTGCATCGAGCTCTGCTGCTGGCCGGTCAGCAAGGCGGAGCGACGGTACTCCGGCGTGACGCACGTCGACGTCAGCTATTTCGGCACCAGCGAGGCGGAACGAGTCCACGAGACCGTCGCCAAGTACGGCGTGACGATCAGCGGACTCGGCTACTACCCGAACCCGCTCAGCCCCAATCACGACGAAGCTCACATTGCCGTTGAGCACATCAAGAAGGTGATCTTGGCGGCCGAACTGCTCGGAGTCCGGCAGATGAACACGTTCATCGGCCGCGACTGGACCAAGTCTGTTGCCGACAACTGGCCCCGCATGTTGGAAACGTGGGAACCAATCGTCCGCTTCGCCGAGCACCACGAAGTTCGCATCGGCATCGAGAACTGCCCGATGCTGTTCAGCAAAGACGAATGGCCCGGCGGCAAGAATCTCGCGACCAGTCCGGCGATCTGGCGGAAGTTGTTCGCCGACCTGGAGAGCGACAATCTCGGCCTGAACTACGACCCATCGCACATGATCTGGCAGCACATGGACTACGTCGCGCCGCTGCGTGAGTTCAAAGACCGGCTGTTCCACATCCACGCGAAGGACGTCCGCATCGACCGGCACAAGCTGAACGAAGTCGGCATCCTCGCGCATCCGTCGGAGTATCACACTCCGAAACTACCCGGCCTCGGCGACGTCGATTGGGGCCAGTTCTTCTCGGCCCTCACCGACGCCGGCTATCGCGGCCCGGTCTGCGTCGAGGTTGAAGACCGAGCCTACGAAGAATCGCTCGACTCCCGAAAGGCGTCGTTGCGTCAAAGCGCGACGTATTTGCGAAACTACATCCCGAAACACACGGCGTGAGTGCCTTGCCCGCCCTCTCCCTTTGGGATAGGGCTAGGGTGAGGGACTCGATCACGTTTGACTCTCCAACTTCACCCGAACCGCACAACCTCTGGAATCCAACTGCAACAAGGAACGTCAAACGCTGATCGTCCCTCACCCGGCCTGCGGCCACCCTCTCCCAGAGAGAGAGGCAGATTTGAAGCCCAAGGAACCATCATGCCTTACTCCTACTCCGACATCTCCAAGATGATCGACCACTCGCTCCTGCAACCGATGCTGACGGTCGATGAACTCGAAGCCGGCTGCCAGCTCGCTCGCGACTATGACGCCGCCAGCGTCTGCATCCTGCCGTACTCCGTGAAACGCTGCGCCGACATTCTCGCCGGCAGCACTGTGAAGGCCAGCACGACGATCGGCTTTCCGCACGGCGGCCACACGACCGCGATCAAAGTCGCCGAGGCGTTGCAGGCGCTCAAAGACGGCTGCCAGGAACTTGACATGGTCGTCAACATCAGCCAAGTGCTCAGCGGCCAATGGGACTACGTCCGGCAAGAGATCCAAGAGATCACCGACGCCGCGCACTCGGCCGGGCAGAAGATCAAAGTCATCTTCGAGAACTGCTACTTGCAGAACTCACACAAGCTTCGGCTGTGCGAAATCTGCGGCGAGCTGAAGTGCGACTGGGTCAAAACCTCAACCGGCTACGGCACCGGCGGCGCGACGCTCGCCGACTTGAAGCTGATGCGCGAGCACTCGCCGCCGCACGTCCAAGTCAAAGCCGCCGGAGGCATCCGCACGCTCGACCAACTGCTCGAAGCCCGCCCCTTCATCACCCGCTGCGGAGCCAGCAAGACGGCCGAGATCCTCAACGAGTGCCGCCTGCGATTGGGATTACGGGCGATCGTGACGGCCACCAAGGCTGTTTCGCCATCGAGTTATTGAGTCCTCCTTCAAGTACGATCGCGAGGCTCTTCGCATGAACGGTGGTATCATTTTCAGAGATAAGACGTCTTGGATCGTCGCGGGCTGCACTGCTGAAGATGCTGCAGGCTGCATCCGTCGATTTCTACTACTTCCGCGCGCTATTTGCGAAAATTGCTGTGAGTTATAGGGTTTTCAAGTTTTTGGTCGAAGAATTCGTTGAATTAGTTGGGGGGTCAAGGATGACCGTCAAACAGATCGAGAGTTTGAGAGCCGCTCTGAGCGAGTTTTTGGGCGAGTTTGCGAATTGCTTTGGGCGGTTCGAACCGCGCGGTTCCCAATGAGAAATTTCTCGGAAGGCCAGATTTTGAGAGATTACGTTGTCGGTCAGGAAAACCGTGGAGGTTTTCGCAAGAAGGCGGAGCAACGGATCGCTCAGTGAACGCGAGTCGTACGCGAAGGCTTGTGTGCGGAGGCGCTTGTGGGTCTTGTGGCTGCTGCATTGTGGATGGAAGCGGGGACAGGCGGCGAAGGTCGTGGGGGTGACCAATGCGGACCTACTCGATCAGCGCTCGCAGCCGCAACGAGTCGTCAGGCGCCGGAATGAAGTCTTCCAAAGCCGGTCCGAACGTCTACCGCCGCATCGTCAGCCGTTGGTTCCGCGTCGAGCCATTCCTCTAGCGGAGACGATGCGGAGTCTGGCGATACAGCCGACCGTTCTCGATCGACATTGCGTCGCTGCATCCAGTGATGAGCAACTTGCCGGCGGATTCTGTTGTGCGCGACCGCCACCAGCAGATGCCAGATTGTGTCCGAGGCGGGCACGTCCAATTCGCCGTCGCGCGATCGCCGCAAGAACGTGCGAAACACGGATTGCACGATATCGTCGCCGGAAAACCGCGGTTTCAGTCGCTGAGCGATCAGATTCTCCGCGAATTTCCAAGTCCGGTAGGCGTAACGCTGAAAGAATTCGTCGGCCGCGGATTAATCACCTTGGGCCCAACCGTGCAGCAGTTCCTGGACGGACTCGTCGGGCGTCATGAGCTGAAATCCTTCATCGCTTGACGATCTCCGAGCCAGCTTCGTCTTCCAATCGAGCAAGAACGAGGCGGAAGGTTGCTCCTTCGCCCTCGTGGCTTTCGACGAAGATATCGCCGCCGTGTTCGCGAATAATCTTCTGCGACACGGCCAAGCCGAGTCCCGTGCCGCGTGAGCCTTTCGTCGATTCGAAAATGTTGAACAGCATCGCCTGCTGAGCGGCCGGGATTCCGGGGCCATTGTCACGGACCGACACAACCAGCTCATCCGACTTCGTGTCAAAGCCGGTCTGGACGGTGACTCGGCCGCCTGTCGTACCTTCGACGGCCTCGATCGCGTTCGTGACGATATTGAGCACGGCCCTGTGAATCCCTTCGGAATCGAACGCGCTCTCGGGCACTTGATCGGAGAGTTTGCAGGTCAGTTCGACTTGGCATTCGGCGGCGCGAGGTTCCATCAACTCACACACATCGCGAACGACTTCGTTCAGGTTCGCGACCTGCAACGCCGGTTTTCGCTCGGCGCTGTAACTCAGCATGTCCATGACGAGGTGATAAATCCGGTCTTGGTTTTTTTCGACGATTTTCCAGCCGCGGCCGATCAGATCTTCGTCGTGTTGTTTCAGGCCCATGTCGATCAAGTAGCTGCCTCCGCGCACGCCTTGCAGGATGTTTTTGATGTGGTGCGAGAGAATCGCGATGGTCTGTCCGATCGCCGCCAAGCGTTCGGCTTTAAGGAAGGCGTCTTGGAAGCGATGGTCCTCGACCGCGAGCGCCGTTTGCCGGCCGATCGCGGCGAGCAAATGCAGCTTCTCTTCGGTGAACCGATAGCCTTCCGGGCCGAGGCGCGGAAGCTGATCGCTCGGCGTGGCAGTGTCGAGATACAGCACACCCATCAGTTCGTATCGACCTTGCATCGGCACGCACATCGCCTCGCGGATGCCGGCCTGCATGATGCTCTGCTGACTAAACCGCTGATCGTGCGGCGCGTCGGACGTACGGACCCCTTGCCCTTTCTTCCGAACGTAATCGACAATGCTGCGTGAGACTGGCATCGGGCTACCGGGCGCAAAACCTCGGCGATGGCTGAAGGCTTTTGGTGTGAGCTGGCTGGTGTGCGGGTCATTGACCAGAACGCAGCCGCGATCGGCTCCGACGACTTCAATGGTCAACTCCAGGATGCGGTGCAGCAGTTGGTCGAGCGACAGCGTTGGCGTGACCGCCTCTTCGGTGATGCGATACAGCACCTGCAAATTGGCGAGCGTCTGCGTCGTCGAACTGGCTTTGATGATCGAAGTCGCGTCGCGGAGCAGTTGTTGTCCGACTTCTTGACTGAGTTCGCTGATGATGCTGGAACGCTCGCGAGCGTCATCGCCGACGAACACTTCGAGTTGATCCGCCGCTCGCGCGGGGAGAACAGCCGCGACCTCTTGAAACAAGAACGCCGTGGTTCCGACGGCGACTTGATCACCGCTGACCAGCTTGCGAGTCTGAATCGCCTCACCGTTGACGAACGTGCCGTTGGAACTGTTCCGGTCGGTGATGAAAAAGCTGCCGGCCGACTCGTCGAAGCGGATAGCGGCGTGCGTGCGGGAGACTTCGTCGTCTCGCAGCCGAATCGGATTGAGCGCGCCGCGACCGAGCGTGACCTCGCCGCCATCCAGCTCGAAGCGCAGCCCTTGATCGGCTCCCTGGATCACCAGCAACGTGGCCTTCGGCACAAATCGCCTCCGTGGCAACGCGGACGTGGCATCGTCGCGCGGACGAGAATCAGCCCGGCTGATTCGCAGCCCACTTGGAACCCGAAGCATCAGCGAGGGCGTCTTCAGAGTTCGCCCTCGCTGACGCTTCGGGTTAGTTCGCGGCACTGCGTTTCAACGACGCAGCCATGATATCAACGCCGATCGTTCACGACAGGCTACCGCTTTTTCAGGCAGCGTCTGCTTTCGCCAGCAGCGATTCGATCGTGCCGAGTAGTTCGCGGTATTCGAACGGTTGCGCGAAGCGTCGAGTCTCCGCATCGGGCGCGGGATCGTCGGCTCGGCCAATGAAGATCCGAGGGATTCCCTGAAAGCGAGCCGCCAGCGATGTGAAATCCGATTCGCTGGCATGCCAGACCACGACGCGCGGCGCACTCAGCGTGCTGTTGGGCAACTGCGATTGGCGGACGCGGTTGACCGCGTGGCCGCGCGGCTCGAACACCGCCTTGAGAACGGCGGTCGTTTCCGACAATCCGTCTACCACTAAAATGCTCGGCGAGTGACCCACCACGATGCCTGCCTTCCTTGTCGGCGATCGAAACCGAGGCGAGGTTGTGTATCACGATCCTTCGTGA
Organism: Candidatus Kuenenia stuttgartensis; assembly: GCA_945906725.1. Taxonomy (GTDB): domain Bacteria; phylum Planctomycetota; class Planctomycetia; order Planctomycetales; family Planctomycetaceae; genus SXKJ01. The sequence continues at coordinate 34,989 of CAMDRI010000003.1, read as the reverse complement.
CAGAGCCTCGTCCGGCGAATTGCGGCGGGACGATAGCCGCGAGTCCAAAACGTGTCAAAACGAGTTCTGCGACCGATTCACAGCGTCCGCAAAACGTCCTTTGCTGACGCGATTGTCGCGTCGATGTCGGCGTCGGAATGAGCAGCCGAAACGAAATTCGCCTCGAATTGGCTGCACGGCAGGTAGACGCCGTGCTCGATCAGGCCCCAGAAATAGCGGGCGAAGAGGTTCGTGTCGCTGCGGCCGGCGACCGTGTTATTCGTCACTGGATCGGGATTAAAGAAGAGCGTGAACATGCTGCCGACATGCGGCAGTGTGTGAGCGATTCTGGCGGCAGACGCGGCGTCGCTGAGGCCGCGAGTGAGTCGTTCGGTCTTCGCAGCCAGTGAGGAATACGGATTCGATTCGCGCAGCGTTCGCAGCGTCGCGATGCCGCAGGCCATCGCCAGCGGATTGCCGGAGAGCGTGCCGGCTTGATAGACCGGGCCGGCGGGTGAGACCTTCGCCATGATGTCGGCTCGGCCGCCGTAGGCTCCGACGGGCATTCCGCCGCCGATGATTTTTCCGAGCGTCGTCAGGTCGGGCGTGATCTTGAATAGCTCTTGAGCCCCGCCGAACGACAGTCGGAAGCCAGTCATGACTTCGTCGAAGATCAAAACGGCACCGTACTTCGTGCAGAGTTCGCGGCAGGCTTCGAGGAATCCCGGTTGAGGCACGACGACCCCCATGTTGCCGACGACCGGTTCGAGAATCACGGCTGCGATTTTGTCGCCTTGAGCCGCAAACGTGTCGGCCAGTGCGTTCGGATCGTTGAACTCCAGGGCGATCGTGTCGGCGGTGCAGCCGGCAGGCACACCGGGACTCGACGGCACGCCGAGCGTCAACGCTCCGCTGCCCGCTTTGACCAGCAACGAATCGACGTGGCCGTGATAGCAGCCCGCGAACTTGATGATTTTATCTCGGCCGGTGAATCCGCGAGCGACACGAATTGCGCTCATCGTGGCTTCGGTGCCGGAGCTGACCATGCGGACTTTTTGGATCGATGGGACTGCGGCGATCACGAGTTCGGCGAGTTCCGATTCGAGTTCGGTCGGAGCGCCGAAGCTCGTGCCGCGCGTCAGCGCGTCTTCGATGGCCGCGAGGACGGCGGGATGTCGATGTCCCAGAATGTGCGGACCCCACGAGCCGACAAAGTCGATCAGTTTGTTGCCATCCAAATCCCAGAGGTACGCGCCGTCGGCACGATGGATGAACAACGGCTCGCCGCCGACCGCTCCGAACGCGCGGGCGGGGCTGTTCACTCCGCCAGGGATCGACTTCAAGGCTCGCTGGAATTGAGCTTGGCTGCGTTCGCGGGACATCGGCATCAGTGGCTCCGGATTCGTGGGGCACAGGTTTTCAACCCGCCAGGAATTTAACCCGAAGCGTCAGCGAGGGCGAACGCTCCCGATGGCTGCGAGTTTGGAGCACTCGCCCTCGCTGACACTTCGGGTTCGTGAGGCCCGCAAGTCGAAGTTGCCAAAAGGCAACGCGACTAGCCCAACACGAACGAACGCCGCCCCAGTTTGGAAAGCTGGCAGGCCGATGCCGCTCGCCCGTTTCCAGCCGTCGATTTGTGGTGCAGGTTATTCGGCTTGCCCTTCCGTTCCAGCGAGAGGTTCCATGATTCGACCGCTGACTCTCGACGACATCCCACAGATTCCGCGCTTGCTGGCGACGGAACAGGGACCGCACGTCGATCTGACAGCGCATGTGAAAGCCGTAATCGCAGGTCTGATGCCGCTGCTGTTTGTCGACACACCGCATGCAGACCCGGAGATGCCGGGGTTGGTGAGCGTCGGCGGGCAGTTGACGGAGATCTTGGAGGAATCTCAGCCGTCGGTCATTTTGGCTGCGCGAGTCGCACGTCCGGTTTTGGAGGAATTGTTTGCCGCCCACCTTCTGTGCCAGCAGGTATTTGCAGCGGTCCCGATTGGGACACTCGAAGCGTTACCGATCGCAGGCCAACATTTCGCGACCGCGTTTTCCGGAATCGACGTGCTGCAAAAGCCGGCTGAGCCGCTCGCTTGCCGAGCGACGACCAATTCGCCGGCGCTGCACTTCTACCAGAGCGGCGAGATGGCCAGTGACGTCGGCAATTCGTCAGGCTCGCCAATCTATAAGGCGACTGAGATCGCGTCAGGCTCACAGAATCCAACGATCGTCTCGCACGCGGACGTGTTCGCTTTTCTCGAAGAATCGCTTTTGGCAGACGACCTCATGGAGTTCGACCGCATCGCGGTTGCTCCGTTGCTTTCGCCGCTGGCAGCGGGCAAACCGTGAAAATCCAGAGTCTGCCAGCGCCTGAGTTCTTGCCGGCGTCGCCAGCGAGGTTGGAAGTCGTCTCCGTTTGATGTTGCCATCCATGGCGTGGCAGGGCAAGGACGCTCTGGGGTCGCCACACGCGGCAGGGCTACCTTGCCGCCCTTCTGGGGCAGGAACTACACTCCCGCCGCGACCAGTGACCGAGAAAAAAGTGGCTCAACTGCTTGAGCCGTTTGGTCTCCCGGCCGGTTGCCGCAAGAAGGGATTGTCAGCGAGCAACAGGGACCAAAATCAAGGCCGGTGGCGCGGGGTGTGCATTCTGTCCGCGCGGCTGCCAATTTCGGAAAAATGGCTCAGTTGCGACCCTGTTTCGCGAGCTAGACTCTGGCCCCAGCCCAAAAGTTCACCACGGAGGAATTGGAAGAAAAATTGACGGGAGATCGGTTGAATCGGTTTTCTCGACTTGACGTCTTTCCCTCCCGGGCGAAAAACAAACCATGAACAAGACATCAGAACGGATTCTGAAAACCCACCGCGACACGGGACGATACCCGCTGACGAGGCCTTGAGGAGAAACGGAATGTACGAGCGATTCACTGACCGTGCTCGCAAAGTGATGCAGTTGGCCAATCAAGAGGCGCAGCGCTTCAACCACGAATACATTGGCACCGAGCACGTCCTACTGGGCTTGGTCAAAGAGGGTTCGGGCGTCGCCGCTAACGTCTTGAAGCGGCTCGACGTTGATCTCCGTAAGATTCGCCTTGAAGTCGAAAAAATCGTCCAATCGGGGCCGGACATGGTCACGATGGGCAAGCTGCCGCAAACGCCGCGAGCTAAAAAAGTCATCGAATATGCGATGGAAGAGGCTCGCAACCTGAATCACAACTACGTCGGCACCGAGCACCTGCTACTCGGCCTGCTGCGCGAGCAAGAGGGGGTCGCGGCTCAAGTGCTGATGAACCTCAGCTTGAAATTGGAAGACGTCCGCGAAGAGGTGCTCAATCTGCTCGGCCACGGCGTAGAAGGGGGCGAGCAAACCGAACGGACCTCCGGCGGTGGAGGTGGCGGCGCGCAGGGCCAGAAACAGGGCAAGAGCAAGACGCCCGCCCTCGACAGCTTCGGTCGCGACCTGACGGAATTGGCTCGCCAAGGGAAACTCGACCCGGTCATCGGCCGTGAGAACGAAATCGAACGAGTCATCCAGATTCTCATTCGCCGCCAGAAGAACAACCCGGTGTTGCTCGGCGAAGCGGGCGTCGGCAAGACCGCCATCGTCGAGGGCTTTGCCCAGATGGTAGTCGATAACAACGTCCCCGAACTGCTGCGTGATCGGCGAATCGTCGTGCTTGACCTCGCCATGATGGTCGCCGGCACAAAGTATCGCGGCCAGTTTGAAGAGCGCATCAAAGCCGTCATGAACGAAGTTCGCCGCGCGAAGAACACGATCCTGTTCATCGACGAACTTCACACGCTGGTCGGAGCCGGTGGAGCCGAAGGCGCGATCGACGCGGCCAACGTGCTCAAGCCCGCGCTCAGCCGTGGCGAGTTGCAGTGCATCGGCGCGACGACGCTCGATGAATATCGCAAATACATCGAGAAGGATCACGCGCTCGAACGCCGCTTCCAATCGGTCGTCATCGAGCCGCCCAGCCCCGAACACGCGATCCTGATCCTCAAGGGACTGCGCGGGCGGTACGCGGAGCACCACCACGTCACCTACACCGACGATGCCTTGGAGAAGGCCGTCGAACTGTCGCAGCGGTACATCACCGCTCGCTGCCTGCCGGACAAGGCGATCGACGTCATCGACGAGGCGGGTGCTCGCATCCGCTTGAAGTCGATGGTTCGTCCGCCCGATCTCAAGGAGCTGGAAGTCGAGTCCGAGAAGCTCAATCAGTCGAAGGAAGAGGCGGTCGCCAACCAAGACTTTGAGCGAGCCGCTCAGCTTCGCGATCAGGCCGACAAGCTCAAGAAGAAGAAGGACACGATCACTCGCGAGTGGAAAGAAAAGTCCAAGGAAGCCGACGGATTGGTCGATGGCGAAGTCATCGCCGAGGTTGTCGCCAAGATGACCGGCATCCCGTTGACTCGGCTGTCCAGCGAAGACACCGTGCGGCTGCTCGAAATGGAAATGGAGATGCACAAGCGCGTCATCAGCCAGGACGAGGCGATCAAGCAAGTTTCCAAAGCGGTCCGTCGCAGCCGCAGCGGCCTGAAAGATCCGAAACGCCCGACCGGCGCGTTCCTGTTCTGCGGCCCGACCGGCGTCGGCAAAACGCTGCTGGCGAAGACGCTCGCCGAATTCATGTTCGGTGACGAAGACGCCCTCGTGCAGATCGACATGTCCGAATACATGGAGAAGCACAACATCAGCCGTCTGATCGGTGCCCCTCCGGGCTACGTCGGCTACGAGGAAGGTGGACAGCTCACCGAGAAGATTCGCCGCCGCCCGTACGCCGTCGTGCTGCTGGACGAAATCGAGAAGGCTCACCCGGACGTCTACAACATGCTGTTGCAGATCATGGAAGAGGGCCACCTGACCGACAGCTTCGGTCGCAAGATCGACTTCCGAAACGTCATCTTGATCATGACGACCAACACTGGTGCTGAAGTCATCAAGTCCGGCGGCGGCTTCGGCTTCGCCAAGAAGGACGAAGATGCGACGTATCAGGGCATGAAGACACGACTGATGCAGGAAGTCGAAAAGGAATTCAAACCCGAATTCCTGGGCCGTATCGACGAAGTCGTCGTCTTCCGTCACCTGACGCGCGAGAACCTGAAGAACATCGTCGAGATCGAACTCGTAAAAGTCCGCGAGCGTCTCAGTGAGCGAAAGCTCAAGCTGGTGCTCACCGATGAAGCTCGCGAGTTCTTGATCGACAAGGGTGGCGACTTGGACTACGGCGCTCGCCCGCTCCGCCGGTCGGTCGAGCAATGGGTCGAAGACCCGCTCTCCGAGGAGTTGCTGCGAGGCAGCTTCGCCGGAAAGGACACCATTACAGTCCGAGTCACCGAGACCGGCGACCAAAAGCACTTAGCGTTCGACGGTTCGACGGAAGCCGCCGCTGAGGCTGCCAAGCCCGAAGGCGAACTCGTCGAGTCCGGATCGACATCCGCACCAGCGACGGCCGGGGCATAACGGCAAAAAATCAAAAGCCCGGCATCTCGAAGATGCCGGGCTTTTTTTCTGCTCGATCAGTTTGCGTTGATTCGGCAGCGGGCCTCGTCACTCGGCAGGATTTCGATTTTGCGGCGGGTGAGTTCCTGAGTTCCCGTGCGCAGAACCAGGAAGTACGTACCGGGATCGAGAGCGTCACAGGCTCGGTACAGAAAGTTGCCTCGCAGTTGCGAGCGAACAACGATCTGGCCAACCCGGTCGATCAGGACGTTGTTGGCGTCGTGCAAGTTGCACTCGAGCCACATGTCCTCGTGCGGTGGGCTGAGCGAGCATTGGGCGATGATGGAATCACCGTATTGAAAAGTGTCGCGCACTCCGGTGATCATGCCGCCAAACATGCTCGAACCGATGTCGAAGGCGAGCAGCTTGTCATATTCGCGGAGCCTCTTGCTTCCGGCGAACATTTGCTTGACAACTTTCGGATCGATTTCTTTCAGTGCGAGCGGACCATTGGGACCACGTTCGCCGTAGATATCGAGACGGTATTCGACTTCCACCGCTCCCACTGAGACGACAGTCAGCAGCATGCCGAAAACTCCGAGCGATCCCGCTGGTGTCAGCCGAAGTCCGGCAGGACGCAGCGCGGTAGTCGCCCAGACCGCGAGCACTCGCGGCAACCGAGTGACGGCGTTGAAACGTGGCAGCCAAGTCTCGCCGTGACGGCGATTCCAGCGTCGCCAACGAGCGGCAGCCGCGACGACATCCTCGGAATTCACGAACGCGAAATAGGTCGCGATGCAGGTGATCGGGAACAAGTACAGGCCGAGCGTCAGCGTCGTCATGACGTGAAAGCCCACGCCCATCGTCAACATGCAGACGCGACTCCAGCCTCGCCAACTCACGAACAGGAACAGGATTTCCCAGATCACGCACAGATACGCGAACCCGACCAGAGAGGCCGGGTACAGAGTCATCCATTCGCCGACGGGGTTGGCGTTGTTGACGTTGGTGATCATCCAGTGCCAAAGCTGGTCGCCGCTGAAATAGGCCGGCGTGTGTAATTTCGTCACGGAGGCTCCGAAGTAGACGACGCCGATCAGAATTTGGATCAGACGTCGAGGCCAGGCGGCAAACTTTGGGTGTTCCGCCAGTGACGTCGGTTGCGGCAGCCCCAATCGTCGCCGGCGCAGCCAGGCATCAACCGACCAGACGGCTCCGCAGTGCGAGAAGGCCAGCAGAAACAACACATGCGACGTGATGACCGAGTACTTCGTCATCGTGCTGATGGAGTCGAGCAAGTTCAGGTAAGTGTAGAGCACCGCGGAAATCGCCAACGACGCACGAGTACACCAGCCGATACAGGCCGTTGTGCAGCAGAAAGTCAGAATCGTCATCAGCGCGACCGCGAGTCCTCCTGACGGGATTGGCAGCAGGTCGGCATATCCGTAATTCAACGCCAACGGTGTCGGCGCGCCGTCTGAGGAGTACAGTTCGCGCGAGTGAATCCAGCGAGGCACCGTCACCAGTAGACACGCGATGCAAATGACGATTCGGACGAGTGCCAAACCGAACGAGGTTTCCTCGGCAAAGAAGAACTTCCCGATTCTCGCTCGCAAACCAGACGGAATTTCGTTGCCGGCGTGATGTGACGTGGTGGTCATGTTGTCTTCCTTGACTCTTTGCGTCAGTAGGATGGGCACTCTTGCCCATCATTCAAACCCGGGACGGGCAGGAGTGCTCCGGAAACTCAATTCGCGGAAGGAGACGACGTCTCGGAAATCGGGCGAACCATGAACATCGGCACGCTCGTTTGGGATTCTCGTTGCAGTCGCGGGTTGTCCGAGATCGTGAAGTTGGTCTGATAGGACAACCAAGGCACTGCGTTTCCAGTGATCTGTCCCTCCGGTGTCAACACCGTACGGACGTGAAAATAGGAGTACGGCTCCTTCGGCTCGGAGTACCGCTGCTGCCAAAGCGATTCCGGCAGGTTGTACTTCTTTGCCCAGGCTTCCTCGACGACGTACAGCCGAGTCATTGGTTCGTGAGTCGTGTGCTTCAGACAATTGACCGCGATGGTCTGCGGATTCAGATTGAACGAGTCATAATGGTGTCGGCTGATGTTGCCGTAGGGCTGATAGTCGCCCCACGGGCCGGGTGAGAGTTCGTAGTATTTGCCGCTGACTCCTTGCCCGACGATGTGCGTTCGATTCTCGTAGGCCGACCAACCGCAGAACATGTCCCAGACGATGAAGTACATCGACGGGTGCGAACCGTCCTGAAAGTTGGCGGCGTGAGAGACGATGCCAAACATCAGCGTCCCCAAGTAGGCGGTGATTCCGAATCCGGTCAGCCAACGCTTGATCATGACGCACCTCCGTGTGACTCTGCGGCGAATGAGACGGGCGAAATAGCTGAGATTGCAGAAATCGGTCAAGGCGGGGTTATCGACGACTTCCGGGGGCAAGAATCTCCGTGATGGGTGATCGAAGTTGCGTCCAGCCGGAGTTCACTTTTGATCTGTCGGTTTCTCAACCGGCTTCTCCGTTTACACGTTTTTCGGAAACGGTTATATGTGCTCGCGTTTTGACGAAGCGTGTTGGGCGATTTGTCAAAATGTTTGAATGAATCTTTCGGCCGAGTGGCCGTGACCGCAATGACGTGCGGGCGAATCCAGAGTGGGCCAAAACTGCGATCAGCCTTCGGAGGGCTATTCCGTGTCAGTTGAAGAAAAAGTGATTGCCATTGTGTGCGAGCAACTCGGAGTTGCCAAAGAAGAGATCAAGTCTGAAAGCAAGTTCGTGGACGATCTGAAGGCGGACTCGCTCGATGTCGTGGAACTCGTCATGGAGTTCGAGGACGAATTCGAGGTCACCATTCCCGACGACGATTACGACAAGATCAAGACCGTCGGCGACGCGGTGAAATACATCACGGACAAGAAGAACGCCGCCTAGCGACTCGCGGTTGTCAGCCGATAAGCTGACCATCGCAATCACGAGTCAGCCGTGGGCTGATTCCTCTGAGCGAACTCTGGTCCGCCCTTGGAGGCGAGTCGCACATTGCGAGAACCCACACCCGTTCGGGCGCGGTTCGGTCAACCTGCAGCGGACGGACTGGCATTGGGAAGAGTACAAGGATGAGTCGTCGAGTTGTCGTCACTGGCCTGGGCGTGGTTACTTCGCTGGGCTTCGAGGTTCCCGATTTTTGGGACCGCATCTGCGCGGGTAAGAGCGGCGTCGGTCCAATCGCCAGGTTTGATTGCTCGGACTACAAAGTCCGCTTCGCGGGTGAGATCAAAGAGTTCGAACTCACCGAACACATGCAGATCGAAGCCAAGGACGTCAAACGCCTGGATCGCTTCGTGCAATTCGCGATGGCTGCCGCCGCCAAGGCCGTTCGTCAGTCAGGAATGGATTTCTCACAAGGTGATCAATACCGAAATGGCGTGTTGATTGGCAGCGGGATCGGTGGCCTGCAAGAAATCGAGCAGCAACATAATCAACTCTTTGAACGCGGGCCTTCGCGTGTTTCGCCGTTCATGATTCCCAAACTGATGGTCAATGCGGCCAGCGGCAATATCTCTGTGAATTGGCAACTGCGCGGCCCGAACAGTGCGGTTGCGACCGCCTGTGCGTCGGCGACGAATGCGATCGGCGACGCTTTCCGTCTGATTCAACTCGACCATGCCGACGCGATGATTACCGGAGGCAGCGAAGCCGCGATTACTCCGATGGGGTTGTCCGGCTTCGCACGGATGGCTGCACTATCGACTCGCAATGAAGAACCTGAACGAGCCAGCCGCCCCTGGGACAAAGACCGTGACGGTTTCGTCATCGCGGAAGGGGCCGGAGTCCTCGTTCTCGAAGAATACGAACACGCCAAGAAACGTGGTGCCAACATTCTGGCTGAGATTCTGGGCTACGGCATGTCGGCCGACGGAAATCACATGACCGCGCCGGACCCCGAGGGTCGCGGAGCCGCGCGCGCGATGCAATGTGCGATCAAGGACGCCAAAATCAATGCCAGTGACATCGACTACGTGAACGCTCACGGCACGAGTACTCCGCTGGGCGACAAAGCCGAAACGTTCGCGATCAAGACCGTGTTCGCCGAATACGTCCGCAAGATCGCCGTGTCGAGCATCAAGAGCCAGATGGGACATTTGCTCGGTGCATCGGGCGGCGTGGAAGCCGTTGCCTGTGTGCTCGCGCTGCAGAATCAAGTCGCACCGCCGACGATCAATCTCGATAATCCGGACGAGGGATGTGATCTCGACTACGTGCCTCACGAAGCGCGGCCGATGCCGATCCGTCGAATCTTGAAAAACAGCTTCGGCTTCGGCGGCCACAATGCCTGTCTGGTGTTGGAGCGAGTGATGTAATCGTATCGGAGTTCACCTTCGCGGGAGATCGGCCATTCAACTGCTCCGCGATTCCACCGTAGGCGATGCTGGGCCTCCGACTGTTGGAACCCGTCTTGTCCAATTTTTTCTGATCGCCCTAAAATCCGCCGACCCATGGAGCGGGTCTACTGATTTGGCTTGGTACCTTAGTTGGGTTTGTTGGGAATCCCGAACAAGCTCAATCGAGGATTGCTATTGGAGGGAGTCCCCTGTGAAAATGATTCGCCTCGCTGCTTTGGCTCTGTGCTTCTCATTGGGATTGGCTCAGCAGTCGCTTTTCGCACAAGCCGTCGCGCCACCGCACGCTCCGGAAATCCATGCCGTCCTGCTATCCGGTGACGAACTCTCCGCGGACCTCAAGTTCATGTGCGAACTAGCCGGGCCGCAAGGGGTCCGAGGCTGGAAGCTGTTGGAGTCGTTTCTGGCCGAGATCTTCAGTGGCACCGACACTTCGAAGCCGGCGATCTTCGACGTTCTGCTGGCTCCGACCGGAGCGGACGTGCGAGCCTATTTTCCGTTGCAAGTCGTTCCGGGGAAGCCGCTCGGCGAGAAGTTCCTGCGGAACATTGATGGGATCGGGATCAAATCGAAGAAGTTGGTCGCCAACTTCTATCAGCTTGGCGGTGGTGATAAGGAAATCCCCGGATCGGCATTCAATGGCTTTCAGCGAATTCTTGTCGCACCGGTCAACTACTCGGTGATTGCCAAAAAACGTGCAACTCTTCCACCCAATCTGGGTGATCCGATGGCAGCTAAGGTTATCGCCGCACTGCTGGCAAAAAAGTTTGATGTCGGCATCATGCTGGAAAATCTCAAAAAGGACGCAGCCTCGATCAAGGCCCGCGCGGCAGACTTTCAAAAAGTAAAGGACGAACTGAACGCGGGGATCAAGCAGGCCGCCGACGAACTCCCCGAAGCATTCGCGGTGCAGAAGGCGATCCTCGATCACAACCTCGGCGAGTTAAGCCGATTCATTTCTGAGTCATCCGAGTTGACGCTCGGTTGGACGACCGACGCTCCGAAGAAAGAGGCCCGGCTGGACCTGGAGTTCGAAGCGGTTCCTGGCACCGACTTGGAGGTCAGCGCCAAGCTGCTGGGCCAAGCGCCGGGAATGTTCTCCGGCGTCCCGCGCGGCAAGGACGCGATCCTCAGCGGACGTATTCATTTCCCGCTGGATGGATTCCGGAAATCCAACTTCCTGGGAGCCATTCCACTGCTTCGCGCCAGCGAGGAAGCCAAGATCACAATCTCGAAGGATTACACGGACGAGCAGAAAGCCGCCCGCAAACAGGCGTGGAAGGTCTGGTTCGACATGCTCACGGACGGCGTCAACGAAGGGGGCGTCGATGGCTTGATCGAGGTCTCTCAGCCGAACGGAGAGAAGTCGAATCTCGTCTTCGCTCTGAAGGCCAAAGACGGAAACGCCGTGAAGGGAGCTTTGGAACCGCTCCCGAAAATGAACGGCGGGTACAAAGTGCAATTTGATGTCGAAAAACTTGGTGACTACGCGATCCACACTCTGGCCATTCCAGACACCAATGAAGACATGGAGTTGCTCTTCGGTAAAGGCGTTCCCGTCTACGTGGCGACCGGCCCGAAGGCGTGGTGGGTCGCGATTGGTCCGAAGTCGCTCGATCAACTGAAGAAGGCGATCACAGACTCGACTCAGCCGAATGCGGTGCTCGCCAGCAACTTTCTGACATTGTTTTATCATGTTGGTCCGTGGCTGGAACTCGTCGACACGCGGCGAGTTCGGTTGGACGCGAAGCCGTCTGACGTGAAGTTGTCCGACGCGAACCTCAAGGACAAAAAAGACCGTGCGGCGCACCGCAGGCTCGCGCTGGAGGTTCTGAAAGAGGGCAAGGACACGATTGAAACCAAGCTGGATGCGAAGAACGGCCGCGTCACCGGATCAACCCGGTTCGACGAGGGGCTCTTGAAATTCCTCGGAACTGAGATCTCGGACTTCAGCAATAAGACGTTGAAGTAACTCGCCGGTCTCCTGCCAACCAGCGTTGTAATCGCGTGCGAATTGTCCCCCGGCGGTCGTGAGTCACCGTCAGTTCGCGCAACTCGGTCGGTCGCCACAAGCGATGATCGACGGTCGTGCCCTAGACGCTGTTTGGCAGAAACAAATGCCACGAGTCACCGCGAGCGATCTCGTCTCGCAGCATCATACCGATCAGCCGATCGGTCGCGTGCGGGATGTTCGGATCGGCCAAGAGCAGCGGCATCCGATTTAGCTCCGTCCTCGCATTTTCGACGACCCGATGTTGCTGGGCCACACCACGAGTGCTGCACTTTGGCAACGTATTGCCAAAACGCTACATCAGGGGTTCGACGGCAAATCGACCGGTACCCACGACAGCATCGACTTCAGCGGCACATGATTCTTCGCGTCCCCGCCCGTCACCAGCCAAAAGCGGCGGTCCTTGACCCCCGCGTCGATGTTGTCGAGTGGCGTACCATCGCCCGTGAATCGAGCTTTCGTTAGCGAGACCCAATCACCGTTCGTGGTCTGCACCCAGCCATTCCCAAAGGTCGCCCGCCGAGTCTGCTTCGCGCTGCGGCCGTCTCGGCGAAAGTCTTCGAGAAATGAATACAGCCCACGCAATGGCTCGCCGCCTGTTTGCGTCCGAAACGTCGCCAGATGTTTCCACTCTTTCGATTCTTCGAGCCACAGGTACGCAGCGAACGACGTTTTCGACTTCTCGATGGTTGCCTTCACGCAAAAGCGATACGTCTGCCCGATCTGCCACTTCAATTTGTAGAACGACTGTGCTCCGGTCCCCTCGTTGCCGAAGCGACCGACGCGAACGTCCTTGTCGTTGTGCAACACCTCAACCCGCCGATCCGCCGGCACCGAGTTTGGATCGTTTTGATCGCCAGGATCCCAGATCGAGAACAACACGACTTTGTCCTCCGGCCCGCTCAATTCTTGAATGCCTAGGTAGCCGTGCTTAAATCCACAGACCATGAAGTAGCTGCCGGGGACGGACTCCTCGACGGTGACTTCGTTGTAAAAAACGGTCGCGTCGGGAGCCGGAAATCCGAGATGCACAGACCTCGCGGCGTTCGGCACTTTCGGTTCTTCGGCGAACGCCGCTCCAACGGCCAACACCAGCAGGCCGGACACGACCACTCGCGTTGCCCAGATTTTGCTTTTCTCAATTTTCATTGTTGATGTTCCAATCACGCCGTTGAATTCGACACGCCTGCGATGCCTACTGTCCACTGCCGACGGCCTCTAGGATAACGCTTATGACATCCGCCGCCGATGCTCCCAATGCCATCGAAGTTCGCGACCTCACGAAGGTCTATCGCGTGTTCCAAAAACGCGAGGGCCTGGCGGCGTCGCTCAAGAGCCTGTTCCGTCGCGAATACAAAACCGTGACCGCCGTCGGCGGAGTCAGCTTTTCGATTCGCCAGGGCGAGATGGTCGCGTTTCTCGGCCCCAACGGAGCCGGCAAGACGACGACTCTGAAGCTGCTCAGCGGATTGATCTATCCGACGAGCGGCAGCGCGACGGCGCTAGGCTTCACACCGTGGCAACGTGAGATCGCGTATCGCCGTCGCTTCTCGCTGGTCATGGGGCAGAAGAATCAGCTCTGGTGGGACTTGCCCGCTCAAGAATCGTTTCGTCTGCATGAAGCGATCTATCACATTGAGCCAGTCGCGTTTCAGCGCCGGCTTGACGAGCTGACCGATCTTCTGGAAGTCCGCAAGCTCGTTGGCCAGCCGGTGCGCGAATTGTCGCTCGGTGAGCGGATGCGTATGGAATTGATCGCCGCACTGCTGCACAGCCCGGATTTGCTGCTTCTCGACGAGCCGACCATCGGTTTGGACGTCGTCTCGCAGCGCAAGGTCCAGGAGTTCCTCAAGCACTATCAGCGCGAGCGGCAAATCACAGTCCTGTTGACCAGCCACTACATGAAAGACGTCGAGGCTCTCTGCGAGCGCGCAGTCATCATCAATCAAGGCCTGATTCAGCACGACGGCCCGTTGGCCTCGATCGTAGGACGCTTCAGCCAAACCAAAGTTATCGAACTGCAATTCGCCAGCGAGCTGCCGGCGAACTCCGAGTTGGAACGGTTCGGCACGGTCTTCGACATCAAGTCGCCGCGGTTAAAGTTGCGAATCCCACGCAGCGAAGTGGCGCAAACGCTCACGGCGTTGCTCAGCCGTTACGAGATCGAAGACGTCAGCGTCCAAGACCGCCCACTGGAAGAAGTCATTGCCGAGGTGTTTCAGCAAGATGCCACGGCGGGTTAGCTTGAGGAAGTTTCCAATGTACCGCTGGATCACATTCCTGATCGTCGTCGGTCTGGCTAGCCAGTTGGCTGCCGAAGACTGGCCGCGTTGGCGCGGGCCGCGCGGAGACGGCACATGGCACGGACCCAAGCTGCCGGAGAAATGGCCGGAGGGAGGCCTGAAGCCGAAATGGAAAGTGCCGATCGGCGGCGGGTATTCCGGAGTCACCGTTGTCGGTCAACGTGTCTTCGTCATGGACCGTCAGAAGGAACCCGAAGCCGAACGAGTGATCTGTTTCGATGCCAACTCCGGCCAGCAGATTTGGAAGCACGAGTATCCGGTGGCTTACGGCAAGCTCGACTACGGCACCGGCCCGCGAGCTGCTCCAACGTGGCACGACGGAAAACTCTTCACGGTCGGAGCACTCGGCGAGTGCCGCTGTCTCGACGCGACAACTGGTGAAAAGATTTGGTCGGTGAGTTATGTCAGCGATCTCAATGGCCGATTGCAGGAATGGGGCTTCGCCGGCTCCGCGCTCGTCGATGGCGAAAACGTCATCCTGCAACCGGGAGGCAAGGATGGCCACAGCATCGCGGCGTTGAATCGACAATCGGGCAAGATCGTTTGGCAAAGCCTTTCGGATGCTGCGGGCTACGCGACGCCGATGATCATCACGCACAACGAGCGGCGGCAGTTGATTTGTTGGACTCCGTCGCACATTCGAGGTCTCGACCCAGTGACCGGCAAACTGTTCTGGCAGGTACCCTACGAGATCACCTACGGCGTCGCGATTGCCGAACCTCTTTTTCAAGAGGGACTGGTTCTCGTCTGCGGCTATTGGAATGGCTCGAAAGCGATCCGCCTTGGAGCACAGCCGGAACAAGCCGAGCTGGCTTGGGAAGAAAATAACTTTCTGCGCGGCTTGATGTCGCAGCCGCTGTACCGCGACGGACTCGTCTATCTGCTCGACAAGCAATACGGCCTGACCTGCTTCGACCTGAAGACCTCGACGAAGCTCTGGGACGACGACAACCAAATGACCCCGCGCGGCCGCAACCCGCACGCGAGCCTCGTGTGGCTGGGCGACGCCGATCGAGCGATCATCCTCAACAGTGAAGGCGACTTGATCCTCGCGCGGCTCAACGAGACCGGCTATCACGAGCAATCACGCACCAACATCATCGGTTACACTTGGGCACACCCCGCGTTCGCCGGCTCGCGGGTATACGCTCGCAGCGACACCGAGTTGGTGTGCGTACCGTTTCTGTCTGAGAAATGATGATCCGCATCGAAGGGCTTCGGATCGTGTGTTCTGCGAGAACAAAAACAGCTTGGTTGGCGGTTTGGCGGGGAGCCCGGTTTGGTGCTGCCGTTGCGGGCGGCATCATGCTCGCCGTTGGTTTTTCCATCTTGGTGGTCCAATGGCATCAAGCGAAGTTGGCGGGACCGCCAGTCATTGATCGAAAGTTCTTGGAGGAAGCCGGTGGTATGCTTGCCGGAGTGTTGCTCTCCGCCGTGTACGGCGCGCTTGTGGGTGGTTTGGTTTACGGAGTTCGAGCACTCTCAAAACGTCCTTCCAACCTGGAATCGAGGGTCGGTGACGACGAGTCAAAAATCCAAAACGGCTGACTTGAAACAAGCCGATGGACAGGCCCGCCGATAATAAATAAGGTGTCATTGATTTGAGGCCGCATCCAGGCCGAAATGATGCCGTTGGGGAGGTCGCTTCATGCTGAGCATTCTCGATCCGTTGGCTCGCGGTTCTCGTCGGGATTTCTTGCGCATCGGCGGGTTGGCGCTGGGCGGCCTGACTTTGGCTGACTGGTTGCGGACAACGGCGTCGGCGGCGGGGCGAGCGGTGACGACGGACAAGTCGGTCGTGTTTCTGTTCATGCACGGCGGGCCGAGCCAGATCGAGACGTTCGATCCGAAAATGACGGCACCGTCCGGAATTCACAGCATCAACGGCGAAGTGCAGACCGCTTTGCCCGGAGTCACGTTCGGGGCGACATATCCGAAGCTCGCGCAGTTGGCGGAGAAGCTGACGGTTGTGCGATCGTTCGTCACCGGAGACGGCAATCACGACATCAAACCAATTGTTTCGGCGGACACACTGAAGGCGAATCTAGGTTCGCTGTACGCGCGAGTGGCGGGGGCGGTGAATTCGCAGACCGGGATGCCGGTCAACGCCGCGCTCTTTCCGCAGGCGATCAATCCGCAAGCTCAAGCCATGCAGACGGGTTTCGGACGGTTCACCGATTCGGGAGCCTTGGGTTCGGCGTACTCGCCGTTCTTGCCCGGCGGTGAAGGATCATTTCAGGAGAGTTTGAAGCTGACGCTGCCGCGCGAGCGACTCGACGACCGCCGCAAGCTCCGGCAGGAATTTGATCGCATCCGCCGTACCGTTGACGTGCGCGGCGAGGCGGAAGGTCTCGACAAGTTTCAGGAGCAGGCGCTCGACACGATTCTGCGAGGGATCTCCGAGGCGTTCGATCTCAGCAAAGAAGATCCGAAGACGATTGCCCGCTACGACACCGCTCCGCTGATTCGGCCGGAGGAGATCGACAAGAAGTTGAACAACTACAAGTTCTACACCGATCACACGCAGACGCTGGGCAAACTGCTTCTGTTGTCTCGGCGGTTGTGCGAGGCGGGCTGCAAGTTCGTCACCGTGACGACTAACTTCGTGTGGGACAATCACGCCGACGTGAATAACGCCGGCGTCGAAGAGGGAATGAAATACTGCGGCGTGCCGTTCGATCACGCCGTGTCGGCGTTCATCGAAGATCTGGAAGCTCGCGGATTGAGCGATAAGATTCTGCTGGTCTGCTGCGGCGAGATGGGTCGCACGCCGCGCATCAACGCTGGTGGCGGGCGCGACCACTGGGGCAATCTCGCGCCGCTGCTGTTGTCCGGCGGCGGCCTGCCGATGGGCCGAGTCATCGGCCAATCGTCGAAAGACGCGGGGGAGCCGAACTCGGACAAAGTCACGATCCGCAATCTCATTGGCACGATCATGCACACGCTGCTGGATGTCGGCGAGGTGCGGCTGCAACGGAATCTGCCCTTCGATCTGGCTCGCGTGTTTTCAGATTACGAGCCGATTCGGATGTCGTAGGTCAGCCTTTCCAGGCTGACCCGGTTTTGGGAACGACGCCGTTGGAGTATTCGGGTCAGGCTGGAACGCCAGACCTACGGAAAGAGCCTCATGCCCACCGTTGCTGTTTTGGGAGCCAGTCGCGATCGCTCCAAGTACGGCAACAGATCGGTGCGTGCTCATGCGCGAGCGGGCTGGGAAATTTTCCCGATCAACCCGCAGGCGGCGGAGATCGAGGGCTTTCGTGCGTTTCGCTCGCTGCGGGAGATTCCGGTTCGCTCGTTGGATCGGGTCACCGTCTATCTTCCGCCAAAAATTGGGATCACGCTGCTGGAGGACATCGTCGCGTGTCAGCCGCGCGAAGTCTGGCTGAATCCCGGCAGCGAAAGCGAAGAGCTGTTGTCGGTCGCCGAGAAGCTCGCACTTCCAGTGATCTGTGCATGCAGCATTGTGGATGTGAGCCTCTCGTCATCCATGTTTTCGTGAAGCGGTGCCGGTCGGTGAGCGACCCCGTGCGGCGAAACTAGCCAGTGCTGGGAGTCGCCAGTACCATGCCCGGCTCTCGAGCGGGCGAAATCTTAGCCAGGGCTGCGCTGATCAACCGACAGCCGATAGCGGTGAGTGTTAGCCGATGATGCGACCTCATGAGAATGAGTCAAAACGAACGCGCTGGCTGAGGCAGATGGTCGCCATTGTGCTGTTGGCGTTGGGTATCGCGAACGAGTCATTCGCTCAACCAGCTCCCGCGAAAGATGCCGCACCGGCGGCAGAGACCACTCCTGCGGCTCAACCAGCGGCTGCCGCAGTTCGCGACGTCAGTCGATTTCCGCCGAACCCCGACGGGTTCATGCGCGGCAATCGAGCTTGGGGGCAACCAGCCGGTTTTTACTTGAGCTTGTGGAAGTTTGTGCCGATCGTTGGTTTGTTTTTTGGCTGGGTGGCATTGGGAAAGTGGGTCAATCAGGACGCCACTTCACTGAAAGTCAACAGTGAGTTTTGGAACTCGGCGTACTTTGCAGGCGGATTGACATCAATGCTGGTCGGCGTGTCGATGTCGCCATTTTCGCTGGGATTCTTTTTGAGTCTCTCGCTGCAAGGCCTGCCACTGGGATTGTACATCCGCGAGCGAAATGCCTGCGTGCCGGATTCCGCTCGTCTGCTCACTCGGAAACACATCAAGAGCGTCGTGTTTCGCACGCTGGCTCGGATGGGGTTGCACCTCGGCGGCAAGAAGATGAAGCAGCAATTGCTCGGTCCGGACATCGAATTCATCGGCAAAACTTCGACCGGCCGCCGCGACACCAGCCGCACGTCACAGGTCGAGAACTCGCGCGGATTCCTGGCGGCAAAGGAGTTGGTCTACGACGCGATCATCAAACGCGCAACGGATATTCATCTCGAACCGAAAGAAGATGAGCTGCAGGTCCGGCTGCGCGTGGACGGTGTGATGTACTCGGTTGAGCCATTTGACCGCGCGCTTGGCGATAACGTCATCAACATCTTCAAAATTCTGGCCGCGATGGACATCACCGAGAAGCGCAAGTCGCTCGACGGCAGTTTCCGCGCCGTGACCGATGGTCGCGAAATTGACTTCCGCGTTGCCACGCAAGGAACTCGCGACGGCGAGAAAATGACCCTGCGCATCCTCGATCAATCGAATTCCGTCAGCACGCTGCTCGACCTCGGCTTTCGCAAGCAACTGGAAGAGCAACTCAAAGAAGTCGTCCATCAGCCACACGGTCTGCTGCTGGTCTGCGGTCCCACTGGTGCCGGTAAGTCGACGACGTTGTATGCCTGCCTGAACGACATCGACTCGTTTCAACAGAACATCATCACGATCGAAGACCCCGTCGAATACAAGATGGCGAATGTCACACAGATCGAGATCAACATGAAGGCGGGACAGACCTTCGCGACTTCGCTGCGCAGCGTGCTGCGGCAAGATCCGGACATCGTGATGATCGGCGAAATCCGAGATGGCGAAACCGCCAACATTGCTTGCCAGGCGGCGAACACCGGCCACATGGTCTTCTCGACGGTACACGCGAATGACGCCATCACGGCGCTGTACCGCATGATCGACCTCGGCGTCGATGTGTCGATGCTGTCGAGTTCCCTGAGCGCGATTCTCGCTCAACGATTGGCTCGACGGCTTTGCCCCGATTGCAAAGAGTCGTACGTTCCGAAATCCGAGTTTCTGAAGAAAGCCAACCTCCCCGCAGAAAAGATCGACAAGCTCTACCGGCCCCCCAAAGAAGGCGAGAATGTCGCGTGCCCGACTTGCGGCGGCATGGGCTATCGTGGCCGAGTCGGCGTTTACGAATTGCTGGTGATTAACGATCGCATGCGAGACCTGATTCGAGAGAAGGCCGCGCTGTCGGCGCTCAAGGCGGAGGCTCGCAAGGGCGGAATGCTCTACATGCAGGAAGAAGGCTTGCGGCTGGTTGTGAAAGGCATCACGTCGATCGACGAGTTGCTGCGGGTTGTGAAGTAAAAACTCTGAGGAGCCAACATGGCTGTCATCGACATTCTGCTCTTATTGATCTTCGGGGGAGTGACGTACTGCGTCGCCGGCGAAGGTGCATGGGGTGCGGCGATCACAGCGATTTGCGTGATTCTCGGCGGACTCTTATCGATGAATCTCTTCGAGCCAATCTGTGACGGCTTGCTCGGATCGAATTACTACTGGCAGGCACGGCTAGATTTGATCGTGTTAGTGGGATTATTCGGAGCTGCGGTGGCGGGATTGAGAGCCGGTGCAGACTATTTGTCGCCTTCGTACATCAGCGTGCATCGCATGTTCCACGAATGTGCTCGCTGGGGCTGCGGAGTGTTGGCCGGCTATGTGACGATGGCGTTTCTGTTGACCGCTTTGCACACCGCACCGCTCGGTCGTGAGTTCATGGGGTTCAAATCGGAGCGGAGCAATTTCTTTGGAATGGCACCGGATCGGCAATGGCTCGGATTCACGCAATGGACCAGCGAACGGGTTTTCTCCAAATGGCCCAAGCGAATTTTTGATGGACCGGACAAAATCATGGGTGAGGCGGGGGCCGTCACGAACACGGTGTGGCCCTCGTTTCCGATTCGGTACGCATCGCGCCGCGAAATCGGAGCCGGCACCGGTGCGGCTTCCTCACAGGCTCCTGCCGTGAAGCAGGTCGCCCCGCAAAAAGCCGGCAGCCCAGCGTTTTAGCCGGATGGAAACCGATGACGTCTCGCCTCAGCTCTGGCATCCCGCGCTTGGACGACATGTTGGGCGGAGGCTTGCTGCCTGGCACTCTGACAGTGGTCGTTGGCGCGACCGGCATTGGCAAGACACAGCTTGGGCTGCAATTCGCTCACGCGGGACGAACGCAAGAAGGCGAGCCGGGGCTGGTGCTGGATCTCACGACGCGCGGCGATTCGCAGAATCAGGCCGAGTACGCGCGGCGTTTGTTCGATTGGAGCTTCCGAGAGTTCGCGCCTGAAGGCAGCATCGACTCCGAGGATGTCTGGCAGCGCGATCGCGCGAGACACGACTACTTGCACTTGTTCCGCCGCAGCGGACGTCGAGTCACTCAAGCCGATCTCTCCGTCGAAGAGTGGCAGGAATGGAACGCGGAGTTGGCTCGCAAACTCGATCGCGCGGTGCAGTTTTTTTACGGCAACTTCGTGCATGGAGTGCGTCGCTGCGTGCTCGATGGCATCGAACCGACCGAGCGAGACAGCGACAGCTTTCAGTTCCAGGTGATCGACTACATCTATCATCAGATTCTGCGAAAGGACGATGATTGGGTTGCTCGCGATTTGTTCCGTGTTCATTTCCGGTCGCAAGCCGACAACGTCGCTGCCCACCGGTACGACTATCGAGAAATCTGTTGCACGCTGCTTTACACCTCGCATGAAGTCATGCTCGATGATCTCTTGGCCCGACCGTTGGGGAGCGGCGACTCGTTGTCGAATGCCAATACGATCATCCTGATGGGCAAGGTTCGTGACGGGTTGCGCATGCGCCGCGCGTTGCATGTCGCCAAGCATCGTGGCAGTGCTTGTGACGATACGATTGTGCCGTTCGAGATTGGCGAACAAGGCCTGGTGCTCGAAGAGAGTGCTTGAGAACGCTTGCCCGCCGGCCTACTATTCGAAGCCGTAGGAATTTCGGCCAAGGAGAATGCCATGCCCGCCGGACGAACGATTTTGTTGATCGAAGATGACCGCGAGATCGCCTCGACGCTGCTCAAAGTGTTGGAAAACGCTGGTTACGCGGTGCAATGGGGCCAAAATGGCCTCGAAGGCCGGCGGTTGGCGGAGTCGATTTCTCCGGACTTGGTCATCACCGACATGATGATGCCGAAGATGGGCGGCTTTCCGGTGCTTGAGTTTCTCAAAGGTCTGCCGCATCCGCCGAAGGTCATCATGATCACCGCCAATGAAGGCGGGCGGCACAAAGCCTACGCTGAGATGCTCGGCGTCGACGACTACCTGCGGAAACCGTTCGCAATGGAAGTGCTGCTGGAAGCAGTCTCGCGGTCCTTGGCATCTCTCGATGCGGCGGAAGAAACGTCCGGCGCGGACAAGCTTCGTCGCGCGATCCGCAAGAAATCAACCTGAGTCGGCCAAGCTGGACGGGCAAGGGTGTGCATCCTACAGCAGCGTTTCGAGCAGCATTCGCAGCTTGCGCATCTCGAGCAGACGGTTGATTTCTGAATCGTAAAGCTCCGGGAAGAGTTCGACGGAGAGGATCCGCTCGAAATTCTCCTTGTGAAGTTGAGCGATCAGCCTCGTGTAGTCCAGTTCGCCAAGACCGACTTGAATCTGAAGTTGCGTGGCGGTGCTGTCGCGAAGATGGACGTGATAGACCAGCGGCATCAACGAATCGATTTCTCGCGAAGCGTGTGGTCCGCAATGGTAGTAGCTGGGGTCCAGCGTCAATCCGAGACCACGTACCGATTGGCAGAGTTCCACGGCCGTGCGCGGGTCTTCGGTCAACGTGCCGGTCTTCGTCTTGATGGAGAGTCGGATCGTTTCCTCATTGGCCAGTCGGATAAAATTGCGGAGGCGGTCGATTTCTTCGTTGAAGGGTGTCCCCAACGCCGAAGCGGGAACCGTGATTTGCGCGACGCGCATCAACTTGGCCAGTTTGCAAAGGTCATGCAGCATGGTTGCGGGGACATCGTGTTCCAAACAAAACGCGACCGGAATGAGGCGTGTGGCTTCGCGATATTGAGCGAAAAAGCCTTCGAGGTTCTTCACCGCATCGCTGGGCCGCAGGTGCTGACTGTTGTCGTCGAACCAGAGTTCGACTTTGTCGAACTCCAAATCCGTGATCAGGTGACACGCTTCCGCGAAACTTTTGTCAGAAAAACAGCGACTCGAAGCGGCGACGAACATACCGGTCAATCCTTTGATCAGTGTCACTCTGTCGGTGGCAAGTGGCTGGCAGAGTGCTGTTTGCGGCGAAGTCGGGAACTTGCCGTGGGGCAATCCTGAGCGGGTCGGACTCTATCTGGCCTCGGAAAGTGCTGCAAGATCGAGGAATTCCGCGGACTGGGCTGACTTTTCCGGTTGTGAGGAATCCTCGCAATCCGCCGAGCCTGCGGGTCGATAACAATTGCGAAGGACTGAGTTCCGCGACGATCGAGATGCAGACGGTCGTCGAGTCAGTGCATCGCTCAAATTCGCAGGGAGGCGAGGAATGATGAAGTCTCAATGGATGTTGTGTGCTCTGTTCGCTGGGATGGTGGCGATCGTGGGCTGCCAATCGAATCATGCAGTTGTTCGCGGACAGAACCCCGCACCGCATTCACTGGGAGCGAATGGTCCAATGGGACCACATGGTCCGATGGGAGCCATGCCCGCTCCGATGTACTACGACGGACCGGCCGGTGCGGACTCAATGTCGTATCCGCCGGAATGGGCGCAAAACCCGAATGACTGTCCCGAGAACTATCACTGGCCGAAACACCATCACACTTTCGACTATCGCCAACCGAAGAATTTGACGTACCCATCCCAGAACCAGCCGGCCGCAGCCGTCGTCTATCCGTACTACACCTGCAAAGGCCCGTCTGATTTCTTCTTGAAATAGTCGCCCGCTGCGACTGACTCTTGGCACGACAACTGAAGAGGGCGCTCGTTGATTGAACGAGTGCCCTCTTTCCTGTTTTTGTCGCCGCATTTCTGAAACGATGCACTTCCGAAGTCCCGCTTTGCGATGTTGGGAGTGCATGATGCGAATCGTCCAGGTCAGTTCCGAAGCCGTGCCATTCGCGAAGACTGGCGGCTTGGCGGACGTCGCAGGCGCGCTCAGCAAAGCACTCGCGGAACTTGGTCACGAAGTCACGTTGATCCTGCCGTTGTACTCACGCTTCCTTGCGAAGTGCGGCGTTGCAGTGGAGCCAATCGGAGAAGCTTTTGAGATTCCGTTAGGTGATCGGCAGGTGCGAATCCAACTTCAGCGAACACAGATGCCGGGGAGTCGCGTCGATGTCGTGCTAGTCGATCAGCCGGATTACTACGACCGAGACGGCCTGTATCAAGACCCGGAGACTAAGGCCGACTACAGCGACAACCCGGAACGATTCATCGCTTTCAGTCGGGCGGCTTTGGAAGCGGTGGCACGCTTGAAGCTCAAGCCGGATGTCATTCAGGCACACGATTGGCAGACTGCGTTGGTGATGGCATTGCTGGAGACGCAGTTTCGTCAGTGGGTTCCTGACCTGCGACGCACGGCGGCGATCATGACGCTGCACAACATGACGTTTCAGGGTGCATACTCGTCCGACGTCATGCCTCTGACGGGACTGGGCTGGGAGTTCTACAACTGGAAGCAATTCGAGTGTTGGGGCCGAGTGAACTTCTTGAAGGCGGGAATTGTTTTCGCCGATCAGCTTTGTACTGTCAGCCCGACGTACTCGCGCGAGATTCAAACGGTCGAATTTGGTCACGGCTTGGATGGCGTGTTGCGAGATCGCTCGGCGGATTTGACCGGCATCCTGAACGGCATCGACCTGCAGGAATGGAGTCCTTCGAACGACCCGTACCTGCCAGTGCGATACGACATCGAATCTCTGAAGACGGGTAAATCAATTTGCAAGCGTACGTTGCAGCAACGTCTGCAATTGCCTGTGCGTGACGATGTGCCGCTATTGGGCATGGTTTCGCGAATGTCGTGGCAGAAGGGATTTGATTTGATCGGCGCGTGCGTGAGTCGGCTGCTCGAACGAGACGTGCAGGTTGTTTTCTTGGGCAACGGGCAGCCGGAGTACGAAGATCTGTGCCGGCACTTAGCTGCGGCATATCCCAACAAGGTTCATGCAGTGATTGGTTACGACGAAGCTTTAGCGCATTTGATCGAGGCGGGATCGGACATGTTCTTGATGCCCAGCAAGTTCGAGCCATGCGGACTCAATCAGATGTATTCGATGGCTTATGGCACTCCGCCGATTGTCCGAGCGACCGGCGGGCTGGCCGATTCAGTGGTTGGTGCGACGCCCGAATCGTTGAACAACGAGACCGCGACCGGATTCTCGTTCGGCGTTCACGATCCCGATCAGCTGTGGCAGCAACTCGCTTGGGCGTTGAAGCTGTTTGCTGACACGGTGGCCTGGCGACGTCTGCAACGATCGGGAATGTCACGCGATTGGTCCTGGAATCGCTCCGCCCGCGGGTACGTTGCGCTCTACGAAGAGGCACTGGCACGGCGCCATGAGTAGTTCGGTCCCCTTCGTCCGAACCGATGACGGATCATTGGAGACCGCCGTTTCCTCGGAAGCCAAACGTCGGCTACTCTTCGGCCGAAGCGTGAGTTCTCGGGCAGACGGAAGGAGACCACCCATGATTGTCGGAGTGCCTCGGGAGATCAAATCGGACGAGTATCGTGTGGCGATGTTGCCGTCGGGGGTCGAAGAGTTGGTGCGGAACGGCCATCACGTGCTCATCGAGCGCGGAGCGGGCTTGGGCAGCGGCATCTCCGACGAGCAGTATTCCGTCAACGGGGCCGAGTTAGTCGATGGTCCGACCGGGATCTTTGGTGCTGCTGAGTTGGTCGTGAAGGTGAAGGAGCCACTTGCCGCTGAGTGGCCGTTGTTACGGCCAGGGCAGATTCTCTTTACGTATTTTCATTTGGCGGCGGACGAGGAATTGTCTCGCAATGTGTTGGCCACGGGCATCACAGCAGTGGCTTACGAGACGCTGCGCGGACCTCGCGGAGACCTGCCCTGTTTGACTCCGATGAGTGAAGTGGCCGGCCGCATGAGTATTCAAGAAGGAGCAAAATATCTCGAACGCCCACAAGAAGGCCGCGGCATTCTGCTGGCCGGTGTGCCAGGAGTCGCGCCGGCTCACATTCTGATTCTGGGTGGCGGAGTCGTCGGCAAGAACGCGGCGCAGATCGCGGCAGGATTCCAGGCGGATGTGGTCATCATCGACATCAATATCGACCGACTGCGGTACCTGGAAGATATCATGCCGCCCAACGTCAACACGCTGTTCAGTGATCGGCACAACATCCGCGAAGAACTGCGACTGGCGGACCTCGTCATCGGAGCGGTGCTGATCGAAGGGGCTCGAGCGCCGGTGCTTGTTAGCCGTGACGACCTGAAGTTGATGAAACCGGGGGCGGTCATCATCGACGTGGCCGTCGATCAAGGGGGTTGCATCGAAACGACCAAGCCGACGACGCACTCGAAGCCGACCTATCTGGTGGATGGCATCGTGCATTACTGCGTCACCAATATGCCGGGAGCTGTCGGCAGAACCAGTTCGTACGCGCTGTGCAATGTCACGTTTCCGTACGTGCTCAAAATCGCGAAGCGCGGCCTCGCCGCCGCATGCGCCGCCGACATCGGTTTCGCTCATGCGGTCAACATGCACGGCGGCCGAGTGACGAATCAAGCGGTGGCCGAAACCTTCGACATGCCGTTCGAGGCGTTTTGTCCTTAACTGTGCCGAGAGAGAGCAATCCCCATGCAAACGCGGCGCGAATGGCTCGGCTGGCTGGCGACGGGCGGACTCGCGTTGGGCCTGACGCTCGTGTTCTGGTTGCCGATCTGGAGCGGAGCGGGATTTGTCGGCGGCGACGTTTATTCGTATTTCTTTCCGCAGAAGGTTATCTACTCGGAATCGCTGCACGCAGGTGAACTACCGCTGTGGAACGCTCGCGCGGGCTTCGGATATCCGTTGTTGGCTGAAAGCCAGACGGGGCTTTTCTACCCGCCCAATCTAGTGCTGTATCGGATGCTCGATCCGCACTCGGCATTTCACGTCAGTTTCTTGCTGCACTATTTCGCAGCCTTCATTTTCGCCAGTGCGGCAGCGAGACGTCTCGGCCTGGGACTCTTGCCGTCTTGGCTGACCGCGCTCGTCTACGTTTATGGCTGGTTCCCGCCTCGGACGTGTGTCGAGTGGGCGATCATCGGTGGCACCTGGCTGCCGGCCGCACTGTGGTGTGTCGAATCGTTTCTCGCGACTCGTTTGTGGCGATACGCGATCGGCTTGAGCGGCGTGCTGGCCGTGCAATTGCTCGCCGGACATTTTCAGATCGCGTGGTTCACGTTGCTTTTGTTGGCGGTTTACGTGCCAGCGCGAGTGTGCTGGTTTTGGGATAACGGCCATCGGCCATCGGCCATCGGCCATCGGCCGGACACAGACAACCGACAGCCGTTATCCCAACCTCATCGAGCCACAACGGTCGTATTCGCCGCGATGCTGTGTGGAATCGGACTTGCGGCCGTACAACTCGCGCCGACCTACGAGCTCAAACTGCGCAGTCAGCGAGCGACTGTCGGCAAAGAACATGAACTCGACTTTGGTGCGATTCCGCCTTGGTACTGGTCGCAAGTATTTTGGCCGAGCTACTGGTATTCACCGCTGACCGACCGTGAGGCGGCTTTCCGCGAGAGTCCGCCGCTGGGACATTCACGGACGAATTCGGCCGAAGCACATTTGTATTTCGGCCTCGCGCCGCTGTTGTTGATAGCGGTCTGTGTTGCTGGTTTGTTGCGCAAACTCATCGCCAAGCGGTCTGTGGATCGGTTCGCCGTATTTTGGTTGACGGTCGCGATCGTCAGCGGACTTTATACGAGTGGTTGGTTGCTGCCACTGACTCGGCATCTGCCGGGGTTCAGTTACTTTCAAGGTCCAGGTCGCTACGGCCTACTGACGACGTGGGCTGTCGCCGTGTTGGCAGGTTCTGTCGCCGACCGTTTTCTGCGCGAGCCGAATGCCTCACGGTGGCTGGCGTGGACTTTTATTGTTGGCTCGATGTGGTCCTTGAGCACGTTTTATTTTCTTGGCGATGACCTCACCGCCATGATGACTCATTTCGAACTTCGCAACGTCGATATCCGCAACCCACTGTCGTTGACGTGGACAAATCCTCGCGGCGAAGGAGTCCTGATGAGCTTCGTCCAACTCTTTTTGCTCGCGGGGGTCGTCTTCGCCGTCAGTATCATCTTGTTGTGGTTCTCTGAGCGGCCCAAAGAATCCGGTGCACGAATTCATCTTGTGGGGTTGGTTCTTCTCACAACGGTCGTTGAGTTCTGGGCGATCAGTCGCTTAGTCACGTTCACGCAGACGGTCGAGTCGCCGCCACTACAGTCGCTGGAACAAAGTCCGGTGAGGCAGGCGTTGCTCGCTGCGGCGAAAGCTCGGCCGACGTTGCGGTTGTTCGCGCCGGGGGCCAACTTGCCGAGCACGTTGGGGGTGTCGAGTGCTCCGATCTATCTGACGTTTGGACCGGCCGAGTATGTGGACGAGTCACTGCTGCTGCCTGCCGCGACAGGGACGACTGTTGTGCCGGCGACGCGCGAGCAACTCGATTGGTTGAGTCGCGTCGGCGTCACGCATGTGCTGTGCTTCGAGCCTCCCGCGCTTGCATCGGCGATGGCGCTGGTGTGGCAAGGAGACGATCCGTTCCTCAATCCGGCGTGGGGCAGGGGGGGGCATCCGTTGTTTTTGTACGAGCTGAACAATTCGCTCGGCCGGTTGCAGTTACATTCGCTCAACGGCGAGGTGCGCGATCCGAAGACTTGGAAGTTGACCGCCTTCGATTCGCTGGCGAATTCAGTCGCGTGCTCGGTGGTGTTGGAGGAACCGGGAATGCTGGTGCTCGCCGATCTCGACTATCCAGGTTGGTCGGTGACTGTCGATGGCCGACCGGCCGAGTCGTTCCGTGTCGATCTTCAGTTCCGAGGTGTGCGGCTCGACCCCGGCTCGCATCGGGTGGTCTGGAACTATCGGCCGCGCTCCGTTCTGTGGGGAGCGGCGATCAGTCTGGGCACTCTGCTATTTTTGGCAGCGGTTGCCCATGCTCGGTTCTGGTCTCCGACTCGGCTGAGATGGCTGAAAGAACTCGACACAGCCTGATCCAAATTCGTCAAACTGCGTTTCGGTTGCAACTTCAGTCAGACGGCTTTTCTGAGCCGCGGCGAAATGTTCGGCCAGCGGCGAGTGATTTCTGCAAACACATGCTCGACCGAAAAATCTCGCAAGCAGCGATGATGCTTGAGCGGACACGGTCCGCAGGCGACGGGCAATTGCAGGTGAGCGGCCTGAGGATGAAAGGTTTCGCTCCAAGCGATATGCGTCGGACCGAAAAGCGTGATGGTCTCAACACCGAATGCCGCCGCAAGGCTCAACCGGTGATCCGGGCTGGTCTGTTTTGGGAATGAGAAAGAGGTTAGAAGTTGAGTCAGCCGCGTGGCAAGCAGCCGCGTGAATGATGTGGGTGGTTGGATGCGAGGAGCCACAGATGGAACTGACGCTCTTGCCGTTGATTGACGATCAGAAGTGCTTTGAATCGGTGCGACAACTGCGTTGGCCCACCGGGGTCACTTGTCTGCATTGTGACTCGCAGCAGGTCGCCAAGCGGGGTTGGGATGAGACTCAACCCTGTCGGCAGCGGTATTGGAGTCCCGGTCGTCCACAGTAAAGCAAAAAAGTGAGAAGGCGCGTCGCGGAGATGTGATCCCGTCGCCTCAGGAACTCGTGACCGTCATGCAGTCGTGGATTCTGAAAGTTCCAGCCGATGCTCCGCTGTGGTCGGGTAAATGGTCCGCGCAGAAGCGGTCCGGAAGGTTGATTCAGCAAGACCTCGAAACTGCGTGCACGCGTTTGATTGCGGATGCCCCCAACGAACCGGAGCGTGAAATCCGTTCCAAATCTTCGATGCTGCATTACAAGAATGAAATCGGCCAAACTGACTTCCATGCGCTGCGTCACACCTATCTCTCACGTTTGGGCCGATCCGGAGTCTCGGCGAAAGCGATGCAAAAGCTCGTGCGGCACTCCACCGTTGAATTGACCATCGACCGCTACACGCACGCCGATCTCAACGACCTTGGCTCCGTTGTTCGGCAGATGTGCCCGTTGCCACTTTCAACAAGCACGACATCAGACGAATCGAATGATGAATCGAGCGAAAGCGATTCTGAGTTGGCTGCACTAATGGTTGCCGGTTTTTCTAACAACCAACGCCAATCATTGAAGACGGTTGATAAGACTGCAGGTCATGGAGTCGAGGAATCACTCCCAAACTCCGACAGCCGCAACCCTCAGTCAACTAAGACGATTGATGAGGATTGCGGCTGTCTGATGGCAATTGATAAAGCGGAGAGGGAGGGAACCAAAAATCCATATCAGCCAAGTTGACGCAATGCCTTTTCTGGTAGCCGTTTGCGTTCCTTATATCGAAAGACGAAAATCGCTCGAAAAATCAAAAATCCGACAAATTCGTCTCGAAAATCCGATAATTTCAGCCACTCAACAACTCCAACTTGCCCCGATACGCTGCCATAGCCTTCGCCGCTCCATCCGACATAAAGCGCAGCGATTCCATTGAGAGCGACTTCCCCTCGTGCTTGCTCAACGCTTTGGCCACGTCAACGGGCAGATGAAGCAGCCCATCGAGAATTAAATCGCCACGGTGAGGGGCCAAAGCGACAGCCGTTGCGACCGAGAGGGTTTGAATGCCGTTGAGTACCAGCAAACCGGGAAAGCAGCTCAATTCGGTGGCGACTTCGGGGGTGAGGTCCGTCAGTCCGTTCAGAGAAAGGACCGATCCCGGATACCCAGCAAGGGCGGCGGCGACTTCCGATGACATTTCTTCCAGACCACAGAGGCTGAGGAAGCCGCCCTTGAATCGGGCAAGTCGTCGTGCGGCTTCTGGTGAAAGGAACTTCAGCGAGTCGAGATAAAGCGGATCAAGACCGCTCTCAGCAACAGCGGAAGCAGCCTCGTCCGTGATCCCGTCAAACGTCAGCAGATCAAATCCGACGAATGAAAGAACCGGGTTCTCGTCGAAGAACCGGAGCAATTCGGTTGCGATGGGGGCATCAAGAATGTTCGTGGGGTGTTGCATGGGAGTTCCTCTCCCATCAATACCCGACGTTGGCTTTTACTTTCACTTTGGCGGTGGAAATCGGAGAGAAGAACTCCGCATTCATCGGCAGGTTGGGCTTCTGGTCGGGCACGGGTAAAATCAGCAATACGAGTTGCGTCTCCACGGTGGGACGAACGCTGACCTCAACGAGCTTGCCCAAACGAAGGAAGAGTTGCAGCCGATGACATGGATGGAATGGTACAACTCGCTCTCGAAACCAAGCTGGACACCGGCCCCGGCCACCATCGGGCTGATCTGGCAGATTCTCTACCCGATTATCCTCATCAGCTTCGGGTTCGTTTTCGTGCAGGCGATCCGGCGAAAAGTTCCGTGGCTTGTGGCGTTGCCGTTCGCCATCAATCTTGTCGCCAACCTGATCTTCACCCCGATTCAATTCGGAATGCGAAACTTGCCGCTGGCGGCGGTGGACATCCTGATCGTCTGGGGCACGATCATCTGGATGATGATCGCCGTCTGGAAGCACTATCGCTGGGTAGCCGTGGCCCAAGTGCCGTATTTTGTTTGGGTGTCGTTGGCAACCGTGCTGCAATTGTCGATCACGGCGATGAATTGGGGGAGGCCATGATTCGACTTGGCCTCTGCTGTCTGTTTCGGGACCAGCCCATCAAATTCCTGACGACGACGGCGACATCCATCAGCAAAATGAAGCGGCACGATGCCTTGGCGAAGTTGAGCCGTCTCTGTTTGGAAAATGCCGCCGCTCTGCTCGCCGCTCTTCAGTTCTGTGCCGAGAACAAGATCGGCTGCTTTCGGGTCAACAGCCAAATTCTTCCGATCAAGACTCATCCAACCTGCGGATATTCCGTGGGCGATTTGCCGGATGGCGACGAGATCATTCGCCGCTTCAAGGAGTGCGGCACGTTCGTCAAGAAGCACAAACTGCGAACGTGCTTCCATCCCGATCAATTCGTGGTGATGAACTCCCCCCGACTCGACGTGGTTGAGAAGTCCGTGCAGGAGCTTGAATACCAAGCGGAAGTGGCCGAGTGGATCGGGGCCGATGTCATCAACATTCACGGGGGCGGTGCCTACGGCGATAAGCCAAAGGCTCTCGATGATTTCGCCCGCAACCTTGACCGGCTTTCATTGAGCGTCCGAAGCCGATTGACCGTTGAGAATGACGACAAGACGTACACGCCAGCCGATCTGCTACCACTCTGCAAGGCAACCGGCATCCCGTTGGTCTACGACGTGCATCACCACCGCTGCAATCCCGATAGCCTGAGCGTCGAACAAGCCACGAAGAAGGCTCTGGCGACATGGGGTCGGGAGCCGATGTTCCATCTTTCCAGCCCGATTGAAGGCTGGGACGGCCGAAAGCCCGAACGACATCACGACTTCATCGACGTGAAAGACTTCCCTGATTGCTGGCGGCGTAAAAAGATCACCGTCGAAGTCGAAGCCAAAGCGAAAGAAGTGGCGGTGGAGAAGTTGCGGACGGAGTTGAAGAACGGGCAGCCGGAAACAATTTGGTTTGTCTATCTCCTGCGGTGTGCGGACGGCTCGCTCTACACCGGCATCAGCAATGACGTGCCCCGTCGATTGGTCCAGCACAACGCCGGAATCGCCTCACGTTACACCCGCAGCCGACTACCCGCCGTCTTGGTCTATCAGGAGGCACTGGCGAGTCACAGCCTTGCACTGAAAAGAGAGTTGGCAATCAAGGCACTTTCACGGCAGGAAAAGGAGTTGCTAATCCGGGCGGCAGGGGGAGTCAAATCCAAATGATTCTTCGCCTCTCCCAGAAGCTCTGCACCAAGATCAAGGCGGGGTCGCTGAAAACGATGCCGCTGGACGATAACCCGTTTGTGGACTGGTCGGCTCATTTGTTCGTTGCGGATCGAACGCAGTACATCATCGTGAGCAATACCAAGTCGCTCTACTCGACGGTGTTGTTCGGCAAAGGCATCACGAACGATAGCCACTTCATCGAGCGTGTCTTGGGCAGCATTCGAGAGTTCATGGAAGACGATGGGCAGGCGTTTGCTTATCACCGCTTCATCGCCCCGGCGAGTGGAACCGTCAGCTTCGCCAAGGCTCTGAATCGTTCGGTCACGGGATCAATGAACGATTTGATACGATTTGCGACTGCGTTGCTTGTCGAGGGTGAACTTTCCCCGCATGACGTGGGATTCAAGCTCAACGACTTTCTTCTGTCGGCAATTGCTTCGAGCAAATCTGACAAGTACGGCAAGCCACGAGAGGCGTTCAAGTGTTTGGTGGACGGGATCAAACAGTGACGAGAACTCGATGAACCCACAAAACTTCAAGTCCTCTTTTCAGCCCCACTTCTCGCAAATGCTCGGTACAGCAGCAAGTCGTAAACAATCTTGAGTCCCCCGGCGAGGAAAAAAGGCACGCTCATCAAACCAACGCTGCCGACAAGGACAGTCGCCAGCATGGGAGAGATCGAAGCGCCCACCGAACGGGCTACTGCGGTGACGCCTGCGGCTGCGGATCGCTCATCGGGATGAACGAAGGCCATCGTGTAGGCTTGGCGAGTCGGCACGTCCATTTGTGAAATACTAAACCGCAACAGCAGAAGGCCGATGGCCCAATTCACGTCGGGCATCAACGGAACGAGGATCAACAACACGTTCGACGGCAAATGTGTGAAGACCATCGTGTTGACCAGCCCGATCCGTCGGGCGAGCCACCCAGCAGCCAATGCCGAAACACCGGCCAAGAGGTTGGCAAACAAGAAGATCATGCCAAGCATCGCTGGATCGAGTTGGAACCGGATGTGGAACCAATAGGCGATGATGCTTTGGATGACGAAACCACCGCCGAACGCATCAAGAGCAAAGAGCAGCGACAACTTGAAGACGGTCCATTTGGATTCATGCAACCCCATGATCGCCTTCTTAGGCGGCAACGGCTCGTCTTCGACCCTCGGTTCGATTGCAGGGGACAAAAGAGCAAACCCGCCGATCATCGCCACACCAATGCCAGCGTAAGCCAACAAGACTGGATGGTAGGCAGCAGCACCGATCAGGCCGAAGTGCTGCGAGGCTTCGGCAATCAATCCACCCGCCAACGCACCAAGGGCGGTCGAGAAGGAGCCGACGAGGTTGTACCAAGCGAACACATCCGTTCGCCGCTCGTCGCTGACGATGTGAGAAAGTGCGGCCTGCTCGACGGAAAGAAAAGGCCCGATCTCGTTACCGCTGGGGCTGATGACACCAATCGTGGCGGCGATCACAAGCAGCAGAAAGCTGCCGGTCGAGATGAAGGCGATCCCCGCCAGCATCATCAGGAATGCGCCCACGATCAACGTGCGACGCCGCCCCAACCGATCAGCGGTCGTCGTGAGCCAGAGGGAAATCACCGTATCCCCGGCAAGCGTGAGCGAGAGCAGCAGCCCGATCTCCCATTCTTTCAGGCCGACTTCGACCAAATACAGCACCAGCACGACCGACAGTAGGCCATAGGCGAACATCCTCGAACAACGGGTCGCAAACAGCAGCCAGCCATCTCGTGTCAACTTTCCTGCAAAGCTCACCGGAAGGCCCCATCTGGCTTCCCTCGCCGCACCATTTCTTGACAGTAGCCATAGAGAGCGTCGTACACGATCCATTCGGCAGCGTTCAACTCGTGATCGTCTTTGAAGCCGAGTTGCCGAAATCCTTCAGCCACAGCGTTCAAACCGGCTGACTCTGGTTGATGCCATAAGGAATTGTCGGTGTCGGACCCGTTGACGATCTTTGCCAGCAGCACGAGTGCGGGGTCGTTCGCCAGACCATGCTTTTTCACCAAGGCATCGAAAGAGCATTCCTGCCCGTGGTGTCCGAATTCGACGTTCGGCACATCGTAGGGAATGGCTCCTTCTCGTTCGGCCACCTTCATCACATCGTCGGCGGGGACGAACAAGAACTCGGCCTTGGGGTCGATGAACTTTCGGATGAGCCACGGGCACGCCACTCGATCCACTTTGACTCGTTCTCTCGTGATCCATTTCATAAAGTCAGCTCCCACCATCTTGATGCTGGCGATCCCACGATAACCGAGCCTGTGCTTTGAACACCTTCTCGAAATCGGCGTTACTATAAACACCGGCGAGTGCGTCTGTCTTGACCGGCTTGCCGTGGCGAAGGAATACCCCCATCGTCTCACCATCAGAGAGCTTCCGAATGAAATCGCCTGCCGTCTTTCGCAAATGGTAAAAACCGAGACGCTTGAAGTCGGAGTGATTCTTCTTTACACGGTTTAGGAGCCGATACCATGCTGCTGAAATCTTGGCGCTGACATTGTTGCCCTTGGTTGGTTCGATCAGGCTCTTGCCGCTCCAGGGCATACGCAGCTAAATGGATGGAGTGTTGAGTAGAAGTTGGATGAGGTAGTTGTTGTCCCAGCCGGCGGTTTTGCGTTTGCAGGCGATGCCGGCTTTGACCGTCTGGTCGGCTTTCAAGAGTGTGAGCCCGATGCGGTTGAGA
>CAMDRI010000002.1 GCA_945906725.1 Candidatus Kuenenia stuttgartensis | reverse complement strand
CCCACGAGCGGCACGGCTCGGATCGGCGATGCCGACTGCGTCGCCGATGCGCGGCGCATCAAACATCTGGTGGGCTACATGCCCGACCGATTCGGTTCGTACGACAACATGCGGGTCCGCGAGTATCTCGATTTCTTCGGGGCCGCGTTTGGAATTCCTTGCCGGAAAAGGATCGCTCGGATCGACGAGGTGATGGAGACGACCGGCACGACGTACATGCGCGACCGGTTCGTGGAAAGTTTGAGTCACGGGATGCAGCAGCGCGTCGGAGTGGCTCGCACGCTGCTGCACGATCCGCAGGTCTTGATTCTGGACGAACCGGCGAATGGGCTTGATCCGCAGGCACGCATTGAGATGCGAGATTTGTTGATCCGGTTGGCGAAACTCGGCAAGACGTTGATGGTCACGAGTCACATTTTGTCGGAGCTCTCTCGCATCTGCGATCACATCGCGATTTTGACACACGGTAAACTGCGGGCGTTTGGCACGATCGAGGAGATTGGCCGCATGGTGACTCAACGGCGAATGATCGAGGTCCAATTGATCTCGGCTGAGCAGATCGCAGGCGCCTCGGAAATCATTCGCCGAGCAATTGAGGCCGACGCAGAGTTGATTCCTTCGGCCGAAGAATCGGCAATTCGATTTCGCACCGCGCTGTCCGAAGCGCAATTGGGCGATCTCTTGGCGGAGTTGGTGCGCAGCGGGATTCGCGTGACGCAATTCCGCGAATTGCAGACGGATCTGGAAGAGGCATTCCTGTCGTTCGCGCGTCCGGCCGAGCCGAGCAATTCGTCGCCACCGGCCGTCGCGGTCGCAGCCGTGGGAGGAGCGGCACATGGTTAATCCACTGGTGCAGCGAGAACTGATTGGGGCTATGCGGCAGAAGCGAATGTTGTTTTTGCAGTGTGGATTGGCGGCTGGGTTCGCGCTGCTGGTCATCATCCGTTGGCCGACCGATCCGCGCATGGCGTTGTCGGGAACCCGATCTCAGGAAGTCTTTCGATTGTTCGGTTACGGATTGCTGTCAGTGCTGTTGTTGCTGTTACCGGTATTTCCGGCGACGAGCATCGTGCGCGAACGAAATTCGGGGACACTGGCATTGCTGTTGAACACGCCGCTCGGTTCGTGGCAGATTTTTCTGGGCAAGCTGTTGGGAGTGTTCGGCTTGGCAGGCTTGATGCTGGTGTTGAGTCTGCCGGCCGCTTCGGCGTGTTTCGCGCTCGGCGGCATCTCGCTGCGGGATGACTTGTTGGCACTCTATTTCCTGTTAGCACTGGTCGTTGCGCAACTCACGTCGTTGGGGTTGCTGGTGAGTACGTATGCTACGACAACCGATGCGGCCGTCCGTTGGACCTACGGGTTGGTGTTGTTGTCGAGCTTGTTGACCCTCGGTCCGCATCAATTCTTGCAGGGGACGGAATCGTATTTGGCGGAGGTTGGAGATTGGCTGCGGTGTGCGTCTCCGTTCGCCTCATTGATGTCGTTGACGGGAACAGGTGACGTTGGAGCTGCGGGGTTGGTTTCGACAACCAACGTGCCGGGACGGTTCGCGTGCATCTCACTGGTTCTGACCGCGATCTATTCCATCTGGGCTGTCAGTCGGCTGAACCACACAATTTTCGATCAAGCCCGCGATGCCGGAGTGATCAGCAACGATCAAGACTTCGGAACTCGATTGGTGCGGCGGTTCGTGTTTTTGGTGGATCCGCAGCGGCGATCGCGAGCGATTGGCCCATTCGTCAATCCGGTGATGGTCAAGGAATTTCGTTGCCGGCGGTTCGGACGATTGCATTGGCTGCTGAGGTTGATCGCGATTTGTGCTGTGCTGTCGTTGGGACTGACGTATGCCACGGTGACCGGTACCGTCGATTGGGGCGTCGACACGATTGGCGGCATCATGGTGCTGATGCAAGTGGCGCTGTTGGTGCTGATCACCCCCAGTTTGGCCTCGGGGTTGATCAGCACCGAACGAGAAAGCGGCGGCTGGCCTCTGTTGCAGATGACGACAATATCCGTGCTGAGGATTCTGTGGGGCAAGCTGTTGAGCGTGCTGCTGACGCTATTGCTGGTGTTGTGTGCGACTCTGCCGGGATATCTCGTGATGGTTTACATCGAGCCGGGTTTGAAGTTGCAGGTGCAGCGTGTGGTGATTTGCCTGCTGGCGACGGCGGGCTTCGCGATGTTGCTGAGCGCGGCGATTGGCAGCCTGTTTCGACGAACGGCTCCCGCGACGGCTGCCTCGTATGCGGCGCTGTTGGCCGTGTGCGGCGCGCCGTTGTTGGTCTGGTTGGGACGCGATGCGCCGTTCGGTCACGATACGGTCGAGAGGGCCTTGCTGATCAATCCGGTCGCGGCGGCGCTGTCGGTGATTCGATTGTCGGGATTTCGAGACTATCAATTGATCCCCGGCAACTGGTGGTTTCTGGGGATTGGCTCGGCGGTTTGTCTGTTGGTTTTGGTCGTTCAGACTCGCCAGATTTCACGTCCGCAGTAGCGAGAGCATTAGGGAAACTACGATGCGCGCGATGATTTGTTGGCTGACTGTTTGCTGCCTGGCCGTCACCACGGCGCACGGCGAGATTCACGTTGAGTTCGCGATGGATCGCGATCCTGATGTGACTGCGCCTGAGCCGATCATGATCTTTCCGGAGAATGTGCTGCCGTTGTGGTTGAATGCTCTGGCTCGGCCAGAAGCCGAGATGCAGCGGATGGCGGCGGAGACGATCGCCGAGGTTCACGCTTTCGATCTTCCCAACATCCAGACAGCGATGCCGACGCTCACCAAGATTGTGTCGGCCGAGGCGTCACATTCAGCGGCTCGTTTCGCAGCGGCGAGAGCACTCATCGTCATGGATGCGAAAGACGCCGCGCCCGTCTTGTTTGAGGCGTCGCAACGGCATGGAAGCGACTTGCGGCAACTGATTGAGCCAGCCTTGGCGAAATGGAAATTCGAGCCGGTTCGCAATGTCTGGCGGAAGCGACTGACGACGCCGGGCACTCGACAGCGAGATCTCATTCTGGCGATTCGCTCTGCACGCGAATCGGACGATGGTGCGTGCGTCGAGGCGCTATTGGCGATCGTACATGACCCGCTGCGTCCGGTTGCGGCTCGACTTGAAGCAGCTCGAGCCGTTGGCACATTGAAGGATTCAGGCCTGGAGGAGGAGGCTCTGCGATTCCGGAACAAGGATTCGGCTTCGATCCTTGATCGTCTGTGTGAAGTGGCTCTTCTCGATCGGCATCGCACGGATGCGGCGCAAGCAACCTTGTTGCAGCTCGCGCAAGATGCCGAGCCGAGTGTGGCGGCTGCGGCATTAGTCAGTCTGAATGCGAATGATCCGAGTCTGGTGGTGCCGATCGCCGAACAAGCGATGCGGAACGATGACTCGAACGTCCGCCGACAAGGAGTCATCGCGTTTGTGGAGCGACCGACTCCGGAACGAGTCGCCACGCTGGCTCGAATGCTCGATGATCCGCATTCGGGCTTGCGTGCGATGGTACGCGAGTCGTTGTTTCGTCTGTCGAGGACAAAGGAACTCGACACATCGATCCGGGCAGATACGAGTGCTGTGTTGGCCAGCGACAGTTGGCGCGGGCAGGAGCAAGCAGCCTTGCTGCTGGCGGCACTCGATCACAAGCCGGCTGCGCTTCGGTTGGTGGAGTTGCTGGAAGCTCCACGTGATGAAGTGCTGATTTCTGCCGCGTGGGGATTGCGCAAACTCGCGGTGTCAGAGTCGCTGCCGGCGATTTTCGACAAGACGCTTCGTCAGACTGAATTCAGGAAGAATGCAAAGCCGCGTCCGTCGCTCGATATTCAGGTCGGACTGTTGTGCGAAGCGCTGGGATTGATGAAGTACGCTCCGGCCGAGGAATTGCTCAGGCGTTACGTCCCGAAGGATATGACGATGGGCGAACGGTCTCGTTCCGCGGCGATCTGGGCACTCGGGCATTTGCACGCGGGTAAGCCCGATGAGGGGTTGGCGAAGCTGCTGTTCGAGCGACTGACGGACCCCTCGCTCTTTCCTCCCGAAATGGAATCCGTGCGAAACATGAGCGTGGTTTCGATGGCGCGGATGAAGACGCGGACTCAGGTGGAACCGACCCGAAAATTCCTCTTTGGCAAAGGTCCACCGGAGACGATGAACTTGAAGATTCGTTGGGCGCTCCAGGAAATGACCGGCGAAAATTTTCCCGATCTGAAGCCAGCAATCGTGACGCGGTCCGGCTGGTTCTTGGAACCGCTCGAAGTGAAGTCGAGCGTGCGAAAGTGACCGGACGTCAGCGTCGGGTCAAAAAAAGAGAAGGGTTGAAGCGGTGGGAGCAAGCTCCCAGCGACGCCTCAACCCTCCCAGCCCCAAGGACACTTGGAAAAGACTCGATGAATCAACTCCGGGGCGATTGTGGTCCTTGGAACTCCGCGATGGTACTCGATGTCTTTTCGTGGATCGCTAGTGAGTCAGCTTGCGTTTCATGGTGTCGAACAGGTTCTTGGCAGTCCCCGCCGGACGGAACAGTCTTGGTTGTGAAGTGCTTTGTGGTTCGGGGGCCGGCGTGCTGGTTGACTCGTCGGAAATGGTCTCGGTGTTGTAGGTGACTCGGGCCGGTGGCAGATTGAAGTCTTCCAACGATGATGTGCTCTGACTGGTGTACTGTGGCCCTTGTGCGGTCTGCCGATTTTGTGTCGATGGTCTCCAACGTTGAGCTTGCGGTGCCTCAATCTCCGCTGCCGGAGGAGCCGGAATCGGGAGAATGTCGATGGCCGGATCAGAAGGAAGCGTTGGTTCGGGTGGCAGCCGCAACTGCGGTTGATCAGGAAGCGACTGTCGCGGAATCGTTTGTCGTTGAATGGAGTTTGGAACGTCGTCGGCTTTCGGGACGTAGGATTCGTATTCGCCTCGATCCTGTTCGCGACGCGGATGCGGATCGGGCACCCGTCGCCAGGGAAAGGATCGCAGCTCGAACGATCGCTGGGGTCGTGACGCCTGACAGCCAGTGAGTCCCGCCGCCGCGATCAGGCCGGTGGTGACAACGACAAGAGTCGTCGGTCGGAAGGACATGGTGTGGGCTTTCAGTCGCTCACGAATCCATTCGTCGCGTTGGTCATCCTTGTCTGGCGGAGGTACCAAGAGGATCGGCAACACACTTCGCCGAGAAGCAAGTGATTCGTCTCGAATTCGTCGCTAGGACTCGCTTGCCGGCCGGACAGTCTCGACGCACCGAAACCGCATGAGATCGGTATTACGAGCATCCTCCGCCCTGTGCCGCGCCTGCTCGACTCGCGGATGAATGCCGTCCTGCCGTCCTTGCCGCTCAACGCCAGCACGCCTGTCGCACCGATCGGTGGGATTGTGTCGCGGACAACCGCCGAAGGCGGCAGCAGATCGCTCGCGAATGCCGCATCGCCGACACGATCCACAGAACACACCGTGTGGACCGGACGCTCACGTCCGGTCACGAGCAGGCAGCCCAGAACAGCATGACGCGCAACCGAGTGGTTGTTCGAGAGCAACGTCTTCGAATTGGAAACTTTGGCCGACCGCGTCACCTTCGTCGGTACCACATGCACAAACGAAAAAGACGGATAACATGCCGTCAGCGATCGGTCTGAAACACTTTCAAATTTCAAGAGTTGATGAAACGATGACCAAACACTCGCGGCAATTCCATCGTCATACCTCGGCGTTGGCCGGTATCCGCACAGGCCTACGAATCCGATTTCTCGGACACCGTTCAACGCTCACAGCCGCGTTGTTGTGGCTGCTGACAACGACGCTTTGCTCGCCCGGATTCGTTGCGGAGGCGGCTGACGCGACGAAACTCAAGCTGACCGATCCGAAACCTCACCAAGTCGTTCAACGAACGGGAACCGATCCGGCGATGGGACATGCCGACGTTCGCATACGAGGCGAGTTTCCGAACGGTGCGGAACGAGCCGAGTGGGAGTCCCGCATTGTCACTCTGAAAGGAGCGACGGGACACGGGGCCGATTGGGCGAAGCTCGATACCACGGTCAAGGACTCGACGTTCGAGGCGATCGTTCGCGTGGTGGCGGGAGGTTGGTATCGCTTGGAAGTGCGTTGCCGCGTGGGCGACGACGTGGTGGCCATCGGCCAAGTGGAACCGATCGGCGTCGGTGAGGTGTTCGTTGTGGCCGGTCAGTCGTACGCGACAAACTGCAACGACGAACGGTTCAAAGTGACTGCCCCCCACGAACGAGTCGTTGCCTTCGATTCCGCGAAAGAGACCTGGGCAGTTGCGAACGATCCGCAACCGACTCCGGATGGCAGCGAAGGTGGTTCGATTTGGCCGCCGCTGGGCGATGCGCTGGTGAAAGAGCTGCGTGTGCCGATTGGCTTCGCCAATGTCGCGGTCGGCGGAACCTCGTCGATGCAATGGATGCCCGAAGAGAAGTTGCACCCGCGATTGGTGCAAACGGGGAAGACGCTTGGACGATTCCGCGCGGTCCTCTGGCAGCAGGGGGAGTCGGACGTCATCGCCAAAACGACGGCAACGAAGTATTTCGAGAATCTCAAAACAATCCGCGAGACCGCCGCGAAAGCATGGGGCTTTGAGCCGCCCTGGCTGCTCGCGAAATCGACGCTGCATCCAACCGTCTACAACAACCCCGAAGGGGAAGGCCGCATCCGCAGCGCGATCGACGAACTCGTCAAACTACCTGGCTTCAGACCCGGTCCCGACACCGATACGCTCACGGGCGAGAACCGTGGCGATGCGAAATCGCGCCGGCACTTTAGCGGGATCGGCCAACGCCGCGCGGCAGAGATGTGGTTCGCCGTATTGAAACGGGAGTTGACGGCTGTGAAGACAACGGCTGTCCGGACGCTGATGTTTTTGGAAGATCATGACGTGCTGTATCGCTCCGGTACCGAGCGGGTGCTCCACCCTGCGAAGCGGCCGACGGACAAGGCCGTGATCTCGCAGACGAGGCCTTGGAAAGTCGCCATTGGATGGACCAGCATTCACCGCGATGTGGCGTCCGAAAAGTATCAGCTTTGGTATCAGGCCTATGCCGACAAGCGAGCGGGCGACAAGCGTCTGGAATGTGTCGTCTGCTGCGCCGAGTCCGACGACTGAGTGAATTTCGTCAAACCGGAGTTGGACCTCTTCCC
Organism: Candidatus Kuenenia stuttgartensis; assembly: GCA_945906725.1. Classification (GTDB taxonomy): domain Bacteria; phylum Planctomycetota; class Planctomycetia; order Planctomycetales; family Planctomycetaceae; genus SXKJ01. Next base: position 70,401 of record CAMDRI010000002.1, on the reverse strand, counting down.
GTTCAAGGATCACGTGAAGACGAACATCGTCCTGATTGGCAATGGCGGCTACGGCAACCGATATTGCAACTCGGTGCTGGTCGACGCACGCGAGTCGAACTCCGCTCGCAAATACAAGATGGCGTACTACGACTGGTCGCCGCAGGACGGTCGCGAGGAAGCGGGCTTGCACGTCTTATGGCGGGCGAGGTCGATTTTTCTTCAACGAACCGCGTGACTTGTTCGTCATCTACGCCAAGATGTGGATGGACTCGCCAGAAGAGGGAGTCGCTTGGAAACACGGCCTCGGTCTCATCGAGAGCCGTAATTTTTGACGTGGTCGAAGCCGAAATGGGTGCTTGGCCCGGATGAATTCGATGACCCGGAGCATGAGTTTCACACGTCGCCGGTCTTCCTGCACAACGACTGCTACATCAAGCTCAATCAGATTCTGAATCGCCGCGCGAAGGGAGCGATCGACATCGAACTAATGACCAGCCGCGACGGAGTCCGCTAGGAGCGGCCGTTTCGCCAGCAGCCGTTTCTCGCTCGCAGCGAGTCGGGCCAGTTCGACAGTCGCTCGATCTTCACAAACTCGACGCCGATCGTGCTCGATGACGAGATTCGATTTTACTACGGAGCCTATAACCAGTCGCCGATCGGTGGCGTCAAATCCGAGCCGGGCGAACGGAGCGGTGTCGGTGTGGCGAGCATTCCTCGCGATCGCTTCGCAGGCATCCGTCCGGTGACAAAGAACGCTCAAGTCACGTTGAAGAGACCGCTGGAACACATCGGCCAAGTGACGCTCAAGCCTCTCGATTTGACCGCCTGCCGGGAAATCACGCTGAATGCCGACGCAACCGGCGGTTCAGTGCGAGTCGAATTGCTGACCGAGGAAGGCTTCCGAGTTCGCGGGTACTCGAAGGACGACGCGGTTCCCATCGAAGGGAATTCGCTGCGTCACGTCATCGCCTGGAAAGAGTATCGACTTGATCAACTTCCGTTCGGCCGGTATCTGCTGCGATTGCACCTCGATCATGCGACGATGTTCGCGATGAGTTTGTGACTTCAGCGGCGATGGTGTTCGCGCCTTTCGCCAAGTAACGTGAGTAGCGTTTGCCCACTTCATTTTCTCGGGAGGGATTGTCATGGTTCGCGCATTGGCCCTGACGGTTGTGTTCGCTCTGGCGGCGTCCGCGCTGGCTGTCGAAAAGAAGCCGGCGATTGGGAGCTTTCCGTTTTGGTCGGCTCCCAAACGGGAGTTCTCCGATCAATTCGTTCCAGGTCTGAATGCCGCCTTGCTGTTGTCGCCGGAACAGATCGAGCAGCTTCATGCGGCTCGGCGCGAGACGATCGACAACGAGACGCTCCGTGTGGCGACTCGCAAAGATCCGAACTTGAGTGAGGCTCAGCGCGAGGTGAATCGGAAGTTGGTCAGCGACGCGCAGGCGAATTTACGGATCAAGGTCTCGAACATCCTGACCGCCGACCAACGCACGCTGATCGAGCAGATCAATGCGGTCCATCAAGAAGTCTCGAAGGGGGTGAGCGAGGAGTTTCAGCCGAAGCTCACAGCGTCGAAAGGGGACGATCAGACTCAAGAAAAGTTTCGCCAAGAAATGCGCGAGCGAGTGTCGTCCGACTTTCGCAGCAAGCTCGACGGGCTGCTGTCTCCGAATCAGAAGGCCGCTTTCGATCTAGCGGCAGCGGACGAACAAGCAGCGGCCAAGAATGTCAAAAAGTAGCCAGTAGCTCGGAAAAACTGATGTTCGGGGAAGTTCATGTCTTGGTTGAAGCGACTGCTGACTCCGCCGCTGATTGTGCTCGCGGCGTTCCTGATGTGGGTCGAGGAGTGGTTGTGGGAGCATTTGAAAGCTCTCACCGCCTGGGTCGCGAAGTTTCCGCTGATCAAATGGTTTGAGCGATTCATCGAACGTCTGCCGCCGTATCCGACGATGGCGGTGTTTCTAATTCCGGGGGCGGTACTGTTCCCGGTCAAGCTGGCGGCCGTGTGGCTGATGACTCATGGCCATGTGTTAATCGGACTCTGCGTGATTGTGGGAGCGAAAGTCCTGGGGACAGCGATCGTCGCGAGATTGTATGTGATCTGCAAACCGAAGCTGATGATGATCGGCTGGTTTTCTCGGCTGCATGATTGGCTGATCGCGACTCGCAACCGGCTGTACGACGCGATCCGGGCGATGCCGCTGTATCAGGCGACACGTGCCAAGTTGTCAGCGATCAAGAAGACCGTCGGCCGGATGATGCATGTGATGCGTGGGCGGCGCGGCATCGGTGCTCGTTGGCGAGCGATTCGGCGTTGGCTGCGGCGACGGAAACACCTGCGGCTGTCACGGCGAGCGGAGGGTGTCAACCCTTCAAGTTGAACCGATCTCAGCGGACTGAGTTGAATCGAGCTTGTCGGACCGAGTTCAACAGAACTCTGCAGACTCGGAGGGTTGACACCCCTCGCCTTATCTCCCGACTTCCTACTTCGGCACGACCCCTTTGATGATCTCGGCTTCCCATTCGTCGAGAAGCGGCCAGTCGATCGCGCAGGTGCCGAAATCGGCCATGTGCTGGTATTGATCGAGCCGGTCGATGGCTTTTTGCAACAGTTTCGAGTCCTTGCGGAACGTGGGGCCGTGACTCGGCAGTAGCCATTCGACGTTGCTGGCTTGGATGCGTTTCAGTGAGCCGATGAAATCGGGGATGTCGCTGCCGTGATGGGCGTCGATGTGGCCGACGCAGCCGTCTCGATAAATGTTGTCGCCGGAAAACAACAGATTCCCCAGCCGGAACGACAACTGACTGTTCGTGTGGCCGGGAGTGTGCCAGACCTCCAGCTTGAGATCGCCGACGGTCAACGTGTCCCCATCGTTGATGGCTCGGTCGATGGTGATGCTTGGCAGGTCGATCGAAATCCCTTGGGCGGTCACTTCGGCGTAGGTTCGGACGCGGTCGCCGGCCGCGAGCAGTTGTTGGCATTCGGGATGTCCGACCGTCTCAGCGTTCGGGAACAACTCGCGAGCACGCGCCAGTCCCTGAATGTGATCGACATCGGCGTGAGTCGCGATCAGCGTTTTACAATTCGCCAGCGGGAAATCCATCTGGCGGATCAACTCGACAATCTCGTCGGTGGTGTCGGCATAGCCGATGTCGACCAGCAACCACTCGCGGGTGTCGCCGACCAGATAGACGCAGCACCCCAGCCGCCGATAGGCTTGGTGATTCATTTCGATGACGTGCGGAAACAATTCTCGCCGCGGCAACATGCCGGCTTTCTCCTTTGAAATGCCGAGGTGACGAAGAGGACGTGGACCGGCCAATCCCGTGTCGACCGGATTGATCGGTAAGCTAGCGGTTGCTTCGTTCGGGCTACAGGGTTCGCTGCCGGAAAGTCTGTGGCGTGAGGCAATTGAGAGGCAGTTTCAACGGTTTCCGGCCCTTGCGAGCCACCGCCGCGCCGGTACTATGACGCCTCAACGGAGTGGCCACGAATGTCCGGGACGACAAAAACATTGCTGATCGACGAGCAGGCTCAATTCGACGAACTGTGCGAACACATTCGCTCCGTCGGTATTGTGGCGTACGACACCGAATTCGTCTCCGAGAACACCTATTTGCCGGAGCTTTGCCTGCTGCAATTGGCGACTCCAGAGCGAGCCGCCGCCGTCGATCCCTTTCGCGTGCAGGACTTGTCCGCGTGGTGGCAGATCATGGCCGATGACTCGACGACGGTGATCGTTCACGCCGGCCGCGAGGAAATCCGCTTCTGCCTGCACCTCGGCCAGCTTTGCCCGCAGCGCATCTTTGACACACAACTCGCCGAAGGGCTGCGATCCACGACGTACCCGGTCGGTTACGAATCGCTCGTGTCGCGAATTCTCGGCGAGAAGTTGGGGCACCACCAAACCCGCACCGATTGGCGGAGGCGACCCCTCTCGATCGAACAGTTGGAGTACGCGGTTGATGACGTGCGTTACCTCATCGACGTCTGGAAGAAGCAGCAGGCGTCGCTCAAACGGCTCAAGCGATTTGATTGGGCCGAGGGGGAGTTCACTCGGCTGATCGACGACCTGGAGCATGAACGGAACGAAGACAGTTGGCGAAAGCTCGGCGGTATCCAAAAGATGAAGCCGCGACAACTGGCCGTCGCCCGCGAGCTGTTCCAGTGGCGAGAAAAGCTGGCAACCGATCGAAACCAACCGATCCGCCGCATCCTGCGCGATGACTTGATCGTGGATCTCGCTCTGCGACAGCCGAAAACTGCCGACGCGGTGCTGGCGACGCGCGACATGAATCGCCCCGGTTACAAAAAGCACGCGGCCGAGTTGGCGGAGTGCATCACTCGCGGCATCTCGCTGCCAGAGACGCAGTGGCCGAAGCCGATGCCGTTGCCGGACTCGAATTCCGAAGATCACATCCTCAGCAAGCTGTTGCAAATTGTCTTGGCCAATCGCTGTGCCGAAATGAAAGTCGCGCTCGGTCTCGTCGGCACGACAGCGGATCTGAGGAACCTCGTCCGCTGGCACAGCAAGAAGAACTCCAAACAACCCCCGCCAAAGTTGGCGCAAGGTTGGCGAGCGGAAGTCTGCGGTGACTTGCTGGCCGATGTGCTCGACGGCAAAGTCAGTTTCCGCGTTGGCGATCGTGACAGCGAACATCCGCTGGTGTTTGAGAAGATCGACGAACGGTCGACGGCCGCCGAATGAGAGGTTGCCATGCCTGCCAAGCGCTACCGCGTTGCCGTCATCGGTTCGACCAGCAAAGGAGATTACGGTCACGGGCTCGACACGGCCTTTCAGAACATCGAACGGGCGGAAATCGTGGCGGTTGCCGATGACAACGCCATCGGATTGCAACAGGCCGGCCAGCGGCTGAAAGTCGATGTTCGATTTTCCGACTATCGCGAAATGCTCGACCGCGTGAAGCCGGATGTCGTTTGCGTCGGCCCACGCTGGGTGACGGAGCGTGTCGTGATGTTGCAAGCGGTCGCGAAGGCGGGCTGTCACATTTATTGCGAAAAACCGTGCGTCGCGGACCTCGCATCGGCCGACGCGATCAAGACCGCGCTCGAAGCGAATCGCGTGCGGTTGGCGATGGCGCATCATTGGCGAGCGATGCCGCCGGTGCAACGCGCCTTGGCCGAAATCCGTTCTGGCAAGTACGGCCGAGTGCTCCGCATGCGAGCGAGGCCAAAGGACGATGCTCGTGGCGGCGGAGAGGAACTGCTCGTTCACGGAACGCACTGGTTTGACTTGATGATCGCGATCGCCGGAGCACCCCGCTGGGTCAGCGGGCATCTGCGAGTCAAAGGCTGCGAAGCGACGAAATCGGATCGTCGAGAAGGTTCGGAGCCGGTCGGTCCGATCTGTGGTGACTCCGTCATGGCGGTGTTCGGTTTCGAGGACGGCGTCATCGGCTCGTTCGATTCGACCGCGAACACCTCCCCCGCTTCGCGGAGGCCCATCAACAGCGAACAGCCGAAGCCGATTTGGGACAGCGTCTACGGCCTGACCGTCGAGTGCGAAGACGCGGTGCTTCAATTCCGCCAACCGGGTGATGTTTTCGTTTATCCCGCCAACGGAGTGCTCCCTGATTTCGAGCAACTTCAGTGGAAGAAGTTGTGGGTCGAGGACTGGCACTTCACGGCAGAGCATCAGCCGCGACCGATACGCCAGGGATGGCTGTCGCTCGGCAACCGCACGCTGGCGAACGATCTGCTGGACGCGATCGAAAAGAGTCGCGAACCGCTGTCGCCGATTCGGCACGCCATGCTGATCACCGAAATGGTCCAAGGGGTCTACGCCTCTCATTTCGCTGACGGCCGCCGATTGCCGCTCCCGCTGAGCGAACGAAAGCATCCGCTAGCCTGACGTGGGGCAGGTTTTCAACCTGCCAAGCGGTGTTCTCAGTATCGCTGGTCTTGGTCTACAACCCGTGGGTGCTGATGGCCGGGCAGGTTGGAAACCTGCCCCACGTTTGAGGAATGGATTCCATGTGGCGTCGTGTGTCGTGGTTGGTCGTGGTTTGCTCGGTGCTGCTGATGGCCTTGGGCCTGACCGGCATCGCGCGCGGGGACGAGCTGTTTGGACGCGGCGTCTTTTTCTGTTTCCCTCGGCAGTTGTTGTGGGTCTGCTTGTCGCTGCCGGCGATGGGGTTAGCGATGCTGGTACCGTATCGCTCGCTGCGATCGCTGAGTTATCCGACGTTTGCAGGTAGCCTGCTGCTACTGGGCGTCGTGCTGCTGATGCCGAGCGTCAACGGCGCACACTGCTGGATTCCGCTGGGGTTCATGAACTTTCAACCGTCGGAATTGGCGAAGTTGGTTTATGTGCTGGCGCTCGCGCACTACTTGATGTACCGCGACAACTTTCGCCGGCTGACAGGACTGCTCGTGCCGTTCGTGCTGACCTTGATTCCCGTTGTGTTGATTCTGCGTGAGCCGGATTTGGGAACGGCGCTCCTTTTCATTCCGACACTCTTTGCAATGCTCTTCGCGGCCGGAGCGCGGCCTCGGCATCTGGCGATGATCGCCGTGATGGGAATGCTCGCGTCGCCGGTGTTGTGGATCGCGATGAACTCCGAACAGAAGTCGCGAATCGTGTCGCTGTTCCAGCAGCGAGACAGCGGCGAGGCTCCGCGCGGCGACGCCTACCAGCAGCATCAAGCCAAGCGAGTGCTCGCACGCGGCGGCATCTGGGGAACCGAACTGACCGGCGAAACGTTCGAGATTGTGACCTGCCCAAACTGTGCCGGACGCTTCGGCGTGAAGAGTGATCTCGGCTTCGGCCACTCAGCGACCTGTCCGCGCTGCGAGAAGGTCTCGCCGCTGCCCGAGCACTCGGAGATCTCGCTGCCGGAGTCACGCACGGATTTCATTTTCTGTCTGATCGGCGAACGCTGGGGCTTCGTGGGCTGTGGGCTGACCTTGCTGCTGTATGTGCTGCTGGTCGGTCGCGGTCTGATGATCGCCAACGCCACGCGCGAGCCGTTCGGCCGACTGCTGGCAGTCGGCATCGTCACGTTGTTGGCCTCGCAGACGATCATCAACACGGGCATGACCTGCGGCTTGATGCCGGTCACGGGTATCACGCTGCCGCTGGCCAGCTATGGCGGATCGAGCTTGCTGATGACCGCAGTCGGCATCGGCCTGCTGCTGAATGTTGGGATGCGTCCCGGTTATGAAGTCAGCAGCGAACCGTTCCGTTGGAGAACGGCGTAATTCGTCCCGCTCACTCCTTCGAGATCGTCTCGTCCAAATTCAGCAGCAATGACACGACGCTGGTGAACGCGGCGAGGTCCGCCGGATTGAGTTTGTCGCTGGCCTTCGATTCGCCGACGGCGATCAGCTTCTTTGCAGATGCTTCGTCCTTGGAGAAGGCTTCTCGCAGGGTTTGCAAACGCTTTAAGAGCACCGTGAGTTCGTTGGGCTTTGGCGACCGCGACGTGCAGCGGCGGAAGGCATCGGTCAATCGCGAGGCGTCGTCGGTGGCTGGGCCGAGCAGCACGCGTTGAGCCAGACTGCGGGCAGCTTCGACGAATGTGACATCGTTGAGCGTGACCAGCGCGTGCAGCGGCGTGTTGGTGCGTGCGACTTTGACTTGGCACGTCTGCCGAGTGGCCACATCGAAAAAGATTGTCGGGCCGACGATGCGTCGCCAGAACTGGTACAGGCTGCGGCGATACAACGCCTCGCCGCTATCTGGCTGATAGTCGATCCGCCCGAACGTCGCTTCCTCCCAGATACCGGGAGGCTGATAGCCCTTAACTGGCGGGCCGCCTTGTTTCTCGACCAGCAGGCCACTGAGCGCGAGTGCTTGATCGCGAATCATCCAGCTCGGCAACCGGTATCGCGGGCCGCGTGCGAGCAGTCGGTTGTCGGGATCGACGTCCGAGGCACTTGGAGGATGGGCACTCTTGCCCGTCCCTTGTTCCTCGACGGACCGACGTGCAAGAGTGCCCATCCTACTTGCCTGCCGATACGTCGCACTGGTGACGATCAAGCGGATCAGTCGTTTGACGTTCCAGCGCGAGTTCGCCAACTGAGCGGCAAGCTTCTGGTCCGAGTCTCGTCCCTCACCCCTCGGCCCTCGCTCCTCCGCACTTTCCATGAATTCGGCGGCGAGCCAATCGAGCAATTCGGGGCGTGATGGCTTCTCGCCTTGCACACCGAAGTCTTCGGTGGTCTTCACGAGTCCCGTACCGAAAAACGTTTGCCAGTAGCGATTGACAGCGACTCGCGCGGTCAGTGGGTGTTCGGGCGACATCAGCCAGCGAGCGAGGGCCAAGCGATTCATGGCCGGTTCAGCGGGCTGCGGCAAGACGGCGGGCAAGCCGTGTGAAACTTTTTCGGCGTATTTGTCGTACGCGCCGCGGACGAGAATGAACGTGTCGCGAGGCTGCGGGCGCTCGCGCATCACCATCGTGCGTGGCAGCGATTTCTCTAAGCCCTCGCGAGCTTTCTTTGCGTCGTCCGCAGCGCGACGAGCCGTCAGCAGCGTCGGTTCGTTGTTGAGGAAGTGTTCGGTGACCGCTTTCTTCTGCGCGTCGTTGCGTTTGTCGGCGGCGATCGCGAGAGCTTCGCGTACCGTCGTCGGTATCGGACGGAGCGAAGCGACAGGCGAGTTCGTCAGTGACAACCGGAAGCGACCGAGAACGTGCGCGACGTGGATCGTTTGAAATTCCAGCCGGACACGAACCGTTGTCTCACCATCCGAGATCGCGAGTGGAGCGCGCGGCTCGAAGAGGGCGACGTGAGGTTTGCCGAATTCGTTGGCGATTGCCCAACCGGTATCGTTGCGGCCGTCGACGGCGTTGGCGGGTGGGAATGATGGTTGTTCGTAGTCCGCTTGGATCGCGGTCAACTCCACCGGCTTGTCGTTGAGGAACAACTTCAACTCGGACAAAACGAAATTGCCGTTGTCGGCTCGGCCGGGACCTTTGTTGACCAGCGAGTCGTCTGGCAGCGCTTCGAGTTGAATGCCGGTCAGTCCACTGAGTTTTGTCTTCAATACCAACTCGAACGAATCCTTCGCCGGGTTATCGCCGCTGGCGAGCACGCTGTGGTCATCGAGCTTCTTCAGCGTTGCACCTGCTTCCGATTTCAGGCTCTCAAGGGCCAGCACCGACCATTGTGGCTCGGCCGCGCTGCCGGAGGCGACGAGTGACTTCTCCCACTCGACTTGCGAGTCACACAACTTGCGGTTGAGTTCTTCGCGAGACTTGTTCGCGGTCGTTTCGACAGCACGAAGTTCGTCGATCTTCTTTTGCTGTTCGGGGTCGGCGAACGTGATGATCGGATTCGCGAGTCCTCCGGCGTCGTTCGCGCCGCTTTCGTCGATCGAGTTGAAGAACGCCGAAAGTTGATAGTACTCCTTCTGGGCGAGCGGGTCGAATTTGTGATCGTGACAGCGGCAGCAGTTAAAGGTTAGTCCCATCCAGACGGTGCCGGTTGTCTCGACGCGGTCCTGCACGTAATCGACCCGCGACTCTTCGGCGATGCGGCCTCCTTCACCGTTGATCATGTGGTTGCGATGAAAGCCAGTCGCGATAAGCTGTTGTTGCGTTGGGTTCGGCAATTGATCGCCGGCAAGTTGCTCGATGGTGAATTGATCGAACGGCAGGTTGTTGTTGAGCGCATCAATGACCCAGTCGCGCCAAAAATACATCGTGCGGGTCGGGTCGCCCTGATAGCCATTCGTGTCGGCGTAGCGCGCCGCGTCGAGCCATTCCCAGACCATTCGCTCGCCGAAGCGCGGCGACTTGAGCAACCGATCGACGACCGTTTCGTAGGCGTCCGGCGATTGATCCGCGAGGAAGCCATCGAGTTCTTCCAGTGACGGCGGCAGGCCGGTCAGGTCGAGTGTGACACGGCGGATCAACGAGTGCTTGGGTGCTTCCGGCGACGGGGAGAGTCCTTCGCGTTCCAATCTCGCGCGGACGAAGGCGTCGATCGGATTTCGGATTTGAGATTTCAGATCTGAGATTTCAGATTTGAAACTCGGCACCGGCGGTCGGCGGATTGACTCGAACGCCCAATGCTTGCCCCATTTCGCTCCAGCGTCGATCCAGGTTTTGAGTAACTCAATCTGTGCGGCGGTGAGTTTGCGTCCCGATTTTGGCGGCGGCATGACGGCGTCCGCGTCCGCCGAGAGGATACGTTTCATCAGTTCGCTGTCGCCGCTCTTGCCGGGCACGACGATTGGCTTTTCAGTCCGCAGCGCACTTTCCTGTTGATCGAGCCGCAAGTCGGCCTCGCGCGTTTTCGCGTCTGGGCCGTGGCAAGAGAAACAGTTGTCGGACAATATTGGCAGGATGTCTCGCGAAAAGTTCGGCAGCTCGGCAGCCGAAAGAAGCGGAGTCATCACGACAACGGCCGTGAAGGCGAGCAAACCACGGCGAAGAAATGTCTGCGGCATGATGGTATCGGTGGGCAAGTGGGAGAGTCGTTCGAGCCAATTTCAAACCCAGTCGCGGAAGTCGCAAGACTTCCCACTGCTAGCTAGGTTTTCAGTGTGCGTCTTGTAATCCGAAGTGTCAGTGAGGGCCAACGCTTCACCGACGCCTGCTCTGCAATCAGTAAGAGATTCGTTCTGGCGAGAAGTTTCGTGACGAAGTGCAAAGTGAAGAGTGCAAATTGCAAAGTGTCCGGCGGCAACCATTTTGCACTTTGTACTCGTCGTTTGTTTTGGTTGTGGCTCTGTAGGACCAGGAATCCTCACGGTCTGCAGCGCCCGCCCTCGCTAATGCCTCGGGTTACGAGGCTGAGCCTCCTTGGTGGCCATCTCCGACCCAAAGTCGCGCCTACTTCTCGAACGACAGTCGGTGCAGCTCACGTTCGATTTGGACGTCGATGGTTCTGTCGGCAAGGTTCGGGCGGAGGTCGGTGAAGTTTCGTTGGTCGGCACGCAGGTCGGCGGACAGCGGCAAGAGTCGGCCGTTGCGCTTGTCCAACACCGAGACGCGAAACGTGGGGAGGCTTGGCGGCTGCGGTCCGCCAACAATTTGAAATCGCGTTGCCAGCAGCAGCACTGGCGAGTCGGCAGGCTGAGCGGTTTGCAGGCCGTCCCAGTCCACCGACGCGGACCACTGCTGTCGTCCCGTCGCACGATCGAATCCGAAGGCGGGACCATGCACGCGCCAGTGGTCGAAGTTCAACAGGCTGATTCGCGTGCGTGGCTTGTCGGCGGCAACCGGCTCTTCGATATTCGTCAGCAGCACCCAGCGTTCGCGATCACGCAGCACGACGAAATGGGTGACGTGTTCGATCGGCGGGAGTTTTTGTTCGAGCAATCGTTGTCCGTCGCGCAGCGACCAGATCGTGAATCGTCCGGTCGGCTCCAGCATCGCGACCGAGTCTCCCAGCGAGACGCACGGCAACGTGCCGAGGGGAAATTGTTCGCGCAGCAGATCGGTGTTTGTCGCGGCGTCGAACAGCCGCAGTTCGGATTCCGACCACGTCAACACGTTGCGGCCGAGCGTTGCCAGGCGAGTCGCGGCCCCGAACTCCGCTCGGTTCAACAACCGTCCGTCGAGCGTGCTGAGCACGAATCGTTCACGACCATCCGCGCTGGTCACGACGACGAATCGCTGGTCACCGGAGAGTTCGCAGCCGATCGGCAAGCCGTCGAAGATCCACAGCGGCTCACCGGTGGCCAACGTGGATGCGATCAAGCGATGTCCGGCTTGATGGCAAATGACGTCGTGGCCGACGACGGCGACTTGGCCTAATCGGCGGCCGGAGGAATCGGACATCACAAACCGGTCGGGCGTCCCGGTGATGGCGTTCTGAATTCGGGCCGGCAGCGGCGTGACTTGCGGCTCCTGTCGCCGATCGAAGAGAACACTCTGCCACATCAGCCGCGGTTCCGGGCTGGCGTTCGGTTCGGGTTTTGCGTCGGTCTTGTCCTCGCTCTCCGCTTTCGGCGGAGAAGGTGGCAACGTGTCGAGCACCAGAAATCGGTCACCCAGATTTAGCACCAGCCAGCGTGCGTGCCAGGTTGCAGACAGTCCCACGACGTGCTGCATCGAGTAATTCTCGAACGGCACCTTCGTCCGCCACTGCTCGCGGCCGAAGCTGTCGCGAGCCACGATGGCTCGGCCACCGGTGTCACGCCACAATTGCCAGTTCTCGTGAAACACATCGGGTGGAGCGGACCAATCGAGGTGATACCACGCATTCAACGGCTCGCTGTTGCTGACCCGTTCGGACTTGAGTCCACCTTCGGCGGAAGTGGGCCAACTGGCCTTCAACGGTTCGGAAAATTCTTCTCGCCAGCGAGCGGCCCACTCGCGGCCCGTCTTGCCTTCGAGGCATTGCTCGTCGGCGAATCGAGTGGCCAGATCGTCGACCAGTGGCCGAGCGAGTTCGACTTGTCCCAGCGACAACCATTGTTGAGCCAGCCGCACCGCCGCGAATGCCCCACCTTCGGCCAGCAGTTGCGACTCGAATTCATGCCGCTGTTTGCGTGAATCGAGCTGTTCGATCAGCGTGCGACGAGCGGAGCTGGCTGAATTGCTCCAACCGAACAACGCCAGAAAATCTCGCAGTCGAGCTGGTTTCGATCCTTCGATTGCCGTGCGCAATCGCATCGCGACTTCGTCGTCCAGGACGCGGCGATCTTCGGCCGACATCGCCGAATGCAATTCGAGCAACTCCGCGGCGATCCAGCGATCCTGCCTCGCGGCGGTGGGGCCGGTCACGATTTCCAATTCGGTCGATGGCTCCCAGGCATCCGCCAACTTCAGCAGTTCGCGAGCCGCTGCTAGCGACTCGCCGCGACGTTGCCAACTGGCCGCTCGCAGCCGAGCGAACAGCAACCGCTGCTTCGGATCGTCCAACAACGTCTCGAGTTCGCGAATCGTCGCTTCGAGGTCGGTCGATTGTCCCAGTCGCACCTCATCGAGCAGCAGTCCGGCCAGCAGTTGCTTGGCTTCCGCCGTCGGTCGCAACGAGATCGCGCGCCGCAGATCTTTGAGGCCTTGTTCGCGACGTCCCAAATGCAAATTCATTCGGCCGCGATCTTCCAAGGCTCGCGGGTTGTCGGCGTTCTGCTGCAAGGCATCGGCGATGGCCTGCTGGTGCTCACGCAATTTCGGAAACGCCGCAATGTGCGAGGCCGATTGCGACACCAGTCGTCCGTCCGCCGCAATCAGATTGCCGAGCAGTTCTTTGGCCGCGACCATCGTTCGAGCCAGCACCCGTCCCGAACGAGTCTCGATACTCACAACTTCGCCGGAGATCAGTGGCAAGTGCAGGACACCGTCCGACAAGACTCCGTGTCCGCCCAGCGGCGCGATCGACACGGGTCGCGACCAGGCTGGTTTTCCATCCGACAACTGAATCGCGCGGACCTCGTTGGTGGTGACAACCAGCGCGTTGGCATCTTCGGTGAGCCCCGCCAAAAAGAGTCCCTCGTCGCGAGGCTGTTTCCACAAGAGCCGCCCATCGCGTGCGTCGAGGCAGAGCAGTTCGCCGAGGTCCGGCGGTGCCACCAGCAGACGATCGCGAGCGGCGATCAGCACACTCTGTCGCCATGACGCTTCGAAACTGGAATTGGGAGGATGAAAGTCAAACCGACGCACCGGCATTCGATCCGTTGGCTCACGGTAGGCGTGTTGCCAACGCAATTCGCGTCGCATGGGATCGACCGCCACAATTGATCCGGCACCCGTCGGACAGACGATGCACTCACCGATGACTGTCGGACTCAATCCTGTGTCCCGCACCATGCCAGACCAAATCGGATCGCACGGCGCGAGCGTCTGTGTCCACAGCAGCTTGCCGTCATGCGGATCGAGGACCACCAGCCGCAAATCAATTCCGTCATCCGTCAACGCGAAGAGCTGTCCGCGCCACGGCAACGGTGGGCCGAGAAAATACGCTCCCGCTCCCGACAGTTCGTATTCGCCGCGCGGGCCACCCAATTCCCAACGCAGCCGTCCGGTTGCCGCTTCGATGGCGACCAGCTTGTTGAACTCGCGCGAGACGAGCATCTGCCGCCAGGCGATCTGCGGCGATCGTAGATTCCCCTCGCGATCTTGCAGCGAGAAGACCAACTCGCCGTCGCTGCTGAGTGATCCGTGAGTCACATCCTCCCAGATGCGCTGTTGCAACCAGCCATCCAGTTCCGGCGACAGACGAGTCGGCCGGCGACCGCGACGCACGTCTCCCAGCATCTCGGCCAATTGCGGATCGACCATCGCCGAATGCCACAACGGCTGGCCATCCGAGAGTCGAAACGCTTGCAACTGCGACAACGTGCGGATGACGACCGCATCTCCGACGACGATTGGCTGCGCGGCGATCACCGCCGGTCGATCGGTCTGCCGGCGCTGTTCGAGATGTGATTTCACTTCGACCCGCACACGACCCCAAGTGCCGCGCAGCACGGTCGGTGAGCGATCCGAATGCTCGTTGCCTGCGGACTCCGGTGCGTCCGCAGGCGCATCGGGCGGCGGCTCCGCGTCGTCATCGTCGAGCAACGAGTGTGACCAAGCGACGTGTTCCGTTGGAACGGCCGCGGCGGCAACGGCGTTTCGAGCCACATTGCCCGCTTGCAGCGGCCATTCCGCGTGGCGCTCGCCCGTCATTCGCAATGGGCGCAATTGGACACCGGCCCAACGATCCTGCCATTGGAGGGCTTCGGCATCCTCCGAGAACCACGGCAGTTCGCCGCCACCGTTGCGAGTGATCGGTTTGTCTCCGAACGCCTTCTTCAATTCGACAAGCACTTCTCGACAACGCTCATCCCGCCCCGCGAGTCGCCACGCCAAAGCCAATCGCAACGACAACAGTGGCTCGCGCGATGCGCGAGCTTGCGGCCATTCGCGAACCTCCTCGAACCGTTGTGCTGCGGCCAGCGGTTCGCCAAGGTCAAGTTCTCGCAAACCCAACGCGACCGTGGCGTCGTAACCGGCCGACGTGTGCAACGATTGCCGAGCGACCACTTCGACCGCTGGCCAGTCGCCGTCCGCCAGCGCGGCATCGAGTTTCACTCGCCCCACTTTGCCGACCAGCAACTCGTAGGCTTGCCGGCCTTGAGCCGACAGCCCGCCAATCAGCCGCCGAGCCTCCGACTTCAAGCTGCGGGTCGCGACCCGCCGATCACCTTCGGGAGCCGGGTCCAGCAATACGTCGTCCGCTGAGGGACCGTCATCGGTCTCGGAACTGTCCTCCAACAACGTTTGCAGCAGTCGCAGAGCCTGTGATTCTTCCGACTTTTCGTTGGGCTCACGCGGAGCCAGCATCTGTCGAGCTTGCTCCAATCGTTGGACCAACCGCCGTTCACGAACCGGCCCAGCACTGTCGGGATCGTTCGCGGAAGGCACAGGTACCTGAGCCAGCACCGCGATGGCCAGACTCAACGCCGCAACGAATCCGATCAAGCTCGGAATCCGGCCTGAAGAGGACTGTCGCATGTGGTTGCTCCTTGCCAACTAGTCCGACGCGCCACTGAAAGGTCAAACGCAACACCCCTCGCTGGCGCGTCGGGCTGGAATGAAACGACCGCGATCTTACGAATCGTCATACGATTGCGGACAGCCGAAAACGGCGGTCAGTCGGCCATGTCCTCTTTGGGCGGCTCCGGCAACCAGAATGAAGCGATGAGCCCGACCAAATAAACGCCAAACCCGACAGCTGCCGCCGTGTATGCCAGCTTCAGTGGGGCGTTCGCGAGATCATCGGTCGCCGCCAACGTGGCGGTCACCCACGCGAACGAAGTCCCGATCAAGCGGCCGCCGATATTCGCAGCAAAACTTTCGCCAGTGCCACGCAAGTGCAGTGGGTACACCCGCGGCAGGTAGTTTCCCCAGAAGCTGAATTGAGCCACGGTCACGAATCCGGCGAGAAATAAGCCGACATAAGTCAGTGACAAACTGGTCGTCGCGCAGTACGCGAAGATGATCGGCATTATGATCAGTCCCGGAATCTGGAAGATTCTCAAGAGCTTCCGGCGGCCGACAATCATCACGGCCAACACCGCGAGTGCAAACCGGCCGAACAAGCCGCCGATCTCCTGGACTTTGGTGACGTTCGCCGCGACTCCCTGAGTAATCTTGCCACGAATCGGACCTTCGATTTTGCCCCGTTCGATCGCGGTTAATTTTTTCTGCTCGGCTTCGGACTTCCCTTCCAGCAGACTCTTGAATTCGTCGGACTCCAGCCGTTTCGTCACTTTGTCGATCACCGACTTTTCAGAGAGAGCCGCTTTCACTTGCTCTTTGACTTCCGGAAGTCCCGGAATGATTTGAGGAATTTGCTGGATGGCTCCGAAGGCCGCGCCAAAACTGCACGCGAACATCAACGTCGTGACGACCGTCGTGCGACAAAGATCAGGAGCAAACAATTGGGCGATGCTCGGCCGCTTGAGCGTTCCAGATTCTTTCTTTTGAGCCCACACAGGCGACTCCGGCAGGAATGGGCGGATCAAAATCAATGGAATTGCGGGGATCACGCCCGACATGAGGGTGTATCGCCAAGCGGCGTGAGGATCGGAAATTGCCCCACCGAAAATGGATTGAATGGCTGGAAAGCTCGATCCGTAACTCACTGCGAGTCCATTCGCCACCGCGACCAACAAGCCACCGACCGAGGAGAACGCCTGCGTGTATCCCAGCACCTTCTCACGTTGATGCGGATTCGGAAACAACTCCGCCAGCCAGGCGACGGCGGCCACGAACTCAACGCAGACGCCGACAAAGACAAAACAACGACAGATCAGCAACATCCAGATGCTGGTCGAGAATCCTGCGGTAAAGGCCGCGAAGGCATAAATCAAGATCGACCAAGTGAGCACTCGGCGACGGCCCAACCGGTCGGTCAGATATCCGCCGACGAGTCCGAAGATTCCGCCAGCGATCGCCGGAATGTAGAACAACCGCCCGACCCACATTTGAAAAATCGGGGTTCCCGGTGCAGCTCCGACCAATTGTTCCAACGCGGGACGCACCACCAGTGGCAGCATCAACAATTCGTAAATGTCGAACGCGAAGCCGATCGACGCGATCACGCAGATCAGCCATTGGGTCGAGGTGAGTTTGAACGAGGCGGGCGGGGCGGAGGGATCCGACATGAGGGTTCCTTGAGGCTGGAGACGTCAAAGCTGGGCAGGATTCTATCGCGGCGTTCGTCGATTCAAAACCTTGGGTGGAGCACGCGACTCGCGTTCCGGCGACACGCGAGCCGCGTGTTGCCACAAAAACCTATTTGAAACCGCGGCGGCGTTTGTTCGTGTATCGCTCCAACGCCTCGATGATGACCTTGGACGACGCTTCCGCCGGTTGGAATTGATCGACCTCGACCGACTTGCCTTCGAGCTGCTTGTAGTCCTGGAAGAAGCGGCGGACCATCGACAACTGGTGCACCGGTAGTTCATCCGCTTCTTGGAAGCTGGCGTATTTGGGATCGTCCATCGCGACGTCGATGACTTTGTGATCCCTCTTGCCGCTGTCGACCATCGTCATCAGCCCGATCGCTCGCGAGCGGACCAAGGTCAGCGGCGCGACCGGCTCTTGGCAAAGCACCAGCACGTCGAGCGGGTCGTCGTCTTCGGCCAACGTCTGCGGGACGAAGCCATAACTCGCCGGGTAGTACACGACCGAGTACAGAATTCGGTCGAGCTTAAGCAACTCAGTGACTTTGTCGAGCTCGTATTTGACGCTCGAACCCATCGGGAATTCGATGAGGGTGATGAATTCGCGCGGCAAGCGTTCGCCTGGTGTCACGTCGTGCCAACAGTGCATGTCGTTCCTCCAAGAAATCTCGTGATCCGCTGGTGACCCAGCTAGAAGCGACTTGTAGTGCCTGCCACAGCGCGGCGAAAGTACCGCCGATTGTGCCTTGGTGGCATGAGCCGGAACGCGCTAGCGGACGGTTCTCGATTGGGTCACACGTCCGAACCGGGGCTAGCGCCCTGCGGCTGACGGAGCTTCTTCGATGATCGTTCAATTCGGTTCGTGTCGCATCGAACTTGCACAAGGCGACATCACTCGGCAGCAAGTCGACGCGATCGTCAATGCGGCCAACCATGTCTTGATGGTTGGCGGCGGAGTGGATGGCGCGATTCATCGCGCGGCGGGGCCGTCGCTGATGGAAGAGACACGCGTGAAGTTTCCCGACGGCTGTCCAACGGGATCAGCGGTCGTGACCTCGGCCGGTCGATTGCGAGCGAAATTCGTTTTTCACGCTGTTGGCCCAATTTGGCGTGGTGGAGTCGGTGGTGAGGCAGACTTGTTGGCTTCGGCTTATCGCCGCTGCTTGGAGTTGGCAGTCGAGCACTCCTGCAACCGCATCGCCTTTCCCGCGCTCAGCACGGGAGTCTACGGCTATCCGATGGATCTCGCCGCCGAACGATCGCTGGCAACGGTGCGAGAATTCTTGCTGGAGCACCAGCAACCGGAACTCGTCCGTTTCGTCCTCTTCGACGGCGGCAGCTTCGGAGCGTTTGCTCGCGCGCTGGAGGCGATGGCGGAGTAATTACGACGCTCCGCTTTGATCCAGAATCTCGGCGATGTGCAGCACGCGGATTGGTTTCTTCTGGCGGCGGATCAGGCCGTCGAGGTGCATCAGACAAGACATGTCGTTGGCGGTCAGCACTTCGGTGCCGGCTTGCTCATGATCGTGCAGGCGGTCGAGTCCCATCATCGTCGAGACGGCTTCCTCGGCGACCGCGAACGTGCCGCCGAAGCCGCAGCATTCGTCTGGGCGAGTCAGCTCGGAGAACGTGATGCCGTCGAGTCCTTCCAACAATTGCTTGGCCTTGTTGAATGCCGGCCCGACTCGTTCGCTGCAACTGCCGAGTCGCAGTTCGCGCAAGCCGTGACAGCTTTGATGCAGGCCGACCTTGTGCGGAAAGTTCCCACGCGGTCGATCAACCTTCAGCATGTCGGTCAGGAATTCGGTCAGCTCGAACGTCTTGAGTTTGAGTTGCTCGAAACCGGAGCGGCCGGAGAGGTAATCCTCATAGTGGTGCCGCACCATCGCGGTGCAACTTCCCGACGGACAGACGACGTATTCGTACGGCGAGAAGATGTCGAAAAACCGCTCGGCCAGCGGGCGGGTCTGCTCGCACAACCCGGTGTTCGCCATTGGCTGGCCACAGCAGGTCTGCGCCTCTGGGAAATCCACTTCGACGCCAAATCGTTCTAGCACGGACACGGTCGCCATTGCGACCTGCGGAAAGAACTGATCGACGTAGCAAGGAATAAACAGACCGACTCGCATATCGCCTCCTGGTTGAGGTCGGGATTGTAGCCGTCGTCGGTTAGGGGAGCAGGTTGGGAACCCGGACGGACGAGATTGTCGTCGGTTGGCCGAGGAAGACTGGGAGTTTTGCGGTCTCGGCAAAACAAAAAAGGTTGACGTAGTCTCGGAAAACCTGCCGTCACCAAGCCAATTCCATCGGCCGCACGAAGCTGACGGGCCGATCTTCAGGAGTGGACCGAATTTCCGGGACGGAGCCCGCAGATGTCAGCGCGACCGCAGCAGCAGTGTACGGCAATTCCGTGGCTGGCTGCTGGGTTGCTCGGTATTGCGATGGTGGGCTGTCAGTCCGCGACGTTGCGAGAGGCAGGCCATTCCTCAACGGCTAAACGAGAAGTGCCGAGCACATTGGTCTCCGAGATGGTGCGGACCCGCGAAGCTGTCAAAAAGCCTGAAGCCTGGCCGTTGCAAAAGAATCAGCGCGACCAGGGAGTGATTCCGGCGGCTGTGGAATCGGAATTCAATGGATCTGTGAGGTGTGCGTCGCTCGAGCCCAAATTGTGGCAGAGCGAGGATCTGCCCCCGCTCGTTTCACAAGAAACCAAATCGGACTCCGAGGGTTCTCTCCCCGATCGCGAAACGTTTGAAAACGACCATTGCAAGAAGTTGTGTTTTCGCTGCGACCTCAACAACGCTCTGCCGACACTGTGGTCCGATGCGAAAGGGGTTCCGAATTGGAACAACGCCTTGATTCTGACAGCAGCGGGAGGCGCTGCGTACGCGATGCGAGAAGGAGGCGTCGATCAAGATGTGCGTGAGTGGGTCGCCAATCATCCGAATCGCTGGGGGAACGGCAGCCAATTCCTCGGCAAGCTTGGAGCGGCGGAATATCAGGGTCCCATCTTGCTGGGAGTTTACGGCTACTCGCTTTGGTCACAGGACGAGGATCTTCACGAGGTGATGGGGTCGATGATCAGCGCGGTTACCATCACGGGTGTCAGTGTGACGGCGTTGAAACTCGCGACAAACACCGATCGACCTTCGACGAATTGGGAGAACGGTCACTACGGCTTTCCCTCGTATCACACGGCGAGCACTTTCGCGATCGCGGCGGTTTTGGACGAGTACTACGGTTACAAGGTCGGCTTGCCGGCCTATTTGTTAGCCGGAGCCGTCGGGTTCAGCCGGATTGACCAGCAAGCCCATGACATGTCTGACGTCTTCTTTGGAGGAGCACTCGGCTTCGTCGTCGGCAAGGCGGTAGCGGGTCGTCATCTGTGTGGCAACTCGAAGATTCAGCTCGTGCCGTACTTCCATCCGACGGACGGCTCACCCGGTGTCGGTGGCGAAGTGAAGTTTTGAGGAGGCTACGTTCATCCATCTCGTCGCAAATAACCGGCCGAAGACTCGAAGTACTTGCGACGTCGGCGTTGTTTCTCTGGGGCCGATGCGCTCGCTTGTTGCAGGTCGGCCAGGTTCGCATTGCAGACTCGGCAGCCGACGATTTGCAGATGGAAATCGATGTATTCGCGCGGAGCGTCATCGAGCGCTTGCAGCAAATAGGCCCCGAGTTGGCCCCGAGTCGGACAGCTCAATCGGCCCCGTCGCCAGACTTCGCCAACGGAGTAGCCCCCATGATCGTTGTCTCGCGCGAGCAGCGCCAACTGACGGCGCAGCAGATCGGAATCTCGCAGCGACTGCTCGATCATCGCCATTCGCGTGGCTGGCAAGTGTTCGGCGAGATACGCCCGCAAGTCTTCGTCGGTGATGTTGCTTCGAGACATTGAGCCGCTCACTTTTTCTTCTGCCATCGCTGCCACGCTTGGCCGGGACGATCGACTCGGAACTTCACCAGTCGCGTGTGCTCGACTTCGGTGACGTAGACGGTTCGGCCATCGGGACCGCCGAAGCACAGGTTGCTGGGCATCTTGCCCAGCACGTCGATTTCACGCAGTACCTCCCCCTGGGGCGATACGACGGCGACTGTCCCCTTGCCGTGCCGAGTGACGTACAAGTTGCCGTCAACATCGCAGCGCATGCCGTCGAAACCGTGATCGGGGAATTGCTTCAGCAATCGTTTGTCTTTGAGTCCGTCGGCAGTGATCGTGAAGGCCCAGATGCCGCGTTGAACGCTTTCGTTGACGAACAGCGTTTTGCCATCCGGGCTGACCTCGATGCCGTTGGTGGTTCCCATCTTACTGGCGACTTTCGTGACCTTGCCCTGTCGATCGATCCGCCAAAGTTGACCAGTGCTGTTGCCCCAGTTCGGGTCGCTGGCCCACAGCACGTCGTCTGGGCCGATGGCCAGATCATTGGGCTGGTTCATGCCTTCGTTGTGGGTGACGACCGAAATCTTCTTCGTGGCCATGTCCACTTTGAGCACGTTGTGATTGACGTAGTCGGCGATGAACATGGCTCCCGAAAGGTCGAAGACGATGCCGTTGCCGACGCTCTTGTTCGGCAGTTCGACGAAGACCTCCGCTTTGCCCTGCGGCGTCACCTTGCCGATGATGCCTTCCGCTTTGAAGTTGACGGCGTAGATGTTGCCGGCTCCGTCGCACTGCGGGCCTTCGATGCCGCCGGTGAATTCCTTCGGCAGGGTGAGCGGTTCGGCGACGAACAATTTCTCGTCGGAAGCGGCGGCTCCGGCGGACAGCGCGAGGCCGAAGACGATCGACAGCACTCCTGGCAGACAGCGACTCAGAACGGTTCTTGGCATGAAAGATTCCTCGTGCAGAAACTCCGGGCGGGACGTGATTGGCGTGGCATTCTGCCAGTCGACCGACTGCCGAGCAATCAATCAATTTGTCACAGGCCGACATTCCTGATTAATTGCAAAGTGCAGAGTGCAGAGTGCAAAGTGAAAAATGTCCTGCAAACTAGTATTTCGATCCCCTCAATTATGCACTTTTCAGTTTGCACTCTTCACTTAATACTGTGTTGCGACTTCGCCGAGCAGACTCTTCGACCGCTTGACGTCGTGCGGGGCGAGCTAGATGCTGTCCGCACGTCGCACGGTTTGGACCGACGCGATACCTGCCGTCTCCCGCCCCTGATCGTGAGGAATTACCGATGTCTTACGAGCTTTCTGCACCGTCCCCCGCCGAGTCGTCGCCGTCTCCGTTTCGTCCGTTGCCACGAGCGACGATCGTTGGCTCGCTGTTGCTGGTCGCAGCGGCGATCGTCACGTTCTGGTTCACGAATGGTTCGCGGATTCCTTCGTTGCCGCTGACATCGACGGTGCTGGCGGCCGATCCGCAGAATGACGAACCGTCTGAGAAGCCCGCCAAGAATGCGGCCAGCAAGACGACGAAGAAAGAGGCCGAGAAAAAGGACGACAAGGCTGACGACGATGCTCCGGGAGGTCTTGAGAATCCTTTTCCGGGGCGGTTCAAGATGGAGGGTACGGAACTCGATGGCGGCGTCGAGTGGCTCAACACGTCCGGCGAGATCACGCTGAAGGATTTGCGTGGCAAAGTGGTGTTGGTCGATTTCTGGACCTACTGCTGCATCAACTGCATGCACATCTTGCCGGACTTGAAATTCCTCGAGCACAAGTACCCGAAAGAGCTGGTTGTCATCGGCGTCCATTCGGCGAAGTTCGACAACGAAAAAGAAACGGAAAACATCCGCCGGGCCGCGCTGCGGTACGAGATCGAACATCCGATCGTCAACGATGCCGAGATGAAAATCTGGCGTGGCTTCGGGGTACGAGCATGGCCGACGCTCGTACTGCTCGACCCGGAGGGTTACTACTGCGGCTTTATCTCCGGCGAGGGGAACCGCGAACCGCTCGACGCGATCATTGCCAAGGTCATCGCGTACCACAAAGCGAAGGGAACGCTCGACGAGACTCCCGTGAAGTTTGACCTGGAGCGGCAACGCGTGAAGCCGGGAGCGTTGCGATTCCCCGGCAAGGTTCTGGCTGATGAGGCGTCCAATCGGCTGTTCATCAGCGACAGCAATCACAACCGGCTGGTGGTGACGTCGCTCGACGGCAAGCTGCTCGACGTGATCGGCAGCGGAATAGCCGGTGCCGAGGACGGCGACTACAAGACGGCGAGCTTCTTCCGTCCGCAAGGAGCAGCGCTCGTCGGCGACGAGTTGTACCTCTCCGACACGGAGAATCATTTGCTGCGTGTCGTTGATCTGAAGGCGAAGAAGGTCACGACGCTGGCGGGGACCGGCGTGCAGGCTCAATTCCGAGCGAACGGGGGAGCGTTGCGAAAGACAGCGCTCAATAGTCCGTGGGCGATCTCGCATCAGGACGGCACGTTGTACATCGCGATGGCTGGGCCGCATCAGCTCTGGTCGCACGAACTCGGTTCCGATTCGATCGGCGTGTTTTCCGGCAGCGGTCGCGAAGACATTTTGAACGGCCCGCACGCCGAAGCGGCGTACGCGCAGCCGTCGGGCATCAGCAGCGACGGCAAGTTTTTGTACGTTGCCGACAGCGAAGGCTCGTCGATTCGCAAAGTGCCGATTGGCTCGAAAGGCGAAGTTACGACCGTCGCCGGAACGTCCGACTTGCCGAGCGCTCAATCGTTGTTCGCGTTCGGTGATGTGGACGGCATCGGCAAAGAGGCTCGATTCCAGCATCCGCTGGATGTGCTCTACCACGACGGCAGCCTGTTCGTGGCAGACAGCTACAACCACAAGATCAAGCGGATCAATGCCGCGAAGCGTGAGGTCTCGTCGTTCATTGGCAACGGCAAAGCGGGAGCCGGCCTCTCTCCCGCGCAACTCTCTGAGCCGGCCGGTCTGTCGATTGCGAAGGGCAAGTTGTTTGTCGCGGACACCAACAATCACCGCATCTGCGTAGTCGATCTGAAATCGGATGAGATGACCGAACTAAACATCAACGGTCTGCAACCGCCACCACCGGTGAAAGACGACGAGTCCGCTGCCGATGCGAAGAAAGTTATGGATCTTGCCGTGCAGAACATCGCGGTCGGCGAGACACTGAAGTTGGAGATCCGCTTCAAATTGCCAGAGGACTACAAACTCAACAAGCTGGCGAAGGTGACTTACAAGCTGGAGGCCGCGGGCGATCAAAAGCTGATCGCTGCCGAACAACTCAAAGGTCGTCATCCGGCCGAGGTCAACGACGAGGTTGCGACTGCCTCAATCCCGCTAGCTGCTCAAACGGGCGAGGCGAAATTGGCGTTATCGCTGTCGTTCTCGTACTGCCGAGACGGCGTCGGCGGACTGTGCAAGCTGAAGACGTCGAAGTGGAATATCCCGATCAAGGTTTCTGCGGACGGCAAGTCGGCCACGATCAAACTGGAAGCGGTCGCCGAGTAATCCTCCATGCCCGAACTGACGCACTTCGACGAAACCGGCGCGAGTCGCATGGTGGATGTCAGCTCGAAAGAGGTGACGCTCCGGCAAGCTCGCGCGGTTGGCTTCGTGCGAATGCAGCCAGCGACGCTGGAATTGATCCGCAACAAGCAAGTCGCGAAGGGAGACGTCTTCGAGGTCGCTCGGTTGGCCGGCATCATGGCCACGAAACGGACGGCCGAGTTAATTCCGCTGTGTCATTCGCTGGGCCTCGACAGTGCGGACGTTGCCTTCGAAATCGTCGATGCGAACAGCATTCGTATTGAAGCAACTGTGCGAGTGCATGGCCGGACTGGTGTCGAGATGGAAGCTCTCACGGCGGTCAGCGTCGCCGCGCTGACGATTTACGACATGTGCAAAGCGGTCGATCGTGGCATGTCGATTGGCCCCATCGAACTGCTGGAGAAGACCGGCGGACGCAGCGGCCACTTCGTGCGGGAAGGCATTGCAAATTGCAAATTGCAAATTGCAAATTGCGAATTGGAACCACCGAAAGGTTGAGTTGCGTCCGATGGATTGTCCTTTGTCTTCAATTTGCAATTTCAGATTTGCAACTAGCAATTTGCAATCTTCCTTCGTCAGGAGTTGATCTTGTTTGCCGGCCCTATTTTCAGTCGAGAAGCTCTGACGACTCCGCGACGGCTGCGTCATTTTTTGATTCGATCGGGCTACGTCGCCGGCTTATTCGTGCTGATGTACACAGCCGGGCAAGCGACGTTCGGCTGGCAGCAGGTGCGCAGTCTCGGAGACGTCGCGCACTTTGGCGGGTTGATCTTTCAGATTTTCGCACTGCTGCAAATGACGCTGGTGCTGTTCTTCGGAATGCTGTTCACGGCGGGAAACATCGCTCAGGAGAAGGACCGGCAGACGTTGATTCTGCTGCTGATGACTGACCTGCGGCGACACGAGATGGTGCTCGGCAAGTTGCTGGCGAGTTTGCTGCTGCCGCTGGTGCTCGTCGCGACCTCGGTCCCGGTGTTTTGCGTGACTCTGTTGTTGGGAGGAGTCGCACCGGATCAAGTCGCTTGGGTGATTGGCCTCTGCACGGCGGCGACGTTCGCATCGGGGGCTTGGGGTGGATTGGTTGCCTTCTGGCGAGAGAAGACGTTTCAGACGTTGGCGATTTGCGTGCTGGGCTTGGTGTTGTTTCTCGGTGCTGTCGAGGCAATCGTGGCAATTGCGGGTGCGTCGTCTGTGATTGGCGGAGTGGCGGGATTGTTGAATCCGTATCGTGCGCTGTTGGCGGTGATGAATCCGTTTGAGACACACGGCGAGCTTGCGTACTCGCAGGTGGCGGCGCGATCGGTCGTGGTGTTGAGTGCTCTGGCCGTTGCCCTGATCGGTGTGAGCATCATCCGATTGCGAGTCTGGAATCCGAATCAGGCGTCATTCGCGCCGCCGAAGACGGAGAAGACCGAGGTGGCTGGCGAGACACGCGTACGGCATCGGACGATCTGGACGAATCCGGTCCTGTGGCGAGAAATCTGCACGCGGGCTTATGGCCGGCGGATGGTGCTCATCAAGCTGGTGTACTACGCGATCGCGGCGTTCGTCGTCTCGACGTTGTGGTCGTCGAGTGGCAGCGGCGAGATGCTGCTGGGCGTGGTGACTCCTGCGGGAATCGGATTCGTCGCGCTCGGCCTGTTGAGCCTGTTGCTGGTGAACGCTCAAGGGGTGACGTCGATCACGACGGAAAAGGACACGAAGACGCTGGAGTTGCTGTTGGTGACGGACATCTCGGCCAAGGAGTTCGTCTTCGGCAAGCTCGGCGGCGTGTTGTTCAACACGAAGGAATTGATCGTAATTCCGTTGGCGTTGATCGGTTGGCAGTTAGTGATTGGCGGCGTCGGCCTGGAGAACTCGGCCTATGTGCTGTTGAGTTTTCTGGCGCTGGTGGGCTTCGCGGCGATGCTGGGCCTTCACGCGGGGTTCAGTTTCGACAACTCGCGAGCGTCGATTGCCAACAGCCTGGGAACGATGTTCTTTCTCTTCATCGGCATCATCATTTTTATGATCTTGCTGGTGGAGGCTCGGTCGTCGTTCTTCTTGCAGTTCCAGAGTTTCCTGGTCTTCATCCTGGTGGGAAGCATCGGGCTATACGCCTCGCTGACGCACCGGAATCCATCGGTAGCGCTGACGCTGGCGGCGGGGGGGTTGCCGTTCCTGACCTTCTACGCGATCACTGAGTTCTTGTTGCACGGCACCTTGGGAGTTTGCTTTTCGATTCTCATGGCCTACGGCTTCACGACCGTCGCGATGCTGATTCCGGCGATCAGCGAGTTCGATACGGCGCTCGGGCGCTCGACGCTCGACAAGGGTTAGGCCGATGCCCGTCACGGTGACATGCGAATGCGGACACGTCACCGAACTGGCTGATCGAGACCAGCCAGCCGACGCGGCTGTTGTCGGCGAAGCGGCCTGTCCGGCCTGTGGTCGCTCATTGGCGACGCATGTACCGGCCGGTAAGCGGATGTTCCAGCAGTTGTGGCAATCGCACGTCGTCGACGCGATTCCTCCTGCGACTCCAGTCATTGCACCGCCTGTTGAAAAATCGGTTGCAGCGGAGCCGACCAAGCCACGTCGCAGTTTGTGGGACGTGATGCGCGGCTCGAACGTCACGCCCGCAGCGGAGGCCCCGGCGACCACGGAACCAACGGGAGACGCCGTCAAACCCAAGGGCCTGTGGGACGTGATGCAAAGCACGCCCCCCGTTGAGTCACCCGGCTCGCCACCAGCCCTTCTCCCTTTGGGAGAAGGTGGCCGAAGGCCGGATGAGGGACTGCGTGACGGACGACGATCGCAGGCGAACGGCACTTCGATGGAAGCCGATCGTCAGTCCGTCCCCCACCCCGACCCTCTCCCAAGGGGAGAGGGAGAAAGGCCAACTCACGAACGGCAAACATCGACGGCAACAACTGAATTGACTCCCGCGCAGAAGTACGCGCAGGCGGCGAGCTTGGCTTCGATGACGCATTTGGTCGCGTCGTGGCAGCCTGAGTCGGCCGAAGCACCGTTCGATGAGGATGAGCGAGAATGGTCTCGCCGCGCGGTGACGGCGCTGGCTTGCGCGGTTTTGACCGTCCTGGCCGCGGCGGCAAGTGTTCGTCCGGAGTGGTGGTGGCGTGGGCCGGCGTTGGTGATGGGGTTGGTGGCGGTGTTGCTCGGTTTCGTCGCGGCCGCGGATGTTCGGCGATCTCGCGGACGATTGAAGGGAGTGGTGGTCGCGAGATCGAGCGTGGTCGTGGGGGCCTTCGGCATGTTCCTCGCGCCGCTCGTGTTTGCTCGGCTGGGTGAGCGGCAGCGCGAGAATGCTGGACGCGAAGAGATTCACTGGCGCTTGCGACGCATCGCAGCGGGGCTGGATCAGTTTCACGCTCAGCAGGGTCAATTCCCAGAAGCGGCCCTTAAGGGCCGTGACTCGCAGGGCGAAAATGTCCCGATGCACGGTTGGGTGACTCCGCTGTTGCCGTTTGTCGGTCAGGAGGCGATCTATCGGCGGATTGATTTGAAACAACCATTCGATGCGGCGGTCAATATTCCAGTGATGCAGCAGCAGATTCCGGAATTCTCGCTTCCGCGCCGGACGCCGTCCCGATCACCGCGTGGATTCGCGCTGACACATTTCGCAGGAGTCGGCGGGCAAGATGTGCGTGAGCCGGTAGGGTTGGTGCATCTCGGTTTGTTCAATGACGGCGGGCCGGTCAAACGTGAGCAGATCACCGATGGACTCAGTCAGACAATCATCGTCGGCGAGATTCGTGATCGTGATCCACCACCGCCTCCGTGGGGCGAACCGGGGAACGTCCGCTCGATCGGCGAAGGCTTGAATCGGCAGTTTCGTGGTTTCGGAAATGCCAACGGTTCCGGAGCGACATTCTTGCACGCGGATGGCTCGGTGAAGTTCTATTCGAACAAGACGGATCGCCGCGTGCTGCAACGGTTGGAGACTCGCGATGGTGGGGAACCGGAGTGAATCGGGAATTCGGAGCGAAGAAATCGGAACGAAATTCATTCCCCCTTCCGACCTCGAAATTCCGCCTTCTCTCATTTGCTGTCCGTGCTGGGTCCGTTGGAGCGTTGCAAGAACTGGAGTTAGCGACGGCCTTGAGTCGCATTCGATCCCTCGTTCTGCACGCGTGAGCCGGCAGTTGGTGCGCCGGAATCATCTGGCGCGAGGCCGAGTTGGCGCATCTGCCGGACGAGATGTTCAGCCTTGATCGAAAGCTTGGCCTCTTCGCGAGCCAACTTGGCGCGTTGCAACGACAGATCGACCTCGGCGACTCGCACTTTTCTTGCAGTCGATCGCGCTGGTTCAGAAGTTTGCCCTGCAAGTCACTTGGGACACAGTTGAGTTTTTCCCAATCGGGGAATTCGATGCTGGCGTCAGGCGAGCTGAGCCGACACAACAGGATTGCGATGAATTCATCGCGGTTGCGAATGGCTTCGATGAGTGTCGATTGGTCGGCGATGTCGAAATCGATGGCCGGAGGTGGTCCGGGCAATGGTGGCAGTGCGGATCGTTGGCCGACCGAACGGGATTCATTCGGATCGCTCTCTACAGTGGCGGACTCCGCGATTGCGGCTGATTTTGGGGCGGACACCGAAGGACTGGCGGTCGTCGGGTCGTAACTCTCTTCGGCCAGCATCGCGGGTTTGATCGCTTCCCAACCGGTTTTTGCGTGTTTTGTCACGGGGATGTCGGCGAGGGGCGATGTTCTTGCTGAACCCTTCGGAAGTTGACCAGCAGGTTCGATTGCGGAGATGGTCGATGAGGCAGCCAACGCGCTGATGCCCGCGAGATGACCGGCACCGGAAGCGACCAGGTCAAGCAACTCGGTGATCTGCGATTCGATGCGTGCCAGTGATTGGCGCGCTTGGGTCGCTTCCCAATCGCCGATCACTCGCGTCAATTGTTCGAGCAGCGTTTGTTGATTCTCGACCAACTCCGGCGGTAGGCCGGCGACGGCGGAACCGCCACGTCCAGATCCCGTGCGTTGCATGCGGTCGAGCTGATCGGCTGCCTGCTCCAAACGCTGGGTCAGCATTTGCACGGCTTGATCGCGCTCTTTGAGCGTGTGGATTCGCTTCTCGTAGGCGACGGATAGTGGTTCGCCAGTCAAGCGTGTCGGCGCGGGGGGGGCCGCGAAGTCTGTTCCGCTTTTTGTGGTCAAGTCTTTAAAAGCCCGGATCGAACTCGCCAGATTCGGTTTGGCGATGCCGGCTGCGCTCGGTCCCGCTGCGTTCGACATAGGACGTGACGCGGCAGTCGACTTCGGGTTCTCCGAAGCCGCACCGGAATCACGAACCGCTGGACGCGCAGCGGAGTCAGTGGGGATCGACATGGACTCTGTTTCCGATGGAATTCGGAGTGCCGTTTTTGGTTCGACGGCGATCATGCTGTCGGTGCTGGCCGCCGTCACCGGCGACCGGGCGAAACAATCCGACCTGCAAAGCTAGGTTAAAGATGAGCGGCGCACGGTCACGGTTGGTCGCGACGACTCACGAAGCCGGCCCAGTCGTGGCGGTGCTAGCGATTGTCGTCAACTCGCGGGTTGACCACGTTCTCAGGATGACCGCCGGTCAGCGTCACCGCGACTTGCCGCGCGGATCGGACACGTAACTCCTGTAACGACTCGACGGACACGAACGCTGTGTGCGGCGTGACGATGATTCGTTCGTCCCGAAACAGTGGCCCAGAAAGGTCGGGCGGCTCCGGGTCGAAGACATCGAGCGCAGCTCCGGCAATTCGTCCTGCTTGCAGTGTTTGCCACAAAGCTGCGTGGTCGATCAGCCCACCGCGCGACGTGTTCACGACGAACGCAGTCGGCTTGAGCAACGACAGCGATTCCCGATTCAGCAAGTGCCTCGTTTCCGCCGTCAGCGGCACATGCAGTGAAATGAAATCGCTGAGCCGCAGCAACTCTGGCAGACCGACCAGACGAACGCCGCTGCCATGATCGTTGCCGGATCGCGTCCAGGCGACGACCTCAAAGCCAAACGCACGAGCACGCTCGGCGACCGCTCGTCCGATGTGGCCCAGGCCGACGATGCCCAACACGGAACCGCGCAATCGCCGCAATGGTTCTCCGGCTTGCAGACGGTACTCGCCGGCTTTCGTCCGCTGATGAAAAAACGCCACCTTGCGAGCACATGCCAGCAGCAACGCCATCGCATGGTCGGCCACTTCCTCGACGCAGTAGTCGGGTACGTTCGTCACGCGAATCCGCCGCTCCGTCGCGACAGAAACTGCGATGTTGTCCAAGCCAATCCCCAGCCGCGCGATGTGTCGGCACTTGACCGCCGCACGAATGACCGCTTCCGTCACGGGTGCCCAGCAGGTCATGATCGCATCGACGTCCACAGCCAGCCGAGTCAGCGTCGATTCCGATCCGTCAGGCGCTTCGATCAGCTCGGCACCGACAGTGGACAATTCGCGTTGCTCGATCGAAACGTCCGGCCATGCTCGGTCGGTCAGCAGTACTCGCCAAGACATCGGATTCTCCCACCGCCTAGTTGCCAGCAGTTTTATCCCACTTCGTCAGCGCTTCGGTGCGCAGTGCATGGTTCGCCATGTGTGCGGCAGACGCCGAACTGACTCCGGCTTCGGCGGGAGCGTTCGGTCGTTCACGACTGCGAATGCACTTGATCCAATTTGCAAGATGCAGCGTCTCGCCGTCGGGCAAGTTGTAGAAGTCGGCTCCGCGCGGACCCTCGCCGAGGATCAATTCGCTGGGCTTGAGCTTCTTGTTCCGATCCGGCGTAATCACGTAGCCGCCGCGGTCGATGTACAGCGTCCCCTCGGTTCCCATGAACTCGACCATCGAGCCGTTGCGAGCGTTGCTGAACGTTCCCTCGAAATACACCTGCAAGACACGATTGCCTTTGCGTGAGTACCGCAGCAGCGTCTGCACGGTGTCCGGAGTCTCCCACAAACCGGGAGCCATGAACCAATCGCCGACGCTGGCCGCGGTCTGCGGATGGTCGAGATCCAGAATCCAATGCACGACGTCGATCCAATGCACCATCAAGTCGGTGAAGATGCCGCCGCCGAAGTCCCAGAACCAACGCCATTGCCGCATGCGGTACTCATCGAAGGGCTGCTTCTTCGCCGTGCCGAGAAATCGTTTCCAATCGACACTCTTTGGGTCGATGGAATCATTGGGCCGTGTTGCTCGCGGCGAGTTGCGATTCCAGGTGAGATGCACTTTCACAATTTCGCCGAGCTGGCCGGATTTGATGACCTCGTTAGCCTTCTGAATGTGCGGCATCGACCGCTGCTGCGTCCCCACCTGCACGATGCGGCGATGCATGTTCTGAGCAGCGATGACGGCGTTTCCTTCGGACAGTTCGTGCGTCAGCGGTTTCTCGACGTACACATCCTTGCCCGCGGCGCAAGAGTCAATCGTCAGCGGCACATGCCAGTGATCCGGCGAGCCGATCAGCACCGCATCGATCTCTTTTCGGTCGAGCAACGCGCGATGATCTTTCGTCACGAAGGCATCCGGCTCCGCCAGCTTCTTGCCCGCTTCGAGTGCCGCATCCCACACGTCGCACAAGGCGACAATCTTCACCCCAGGAATTGTCCGCAGAGATTCCATCAGGCGTCGACATCGGCCACCGGTCCCGATGCAGCCGACGTTGATCGTCTCGTTAGCAGCGAAGCCCTTCGCGGTCGCGGTGTAGCCGGCCGCGAGCACTCCTGCGGCTGTGGCTCCCACGGATTCCAAAAACTCGCGTCGGTCGGTCATCATGTGCCCTTTCGGAAATCGGGTTTCGAATTTCGATTTTCCTTGACGATACCATCACGCCGGCCATTTGCCACCAACGGCGGCGACTCCTATCATCCTCGGTCATTGCCGACCATCAAGGAACTCAACCGCAACACATCATGGCCAAGATCACATTCGTCAACGAGAAGAAGAGCATCGACGTCGAGCCGGGCAGCAACTTGCGAAAGGTCGCACTCGAAAACGGCGTGCCGCTGTATTGGGGTCCGCACAAGATTTTCAACTGCATGGGCTTTGGCCACTGCGGCAGTTGCAAAGTGCTGATCACCAAAGGCGAAGAGAATGTCAGCAAGCCTGGCTTGTGGGAACGCTTCCGCATTCTGGCTGGTCCGCTGCTGTTCTTCTGGCGAATTGGCAACGAGAAGAAACTGCGGCTCTCCTGCCAGTGCCGAGTAAACGGCGACATCGAAGTCGAAACCACACCGAGTGGCAACTGGCACGGCGAACGCTTCTGGGGCTGAAGTAGGTCATCCTTTCCAGGCTGACTCGATTGAAGCTCGGCGCCAATTGCCGCTCGAGTCAGACTGTAAAACTTGACCTACTTTCGCGACGCCTTCAGGCAAGTGCGAAACGCACTGACCGCGTCTTTCGTGACGATTCCGTTGCGCAATCCATCTTTGCAGGCGGCCGAACGAATCCCGACGATGTCCGGCTCCAACGAGTGTAGACCAGAGAGCTTGTCGCAGCCCAACCCCCCCGCGAGCGCGACCAATCGGCCACCCTGATGCAGTGCGTCCGCGTGTCGTTTGAGGTCCGCTCGGCTGATCCATTCCCACAGGCTGCGGCCTTGCTTCGCCCAGGTATCGAACAGCACGCCGACGCAACCACCGCTTTTCGAGAGTGACTCTTCCAGCACGGCATCGACGATCGCGGTCGGTGACGGAGCACCCGCTGCACGCCAATCCGCATAAGCCACTGCCACCCAGAAAAACTTCGATTTCGCATTCGTCTCAAATTGTTTGCGGACTTCTTTCCAGCGGTCGGGCCAATTCGGATCTTTGCCGACTTTCGCTGTTCCCACTTTCACATAAGTCGTGCCCGGCGGGAGCTTGGGGATTTTCTTGAGGTTGTCCCAATCCGAGAGTTCGCCTACGGCAACACTGATTGGCAATGTCTTGGATTTCTTGCGAATCGCCGTCACGACTTTGCCGATCACAGCCACCGAAACCATGCCGAGCGGTCCGTTCTTCGGCTCTTTCAAGTCCAGGATGTCGCATCCACCTGCCAAGGCGGCTTCAGCTTCCTTCACATCGCGGACACTCACCAGCAGCCAGGGAGTGTCGCCTGCCGCGACTGGGGTATCCTTCGTCATCGTGTCGTGCTTCGCTTTCCAGAGTTGTTTGACCAACTAAATCGTATGGCTCTGCGACAACCACCGCAATTGCTCGACCAAAGGTTGAGGCGATCGGACTTCAATCCTTTTGCCGACCCAACGTCAAAAATCGCTCTGGACACGATCGCATCGAAAGACCTACCACTCCCCCAACTACTTCCCAGGGAGAGGGGAAATTATGGGCAAGGATCGCCAGTTGGGGCTGTTGGGGATGGTGTGTTTGTTCGCGACGGGTTGTTTCAGCTACGGCCCGTACGGTCATCCGGGGACTTTTGCTCCGCCGAATACGGCGATGGCACCGCAGCCCTACGGGACCGCTCAAGTTCCGCCAGGGGCGGTTTGGATTCCGGCAAGTCCAACCGGTGCGAACACGTTGACCGCTCCGAATCCGGTTCGCAATTCCGCTCCGACAACGTTTGAAGGGGATCACGAACCGGCGGCCGGAAAATCGGTGCCTGAGCCGACTGATCCTGGCAATGCTCAGCCATCCGGGTCCACTGAGCCATTTGGGCTGAACGATGATGCGAAGCTCGAACGAACAGGCGTGAAGATCAGCCAACGTTCTCGTCCAAGGCCGTTAGTCGACGAAGAGTTCGCAAACGCTCCTAACTCATTGGACCCGGAATTGGCGGATCCAGACATGACGCTCATCGTAGATGACGAACCGCAGTTGCCTCGATCGAACGTCAGTTCTGCGGAGTTTCGAACGCGAGTTCGCGCGAACGCTGTCACACCTGTGAGTGCAACCGCGGACAAATTCGGATACGACTCCGAGGGTTACTCGTGGCTGCAAGGAGTCATCGAATTCGACTCCAAATACAAAGTCTGGCATCTGACTTACAGCCAGTCTCCCGACGATAACGATCAATTCGGCGGCGAGGTCACGCTCAAGAATCCTCAGCATTTCAAGACGCTCCGCAGCGGCCAAGCCGTGAGCGTTGAAGGACAGTTTGATCCGAATCAACGCGACCGTTTGGGCAAGCCGGTCTACGAAGTCACGGAAATTGTTCCCGCCGGCATGCGTTGAGTGACGGTGGCCGTGTTGCCTTGCTTGAAATGACTTGCTCCACGCGCCAGGCTACTGTCGTGGGCCAACGATCGTCGGCAATGTTCTGCGATTGGCGTTCGAGTGCGTCGAGGAGTCATCATGGATTTACGAGTTGTCAGCGCGGCGGCGCGAGACGTTGATGTGGACTGGCTGATCGTCGGAGTTCCCGAAGGGGGCGAGTGGTCCAATGAACTGGTAGCGCTGGACGATGCGTTACAGGAACAACTTAGCCGGTTGCGTGAAGCGGGTGATCTCACCGGGAAGTTGGCGGAGTTGCTGACGGTTCCCGACACGCCCTCGCTGAAATCGCGCCGTCTGCTGCTGGTCGGGCTGGGCTCTCCGAGCGAACTGTCGGTCGCGCGCTGGGACAAGGCGGCGATGACCGCCGTACGACAGGTGTCGTCCAAGAAAGATCTCCGAATCGCTGTCTGTGTTCCCGAACAACTCGGCTTGCTGCCTCGTGACCGAGCCGTCGAAGTGTTGGCCACCGCGTTGATTGTCGGCTCGCAGGGACAGGACTTGTTCAAGGCCGAGCATTCTCGGTTCCCGTTCGCAACAGCGCAGATCGTGCTGCCGCCGAGCAGCGATGTCGGCACCGCCTCGTCGGCCAGTGCGCGAGGTCGCATTTTGGGCGACGCTATCAATTTGGCGCGCGAATTGGTGAATCGACCGCCGCACGAAATCTATCCGGAGACCTTCGCCGCTCGTGCTCTGCAAGAGGCGATTCCGTGTGGCTTGATGTGTCACGTCTTCGACGAGCATCGACTCGAAGCCGAACGCTTCGGCTCGCTGTTGGCCGTCGCGAAAGGCAGCGACCGTCCCGCACGCATGGTCGTCCTGGAGCATCGCGGCGGTGAACCGAACGCGCCGACGTTGGCTCTGGTCGGCAAGGGAGTTACGTTCGACAGCGGCGGTCTGTCGATCAAACCGACCGACGGAATGTTGACAATGAAGTGTGACATGGCCGGAGCCGCGACGGTGCTGGGCGCTATGACGGCGATCGCTCGGCTCAAGCTGCCGGTGAACGTCATCGGGTACTGCGGACTCGTCGAGAACATGCTCGGCGGAAAGGCGTACAAGCTCGGCGATATTCTGACCGCCCGCAACGGCGTGACGATCGAAGTTCACAACACCGATGCCGAAGGCCGACTCGTCATCAATGACGTGCTCAGCTACGCCGTCGATCACGGAGCGGATCGGTTGATCGATCTGGCCACGCTGACCGGAGCCTGCGTCGTTGCGCTCGGTGAGGACGTGTCGGGAGCCTTCACGAACAATCAAGGTTGGTGCGACCAACTGCTCGCCGCCGCGAAGTCGCAAGGCGAAGACTTGTGGCAATTGCCGATGTTCGACTCGTACAACGAACTCCTGAAAAGCGAGGTCGCCGATTGCAAAAACATCGGCGGCCGCTGGGGCGGAGCGATCACCGCCGCGAAGTTCCTCGAAAAATTTGTCGGCGGCAAACCGTGGGTCCACCTCGACATCGCCGGCCCCGCGTTCGCCTCGTCCAGCAAAGGACATCGCGAAGGAGGCGCAACCGGCTGCCTCGTTCGCACGCTCGTCGAAGTCGCCGAGAAGGGACAATCGTAGGCCGGTTTTCCAAACCGGCTTTCAGGAACAGCGTATGCCCGACTTGTTCGCGTCCGATCGTTTGCACGAATTCGCGTCACGAGTGTTTCAGCATTTTGGCGTGCCGCACGCAGACGCGAATCAGGCGGCGGACATTCTGGTGCTCAGCGACTTGCGTGGTATCGACTCGCATGGCATTGCGCGGTTGAGGTCGTACGTCAGCATGTTGTCGATCGGGCGGATCAATCCCCGGCCGAACATCACGATCGTGCGCGAGTCCCACAGCACGGCAACTGTCGACGGTGACAACGGTCTCGGACTGGTTGTTGGGCCGCAGGCGAATGCGATCGCGATGGACAAGGCCGATCGCGTCGGCACCGGCTGGGTCGCGGCGCGACACACGAACCATTTCGGCATCGCCGGCTGGTATGTTCTCGAAGCATTGAAGCGCGACATGATCGGCTGGGCGATGACGAACACGACGAAGATCGTTGCGCCGTTATGGGGAGCCGAGAAGATGCTCGGTACGAATCCGTTGGCGATCGCATTTCCTGGATTGGAAGAGCCTCCGGTTGTGATTGACATGGCGACGCCGGCCGCCGCCTTCGGAAAAGTCGAGATGGCGATTCGGACTGATAAGCCGATCCCCGATGGCTGGGCCATCGACTGCGACGGCAATCCGACCACGAACCCGCAAGCAATGGTCGATGGCGGAGCGATGCTGCCTCTGGGAGCCGATCGCGAACACGGTGGCCACAAAGGCTATTGCCTGGGAGCGATGGTCGATCTGTTGTGTGGCCCGCTGAGCGGTGCCAATTGGGGGCCGTTCACTCCGCCATTCACGCTCGATCATGCCGAGCCGCCGCGCCGAGTGGGGCAGGGGATCGGTCACTTTTTTGGAGCGATGCGGATCGACGCCTTCATCGATCCGCTCGAATTCAAACGTCAGATCGATGACTGGATTCGCACGTTCCGAGCGACTCGCCCTGCGCCGGGTAAGAACGGGCCGTTGATCCCCGGCGATCCCGAACGCTTCGCCGAAGTCGAACGGCGTGTGACGGGAATCCCACTCGTTCCCGCCGTGGTTGAAGACCTGCGATTCGTTGCGAAACAAACGGGAGTCGCGTGGGAATAGTTTTGTAGGTTGGGCATTCTTGCCCGACCCGGACGGGCAAGAGTGCCCGTCCTACGATCGATCACGACATTGCCGGCATCAGGCCCTCGAGGAATCCATTGAGCTGTTTGCTGCGAACCGGATGTTGCAGTTTGCGGACGGCCTTGGCTTCGATCTGTCGGACACGCTCGCGAGTCACTTTGAAGATGCGACCGACCTCTTCGAGTGTGTAGGTGTAGCCGTCTCCCAAGCCGTAACGCAGCTTGATGATCTCGCGTTCGCGATACGTCAGCGTCTTCAAGACGTTGTCGATCTTGTCCTTGAGCATCTCGGACGCTGCCGTGTTGACCGGACTGTCGGTGCTTTGATCCTCGATGAACTCGCCGAAGAAACTGTCTTCACTTTCGCCGACGGGACGATCGAGGCTGATTGGGTGCCGCGAAATCTTCATCACGCGGCGAGCTTCTTCCAAACTGACACCGGCGGCGTCGGCGGTTTCTTCGATGGTCGGCTCGTAGCCGTTCTCCTGGAGCAACCGCTTGTTGACACGTCGCAGTTTGGACATCGTCTCGATCATGTGGACTGGAATACGGATCGTGCGGGCCTGGTCAGCGATCGCTCGAGTAATTGCCTGCCGTATCCACCAGGTTGCGTAGGTCGAAAACTTGTAGCCGCGTCGGTACTCGTATTTGTCGACGGCTCGCATCAGGCCAGTGTTTCCCTCCTGGATCAGGTCCAGGAACGACAGTCCACGGTTGCGGTACTTCTTGGCAATGCTGACAACTAGCCGTAAGTTACCGCCGGACAGGTCACGCATGGCTTGCTCGTACTCGCCGTAGCGGTTGGCGATGAGTTTCAGCTTCGTTCGCAACGTCGTCGGCGTTTCGAGCGTCAATTGCATCAGGTCGTTGAGTTCCTTTTGCAAGTTGGCGCGGTCGTCCTTCAAGTTCTTCATGCGCGGGTCGCGCAGGTACTTTTCGAGTTGGCTCATCCGCGACGAGATCTGTTCCAGCTTTTTCAGAGCTGGTTGCAGGCGTTGTGTGCGTACCGACAGTTCCTCGACGAGCGTGACAATCTTGCGACGGCGGGCCGTCATTGTCCGCTCCGCTTCTTTCCGTTTGTCGGACATCGCGTCGAGGGCCAGCCACTTCTGAGCGTCGACGAGGTATTGCTTGCGGAGCACTTCGATAGTTCGCAAATTGAACGGCATGCGGCCGAGGATTTGGTTCTTCTCCAGACCTTCGGTCATCGACACCTTGATCGTGCGATCGAATGGCATCTCGCTTTTGCTGACCTTGGTGAGAATCTCGATTGCCGTCACAAGCGCAAATTCTGTGTCCAGCAAAGTTCGGCGGAATCGACGTCGCGTGATTTCGATCTGCTTGGCCAGCGAGATTTCCTGATGCCGCGTCAGCAGCGGGATCTCACCCATTTGTGACAAGTACATGCGGACGGGATCATCGACTTTGCGGTCCCGAATTTCCTCTTTGATCTTCGGCTTGAGCTTCTTGACCTCGGCTGGAGTCATCGGCGGCACATAGTCGTCCTGCACGATGTCCAAGCCGTGTTCCTCCAGCAGCATCAACAGGTCGTCCAGTTTTTCTGGATTGACCGCTTCGTCCGGAAGGTAGGCGTTGATTTGCGTGTAGGTGAGGCAGCCGCGTTTGCGACCTTCGGCGACCAACTTTGTCAGGGCTTCGTCGAGCTTATGCACAGGCAGTTCCTTCGCGTTCGGTAGGAATCGGCAAGGGTGTGGGAACTGTAGGTCAGGCTTTCCAGCTTGAACCGCAGCGGGTGTCGGCTTGAAAGTCGGACGCCATTTGGAGTCAGGCTGAAAGCCTGACTTACTGCCAAGTTGCCTTGGCGGCACGTTTCTGATGAAACGCTGTGGCCTGCTCGAGCAGGGCTTTCGCGTTGGGATTTAGACCGGCACGCGCATCCGGTTGTTGGGCGAGTCGCCCAGTGTTTCGCTGATGTTGTTGCTCGGCGCGGCGGAACCGGATTGGTTGCAGTGCGAGCGTCAAATACGGCGGCACGGACGTGCCGCTGGGAGCCATCAAATTGTCTTTCAGCTTGTCTGCGATCTCCTTCAATCGAGCTTGTTCGTCGATCCACACCAACAGTCGCATCAGAGCCGGGTTTTCGATCGCCGAGCTGATCCGTTCAAACGTCGGCATCTCGTCGTGGTCCATCAGGTCAAAACAGACTTGCAGTAACGCACGAGTCTGTTCGTTGTCAAAGTCCTCGTCACCGATCTCCCGTCGGATCACATCCAGCGTGGAAGGGTCAGTGAAGATGATCTCCAACAATTCACATTCCATTCGGTCTCCTTTGGAGAGAGGCCGATCGAAGAAGCATAGACCGCGATTGGTCAATGCGCCGTCCACCCGCAATGATTTGT
Organism: Candidatus Kuenenia stuttgartensis; assembly: GCA_945906725.1. Classification (GTDB taxonomy): domain Bacteria; phylum Planctomycetota; class Planctomycetia; order Planctomycetales; family Planctomycetaceae; genus SXKJ01. Next base: position 30,620 of record CAMDRI010000002.1, on the reverse strand, counting down.
GGCCAAATGATGCAGTCGGCGCACTCATTGTCCGAGCCGTTGTCTCTGAGCCACTCTGAGGCATTCCCGCAGCGTTCCTGTTGCCGTTTGGCAACGAGGTGTTCTGCGTTGTACGCGAAGGCAGAGACGCGGCGGCCGATCGCGCCTCGGTTAATCGCTGTCGGACGACTTGCTCGGACAGCAACGTACGACTCGCCAGCCGATTAAGGATCACATCCTCTTTTGCCGACCCACGCAGTTTTGGCACTTTACCGAGCAAATCCAACATGCTGGTCAACACGCGATGCCGAGCGTCGATCGATTCCAGGCCGTGCCGATTGATTTCCGTTTGCAGTTTGAAATCCCAAGCCTCGGCCGCGATGTCGATCTGGCGGCGAAACTCGTCTGCCCCATGAGCGAACAGGAATTCGTCCGGGTCTTGATCGTTCGGCAGCACCAGAACCCGCAAGTCGATGTTCTCGCCCAGGAAGTTAGCGAGAGCCTTTTCGGCCGCGTTCCGTCCCGCTTCGTCACCGTCGAACATCAGCACGATCCGTTGTGCGAATCGTTTGAGGCGATCAACGTGAGCCTGTGTCAAAGCTGTTCCGCAGACGCCGACGACGTTGGTCACTCCGAACTGATGCGGGATCAACACGTCGGTGTAGCCTTCGACGATGACCGCCGTTTGTGCTTTGCGAATCCCCTCGCGGGCGGCGTCAAAGCCGAACAGCAAGTTGCTCTTCGAATACACGTCACTTTCGAGACCGTTGATGTACTTGCCGACTCCCGGTTGAGCGAACTGCGGTAGCACTCGGCCGCCGAACGACACGCAACGGCCTTTGTCGTTCCGAATCGGAAACAGCACGCGATTGCGGAAGAACTGGTAGTAGCCATCCCCCTCGTCACTCTTTTTGATGAGTCGCGCGGTCTCCATTGCTTCGAGGGAAATCTTCCCGCGTCCACGAGCAATGATCCACTGGCCGTCATTCGGAGCGAATCCGAGCTTGAACCTGGCAATCGTCTCGGCGGTGAAACCGCGTTCCTTCAAATAGTCGCGAGCCGGCGCGGCCATCTGCGAATCGAGTAGACAGCGATGAAACTCGTTCTCCGCCCAAGTCAGTACGTCGAGCACGTCGGTCTTTGCGACGGCGTTCTCCTGGCGACGGCCGGAGAAGGTCGGCATTTCCAAGCCAGCTCGTTTGGCCAGCGATTCGAGAGCTTCGCGGAACTCGACTTTGTCGAACTCCATCGCCCAAGTGAAACAGTCGCCGCCCGTGCTGCACGCCCAGCAGCGAAACGTCTGTCGATCGGGATACACGACGAGCGACGGCGAATGGTCGTCGTGGAAGGGGCAGAGGCACTTGAACTCGGCCCCGCCTCGCGAGGGTGTCAGCGCCACCGATTCACCGACCAGCGCGACAAGATCGGTTCGGGATCGAACCAATTCCTTGAAGTCGTTGTTGGCGAGTTCTGTGGACACGATCTCTCCCTGGTGGGCGCGTTGGCAACGAAGCAACCGAGCAAAGCGACCTTGGGGCAAACAACGGCTGGGGCGATTATTCGGCCGTGAGGCAACGACCTTTGAAAAGCAGTTTTCTGAACTCGACAAGTCCTTAAGCGTTCAGACTTGGAGGCACGTCCCTGCGTCTCCCACGAACGGGCGAAGCATACCCAACGCCCCCCTTCGGTCAAGGAGTTGCCGGCTGCGAAAACTTGATCGAGGCTCTGCGCAACTTCAAAACCGACAAAATCGTTGGCTTCTTACCGAACCGGCCAAGTCACTGACTCACAACCCCGTTCCCACGATCCGAGCGGCTCTTACGATCGGTGCCGCTGGAAAAATCGGAGGAGTCGCAGTCGGCAAAACTACACACTTGGTTGGCAAGACTAATCCTCGGCTGCACCGCCGAGAGTGACGTTGATCTTGTAGACCGTCTGCAAATGTGCGTGAGCCTGTGCGGCGTGGCCGTCCTTTGGGAACTTCTTGCAAACGGTTTGGTAGGCCTTGATGGCGGCCTCCTTGTCGCCGGCGGCCTCACGGACTTGCGCGATTTGGTACAGCGCCCACGGAGCGTCGGGAGCGCTCGCCGTGACTTGGCCGTAAAGGATGATTGACTCGTTCCATTCCTTGAGTTGACGGTGACACCACGCCATCCACTTGGTGTTTTCTGGGAAGTTGGTGCATTGGCGGAACGTACCGATCGCCTCCTTGTACATGCCGCCGTCGCGCTGCGTGATGGCGATCCACCACAACCATTTCTCCGTGTTGGTCGCGTCGATTTTGAGGTTCTCGGTGAAGGCGTCGATGGCCTCTTTCCAACGGCTGCCGTGGCGAAACGCGACGGCGATCGCTTCGTTCCACTTCGGTTGATTCTGGCTGTCCAGGCCGGCGGCTTGGCGGTAATGAGCGACCGCATCGTCGTACTTCTGCTGTTGGACGAAACTCCAAGCGATCTGGCTCAGCCCTTCAGGCCGGTTCGCGAACTGGCCGTAGAGCTTCCGAGCTTCGTCGTATTTCAACACCGACTTGTACCAATCGGCGAAGCGTTGCAACGTCGGGTCATCGACTCCGTACTGCTTGATGATGGCTTGGTATGCCTCGATCACCTTGTCGTCGCGGCGAGAGTAGGCGTGGATGTCAGCGATGTAGTACGACCACTCGCGAGCGTTCTTCTTGTCCTCTTCTTTGGTGAGGTCGGTTGGAATCCGTTCGCGAATCGCGGCCACGCATCCGTCGGCCGACTTGTCCGCTTTGTCTTTGGTCTTCACGTCCGCGGCGAGTTGGCCGATCGGAGTCCGGCAGTAGTACCACAGGTGATACGGGAATTGGTTGTCATTGTAGGTGGTGGCGATGGAAGCCACGCCGTCCACCGGTTGCCCGATGGAGAAGTAATAGTTCGCGAGTTGAATCGACGCTTGCACGCACAGGCTGTTGGCGTCCCCCGGAGTCCGCTTGATCTCGTAAACGAGTTTCCGCCAAGTGGCGACCTTGGCGGGAATGTCCATTTCTAAATCTGCGATGTCGATCATGTCGGACAGCGAATACACCGCTGCCAGCGACGACTCGTACTTGGAAACCACCTGCATGTACGACTTCTTGGCCTTCTTCGGCTCTCCCATCTCCTTCTGACAGCGGCCAATGTAGTACGCCGCGTTCGGAGCATCCTGCGAATCGGGCCAGTAGTCGATGACCGTCTGAAAGCCGTCGCCGATCGCCGTGTTGAGCTTCTTCAAATGAATCTGGCAGATCGCCCATTTGAACTGAGCGAACGATGAGCCTTCGCTTTTCTCGTAGAGCGTCACAAACTTTTCATACTCGCCCAGAGCGACCTTGTACTGGCGTTCGCGGTAGTATTTCTCGGCGACGTTCATTTGGTGCCGCTCGGCTTCCCGGAGTAGCTTCCAGCGGTCGAGCGACAGTTCGTCGATCTTGTTCTGCGCGAACGCAGAGTTGGCAAACAGGCTGATGGTGAGAGCGACACCAAAAATCAGGCGGGATGGCATGTGGGCACCTTTGTCGGTGGGAAGTTGTGGGCGGATGATGATGTCAAATCGAGGGGCAGGTTTTCAACCTATCCGTGAAAAGAATCCAAAAGAGACACCTTGAAATCGTGCCCCAAGAAGCTCAGTTCGAATACACGAACTCGTTGAGGTTTAGGATCACGCGGCAGAGTTGTTCGAGCGCCTGGCCGTGGTTCTCGGCACTTTCCGCGTTGGTTAGGAATTGCCGCATCGTGGCGAGTTCGGAGGGAATTGGTGATCGGCAAAGCGTCAGGCGATAGGCGAGTTCGATCTGCCGTACGGGATTGTCCCCCGCTTCGCGTTGCAGACGCTCGGCGAGGTGTCTTGCCTGTCGATTGGCGAAGTTACCGTTGAACAGCGTCAGCGCTTGCGTCGAGATTGTGGTCCGATTTCGCAGTTCCGTTGAGCGGGTCGTGTCGCAGACGTCGAGCACTTCGAGGAACGGGACGACAAGTGCTCGTTTCACGAAGGCGTAGACCGTGCGTCGTGACGAGGCAGCCTCGTCGAAGTTTGGCCAGACGACATTCGGATCGCTGTTGCCAGCGAGCACTTCCGGCGGGATTTCCAGATACACACCCGGACCGCCCATCGTGCGCCGCAACTCGCCGCTGGCCGACAGCATCGAGTCGCGTATCGCTTCAACTTCCAGCCGGCGATACGGGAATCGCCAGAACTTGACGTTGCGCGGGTCTTGTTCGCCGTAGACCGGATGATCGGCTTTGCTCATCTGGAAGGTGCTGCTTGACAGGATCAGCCGATGCAGCCTTTTGATCGACCAGTTGGCGTCGTGCGAAAACCAATGAGCCAACCAGTCGAGTAATTCGGGATGCGTGGGAGCTTCGCCGATGATTCCGAAATCACTGGGGGTGCGGACGAGTCCCTCGCCGAAGTGATACTGCCAGACGCGATTGACGATGACTCGCGCGGTGAGCGGGTTGTTGGCACTCGCCATCCAGCGAGCGAACTCGAGACGGCGACCGCTGGTGCCGTGCGTGGTCGGGCGATTGGCGAACGCGAGCGGCTGGTGCGTCAGTACGACCGGGACTGCGGGTTGCACCTCCGGCCCACGAGCTGACGCTTGACCGCGCAACAGTAGAAACGATTTTGGTGGCGGCTCCGTCGATTCGGTCATGAAGTAGCCGCGTGGCAAATCGGGAGTCGCGACGCGCAGCGCGCCGATGTGTTGTTCGAGGTTGTTGATTCGTTGCCGCTGGTCGGCCGGCAACGCCGCGAGCAACTCCGCTTCGAGTTGCGGGGTGTGTTTGGCGACCAGTTCCTTCTGGGGCGGCGTTCGTTTGTCCGGCGGGATGCCGAACGCGGCGGCGGCCTCGACGGACAATTCACTCTTGCCGGAGGTGAGGAAATCGCTGCGAATCGAATCGCGGATCTCGGCGATCTGTTTGTGGAACTCGTCGATGCGACGGTCCCTTTCCATCAGAGCGGCACGTTGCGGCAACGTGCCGGCGGGCAGGTCGAGTTCCGTGCGACCGTTCAGCGGTCGCTTGAGCGGATTAAGCACGGCGGCGATGCGGTAGTAATCGTGATTTGTCAGTGGATCGAACTTGTGGTTGTGGCAGCGAGCACAGCCGAGCGTGATCCCCAGAAACGCTTGCGACGTCGTGCGAATAATGTCGTCGAGTTGGTCGTAGCGGTCTTGCTCGAAGTCGGCCGGTTCGTCGTCGAACGGGCCGAGCCGATGAAATCCGGTGGCGATGACGGTTTCGGTCGAGGCGTCGGTGAGTTCATCGCCCGCGAACTGCTCGACGATGAACCGGTCATACGGCTTGTCGGCGTTGAAGGTGTCGATGGCGTAGTCACGAAATCGCCAGACGCTCGGCTTCGCGCCGTCCCGTTCGTAGCCGTTCGTCTCGGCGTAGCGGACGAGGTCGAGCCAGTGCCGACCCCAACGTTCACCGTAGCTCGGTCGCGCGAGTAAATCGTCGATCAATCGCTCGAAGGCGATCGGTGAATCGTTTGCGAGGAATTGATCCTGTTCGTCAATCGTCGGTGGCATGCCGGTCAGGTCGAGCAACGTTCGTCGCAGCAGGTCGCGTTTCGCTGCGGGCGGATTCGGTTGCCAATCGGCCACTTCCAACTTCGCCAGGATGAAGGCATCAATTGGATTGCGCACCCAATTATGATTCTTCACCGTCGGCACTGCCGGCCGAGCGATCGGGCGGAACGACCAGTGCTCGCGATCGGCGTCGGTGACCTCGTACTCGGTCGGCTCTTCACCAAAGACTGAGATACTCAATGCGACGAAACCAGCGGCCATCAGCAGAGCATCACGAAAACGCACAGCCATGTCCGATGATCCTCCCGCGGGAGTGGTTGCCGAATCGAACGGTCGTTCGGCACGCGAACACTTTAGGCGCAACGTTCGAGCATTCCCACCGGGATGTAGAACTTTGCGTAGCGTTTGCCGTCAGAGTATCGCGGGCCGCGCGAATCCTCGACGAGGATCGTGGCTCGTTTGGTGACGCGGTTGACGATGCCGGAGTAGGGGAGGCCGTCCATTTCGAATTTCACACGGTCGCCGGGGCGGATGCCGAATTTCTCGCGAGCACGCTCGTCCGGCGTGATGAGCTGATGATTCGATTCCTTGTGTCCGAAGAAGCGGCCGGCGATGTCCTTGAATCTCGGAGCACCGCAGCAGGACGCCTGCCATAGCAGCATCTCGACGAGGTGAATTAGTTCGTGCTCGAAGATGCGTTGCAAGGCTTCGAGCCGATTGTGGCAGAGCACGCCGGTGACTTTGATTGGCCGCTCGATGTCGGCGAACGTTTGAAACAGCAGCGTCGACGAGACCGCGATCTCGAATCGCGGCACGGGGGACAATCCGCGAGCGACTCGCGGCACGATCCGTGTTGTTTTGCCCCCCGCGCGCGTCATTCTCGGCGAGACGCGAAAATCAATCGGACTGCCCATCGCATCGAGCGTGCGCCGGCACGTTCCCTGAAGAAACCGCTGGTCGTACTGATCGAACAGGTGCGCCAAATCCTCGTCGCACAATGCCGAGAAGTTCGGCTGGTCGACGAAGGGCGACGAGTTCAAAAGGGAATCGAAAATCTTCGCCAAACGATGTTGGGCATCTCGCTCCAGCACAAGCGTTGCTTCGACGAGCCGACGTAATTCCTGCGACATTTCTTGCTCCTCCCTGAGTCCGTTCAGGTCGCGGCGGATTGTGTCGGCAGGCGCTCGTCCTGTGAAGGCGAAGCTCGGCTACTTGGCTGTCGCCTGGCGGATCCGCTTGACCGTCAATTCGGCGCGAAAGTCGATGATCTTCTTGCCGATTGCGATCGTCTTCTCGATGGGCGCAAGGTTAACGTCGTTGATCTTGAACTTGCCCGCCTTTACGCGTTGCTTCATGCGGATGCTGACTGGGTCGATGCTCAGCATCATCGCTTCCATCGCGAAGTCGTCGTGCAGGCCCTCGTCGGTCTGCTTGATGTCGTGCTCTTCTAGCCACTTGGTGAGGTCACCGTAGTTGTAGTACTCCGGAATGAAATGGAATTTTGTCTTGCCGTTCTTCCACTTGGCGTTGAGTTCTTCCGCGACCGCCTTCATGCCGTTTTGGTTGCCTCCGCTGTCGCCGATCAACACAACGTGTTTGAAGCCGTGCGTCCGATAGCACGAGCAAATATCGGTCAGTAGTCGCCGGTAAGTGTCCTCGGTCAAGCTGACGGTCGAGGGATACTTCATGTGAACCGTCGGCGGGTCGATGTCTCCCTCGGGGACGAAGCCAATCAGCGGCGCGACCAGCGTGTTTCCCAACTTGCGAGCGATCGCGTCGGTCGTCCCACGCAGCACGACTTGGTGTTTGTTGGCGGCCAGATACGGTCCGTTCTGCTCGATGCCTCCGGTCGCGATCAGCACGGTGTCCTTGCCGGCTTTCATCGCGTCGCGAACCTCCATCCAGGTCATGTCCTCGATGAAAAGAGTGTCTGCAGCGTCAATCGGACGGACGCCGTTGGGGTCAGGATTCACGGGACCAAACTTGGCCGCTTGAAAACCGACAGCCGCGCCCACAACCAGCGACAGGCCGAGCAGAATGAACGTCTTACGCATGTGATGCCTTTCGGGAAAAGAGGTTGTTGAATACGAGGCATCTTGAACGCGAAGCCGCGAAGACGCAAAGGACCACGCCACTCTATCGGAACGACAACGTCCGAGTGCTGCGATTTGACTCCCGCGAAGCACCGGGATAAACCGCTCTGCCGTCTCGATATGAGTCTTCGGCGAAGTCGTGCAGGAGGTTATCAATGCTCCGGTCCGCCAAGATCTTTGTGGCGGTCGTGCTCGGCTTGCCGCTGTTGCTGGTGGCGAAACTGCGAGCCGAGGATTGGCCGCAGTGGCGCGGGCCGAACCGCGATGGGGTGTGCTGTGAAACCGGCTTGCTGCAATCGTTCCCGGCCGAAGGATTGAAAGTCCGCCGGCGAGTCCCGGTTGTTTGGGAGTTCGTCAGTCCGGTAGCGGCTCAGGGGCGGGTCTTCCTGCATGACTCGGACTTGTCGGACTATCCGGGTAAGAAGCGTCTCCACTGTTGGGACGAAACGACGGGCCAGGAGACTTGGAGTCACATCTACGAAGTCGCCTACGAGGACTGGGCTTTCGAGCCGACGCAGGAGATTGGTCCCGTCCCGATACCGATCTGAGAAACGGGGCGAGCATCCATCTGACTCCAAACGGCGATTCGGTGTTGCTCTACACGAACAAAGGGAAGCTGATTCGCGCTCAATTCACTGCCGAGAGTTACGAGGAACTCAGTCGCGTCGCCGTCTTGGAACCGACGATGCCGTTCGCGGGGAGAAAGGTCGCCTGGTCCCCGCCGGCCTACGCCAACTGTCACATTGTCGCCCGCAGCGGCAAAGAACTGGTCTGCGCCTCGTTGGACAACGGCCAATAGTTTTCGCGAGATGATTCGGTTCACTTCACGTTTCGCGCGAAGCACGATTGAATGTCGGCACGTCACCCCATTCGCCGCGATGCGGGTGTTTCTCCCCGATGGTGCGCACACTGGCGATGTGCGGAGACAGCAGCAGGAAACAGTCGATGCGTTGGACAACTTTTATCGTCGTCATCGTTCTCTCGACTCTCTCGTCGGCTGCGGAAGCGGCAACGATCATTCATGCGGGCCGGATGATCGACGGGCGGAATGACCAGCCTCGCAAAGAAGTATCGATCGTCATCGAAAATGGCCGCATAACACGCGTGGTGGCTGGCTACATTGAGGCCGGTTCAGACGACAAGGTGATTCGGCTCACCGAGCACACTGTGATGCCCGGCCTGATGGACATGCACACGCATTTGCAGTCGCAGCACTCGAAGGACTCGTACACCGAGCGGTTCTTTATGGAGCAGGCCGACTATGCACTGCGCTCGACGGTCTACGCGCGAGTCACGCTGCTCGCAGGCTTCACGACCGTGCGCGACTTGGGAGACAACGGCGTCAACTCGATTGCGCTCCGCAAGGCGATCGAGAACGGCTGGGTGCCTGGACCGCGCATCTTCACCTCCGGTAAGTCGCTGGCGACAACCGGCGGTCACGCCGATCCGACCAACGCTTTGCGAGGCGATTACAAACGTGACGCTGGCCCGCTCGAAGGAGTCATCAACGGCCCCGACGATGCTCGCAAGGCCGTGCGACAGCGCTACAAAGACGGAGCCGACCTCATCAAATTGACCGCCACCGGCGGAGTGCTCAGCCTTGCCGCCAGCGGACAGAATCCGCAGTTCACTTCTGAGGAATTGCAGGCCATCGTCTCGACCGCCCACGACTACAACATGATCGTAGCCGTGCATGCCCACGGCACCGAAGGTATGAAACGCGCGGTGCTGGCCGGAGTCGATTCCATCGAGCACGGCACCTACATGACCGACGAGATTATGGAGCTGATGAAAAAGAACGGCACCTATTGGGTTCCCACGAACATGGCCGGCGAGTGGGTCGCGATGAAATCCAAAGAGCCGGGCTACTTCCCCGAGATCGTGCGTCCGAAAGCCGCCGCCATCGGTCCGCAGATCCGCGACACGTTCAAAAAAGCCCACGCCGCCGGAGTGAAAATTGCGTTCGGTACCGACTCGGGCGTATCGCCGCACGGTCAGAACGCTCATGAGTTTGAAATGATGGTCGCTGGCGGAATGCCGCCGATGAAGGCGATTCAGTCCGCGACACTCGTGAGTGCGCAACTGCTCAAAATCGAAGATCGGCTGGGAACGCTCGAAGAGAAGAAACTGGCCGACATCGTGGCAGTTAGAGGCGACCCGCTGATCGACATCAGCCTCATGAAGAACGTCGTCTTCGTGATGAAAGAGGGCGTGGTCTTCAAAGGTCCGTGATGGTTGGTTGCCCTCAGAGCCACGCGACGACACGGTCTTTCAGCGACGCCGGCAGCCGTTGCTGCAGCGCTTTCTCGAACTGCCGTTCGTTGTAGCGTGTGCTGAAGTGGCCGAAGATTAGCAGTTCGTTCTTGAACTTGGCGGCACGCTCCAGAATGTCGTCGAGGTGCATGTGACCAAACTTGTGGATCTTTTCCTTGCGATGCTCCGGCCGGAAGAACGTGACCTCAGTGATCAGGATTTGAGCGTTGAATAAATCCGGTTCGGCATCGAGCCCGGCCGGTGACGTGTCGCCGGTGTAGCAGAGCAGGGGGGTACGAACTTCCCACGAGACCTCTTTGCCAGAGAGTCGGACGTCGCGGATCTGATCCTGCGTCATGCCGAAGTATTCGGGACGCAGTTTTTTTCGACGCTCCCACACGAGGTAGCCGAGCGACGGCACGGTGTGCGTCGTCGCGAAGGCCGTGACGAGATGCTCTCGCGAAAGTTCAATCGTGTCACCCGCTTTGACTGGAACCAGCTTGCAGTTCATCCGGCCTCGGTCGAGCCGCTGCCAAACTTTGAGCAGCAGTTCGGTGGATTCGACCACCGACTCCGGCAGATAGATTGTCGGTGGTTCCATCTTCATCATCCGCCGCCGAGCGACAAACGCTGGCAGCGCAGCCATGTGATCCAGGTGGGCGTGCGTGATGAAAACCGTCGGCGTTCCCGTGAATGACCACGGTGCCCCGCCGATATCGAAGCCGATTCGGAGTTCGGGGACTCGCCAATAACTCTGCACCGCCGCCCGCGAGTAACCTTCAATGGTCAACGCTTTGTGCTTGTGCGTGCGGACGGGAAGATTTTCAACCATGTGTCGCTTTGGAGTGCGGTGTGTCAGCACCGCTGTGGGTCGAATGAGATTCCGATCGCGTCAATCCAAAGCGGTGCTGACACACCGCACTTCACAACTTAGGCGACATCCACGATCTTGCCGCTCTCGATGCTCTGTCGTTCCGCTTCGCAGAGTCGCAAGGCATTCAGCGCGAGCGTTCCCGAAAGTTCGGGAGCTTCGCGACCGATCGCGATGCTGTCGACGGCGGCTTGGAGTTCGGCAGTGAACGCAGCGCACCAGTCGGTTCCACTCGGAAGATCAGGCTTTGCGGCGGAGCCATCGTTTGTGATCAGCGTCAGCGGCCGGTTCACGACCCACTCGCCGGCATACGTCCCGGCGTCGTAAACGATAGTGGCTTTTTCGAGGTACATCTCAAAGCCGTGTCCGAACGCCAGTCCCTTCGCCGCGATGCCACCGCTGACGGCCGTCACCGCGAGGTTCGGATTGTCGAACAAGTAATTCGTGTGAACGTGATTGACGAGCCCCTCTTGCAGCAGCCCTCGCGAAAAGACCTGCTTCGGCACTCCGCACAGCAGGCCGATGTAGTGATTATCGTGGATGTGTAAATCGACTCCCCAGCCTCCGAGCTTGCGGAAGTCGCTCATATCGCTCGACCAGTTCGGCTGAGCGATGACTCGGCGGAAGTGAGCCGCCAGCAGCTTGCCGTACTCGCCCTCTCGAACGGTTTGGGTCGCGAACGCGAACTCCGGAAAGAACGGCAGCACCTGGCCAACCAGCAATTGCTTGCCCGCCGTATTTGCGGCGCCAACCATGCGGTTCGCGGCGCGAAGTTGGGTGGCGATCGGCTTTTCGACGAGTACGTGCTTGCCAGCCGCAAGTGCTTCGAGAACAACCGACTCGTGTTGGTCCGTTGGCAGGCAGATATCGACCAGATCGACGTTCGGATCGGCCAATAATTTCTTGTAGTCGGCGTAACCAGAGACGTGCGACAAGTCCATGAGGCTGCCACGTGGCCCAAAGTTGCCTTGGATCGAGGTCCAGTCGCCTGACAGTTTCTTGGCGTCGCGTGTGGCGACGGCGACGATTGCTCCGCCGTTCAACTTAGAGCCGGACGCTTTGCGCCGACCAGATGTTGCGTCGGGCTCGAGTTTTGTGGACGCCTCAAAGTGCGTCATCCCCATAAAACCGATGCCAATCAGGCCGATGCGGACCATGCTGCTGCTCCAATTTCGTGTCTTGCGGTATCTGTCGAGCCAATCCGAAGGTGTGCGTAGCATCCGACTCATCGCGCAAAGATTCAAGCGGTGGGCCGACAGTCGTGTAGCACTTGTTGAAACGCCTGTACGTTGGGCAATACCGAGCGTGGCCGGAGGTGCCGACGACGATTTGTAGCCGGAGCACAGGTGAATGGACACATAAACTGCCGGATTGGTGGGCTGCGTTGCGTTTGTTGTGCCTAGTTTTTGCGCCATGCTGCTAGTCACGGCAATGAATTGCGGCTAATGGGCGACTAGGCGGATTTTGCCGGTTGCTCTAGGCGGTCTGGTTTTGTGGGTGTTATCATTCCGCCGACGTTGTCAGGTTGGCGACGTGATCGGGGCGAAACGAGAAGTGCCGTCCGAGGTGGAACTAGGCAGGCGATCTTCAAAGCCGACTCGATCAAACAAGGATGGTTCTAAGGAAGGAGACATGACATGTTGGTACTTTCCAGGAAGGTCGGTGAGCGGGTTCTGGTTGGCGACAAGGTGGTCGTCACGGTGGTTCGGATTGGCCCCAACGCGGTACGTTTGGGAATTGAAGCTCCCAAGGACATGAACATCGTCCGCGAAGAGCTGTGCGGTCCAAACGGAATCGTGATCGAAGGGGTATCGCGCGCGGAGCTATGTATGGCCGAGTAGGCCGAGTCGCTCGGAGTGAGTTCTCTGAGCTTTAAATGAGACGAGCGAGCGTCGGGCGACCGGCGCTCGCTTTTTTTGTTCGCGGGCTGTGAGCGAATCCGGCTGATGTTAGAATCCGCCGCGACTGATGCGAGAATCCTCCGTGCCGCGACCGCGAGGGAACGGCCGAACTGACAGACTCACGCCCAATCGGAGTTCACCATGCTGCAATTCACCGGCAAAGGAACGGCTCACACTTGCGACGGAGTGACACGGCGCGACTTCTTGCAAGCGGGAGCGCTCGGTGCCACAGGACTAACTCTGGCGGACGCCGTTCGAGCGAAAGAGGCCGGTGCCGTCGAGAAGGGCAAGGAGGAACGCTCTTGCATCATGATTTTCAATCTCGGCGCGCCGAGTCAGTTTGAGACCTGGGATCCGAAGCCAGACGCTCCCGCCGAGATTCGCGGGCCGTTCAAGCCGATTGCCACGAAGTCTCCCGAAATCCAGATCAGCGAGATCTTCCCGAAGCACGCCGCCATCGCGGACAAGTTCTCCATCGTCCGAAGCTGCTTTCACAGCGGAGCCGCCGTGCATGACACCGGGCATCAGATGATGCAGACGGGGCGGTTATTCTCCGGCGGCATCATTACGCCACACGCGGGTTGTGTGGCGAGCTACTTGATGGGTCGCCGCACCGACTTGCCGGCCCACGTCGTCATGCCACAAACGATGGGCAATACCGGCGGAGGCTTGCCGCACGGCCAAGACAGTGGATTCCTCGGCAAAGCTCACGCGCCGTTCTTTTTGAATGCCGATCCGTCGAAGGAGGACTTCCGCGTGCCTGACCTGCTCCCGCCGAAGCAGATTGGCGAAGTACGACTCGATCGCCGCCGTAAGCTGCGCGAAGTTGTCGATACCACCGTCAACAATTTCGAGAAGAGCGAAAACGCAAAGCTCGTGGACAGCAGCTTCGAGGCTGCATTCCGTATGGTCACCAGCGAGCAAGCTCGTGCGGCGTTCGATCTGACTCGCGAGCCGAAAGCGGTTCGCGAAAAATACGGCATGAGCCGATTTGGGCAAAGTTGTCTGTTGTCTCGGCGTTTGATCGAAGCCGGGGTCCGGTTTGTCACGGTCAACACGTTCTTGACCGTCTTCGACGAGATCACTTGGGACATTCACGGCACGAAGCCGTTCACGTCGATCGAGGGAATGCGCGACATCGTCGCTCCGATGTACGACCAAGGCTACGCCGCATTGATTGAAGACCTCGACGAGCGCGGGATGCTCGGCAACACGATGGTCTGTAATCTTGCCGAGTTCGGTCGCACGCCGCGCGTCAATCCGGCTGGAGGTCGCGATCACTGGCCGCAATGCTGGTCGATGTATTTTGCGGGAGGCGGCGTGCAGGGGGGCCGAGTCATCGGCAAGAGCGATCCGATCGGCGGCTATCCGGCCGAACGTCCGGTCAACCCTTCGGAAGTTGTGGCGACTATCTTCCACAGCCTTGGTTTCAACCTCGAAACGCATCTTCCCGGTCCCGCCGGCCGGCCGTTCCCACTGGTTGACTTCGGAACGAAGCCGATCACCGAGTTATTCGCTTGACCAACTCGCCGCTTCTTCTGGGCAAGCCGAGTGCTTGCCCTTTTTGTTTTTCAAACACCGAGATGCCGACGATGCTCCGAATCTTTCGAGAGTCAGTCCTGTGTGTTGCGATCATTCTCCTTTCTGCTGTCGAAGGGCTGAATGCGGCGGAGTCTCTGGTCGTCTTGCCAACGGAATTCACGTTGAGTGGCCCGGAAGCTCGTCAGCGGATTCTTGTGCAAGCGACGATTGACGGGCGAGCGGTTGGACAAATCACCGATGGTGTCACGATGACATCTTCTGACGAGAAGGTCGTGAAGATCGAAGGCGGCTTCGTTGTACCCATCGGCAACGGCCAGGTGACGATTACCGCGAAGGTCGGCGATCAAACAGTCACGGCAACCGTGACGGTTGAGAAATTCGAGCAGCCGCAGTCTTGGAGTTTTCGGAATCATGTGCAGCCGGTGTTGTCGAAATCGGGCTGCAACATGGGATCGTGTCACGGAGCTTTGGCCGGAAAAGGTGGATTCAAATTGTCGCTGCGAGGATACGATCCGGATGCCGATTTCCAGACGCTGACTCGGCAAGCTCGCGGGCGGCGCATCGTGCCGAGCGATCCGGGACGGAGCCTGATGCTGACAAAGCCCTCGGGCGCGATTCCTCACAAGGGGGGACTGCGGTTCGAGGTGGATTCGATGGAATACCGTGTCATCGCCGAATGGATCGCGGCTGGGCACCCAGCGCCAAGCGATGACGACGCTCGGCTGAAGCAGCTCGAAATTCTGCCCACCGCCTCGCAACAGAAAAAAGGAGCGAGCCAACAACTGGTGGTGCGCGGGCACTTCTCGGATGGGCGTGTCGAGGATGTCACCCGATGGTGCAAATTCACGTCGGCGAATGCAACCGTCGCCAGCGTTGACGACCGAGGTTTGGTGACAATTATCGGCTCAGGCGAGGGGGCCATTAGTGCGTGGTATCTCAGCCAGAATGTGATCGCGACGGTCAGTTCGCCGCATGAAACGCCGGTCGATGCGGCGCTCTTCGCCAATTCCGAGCGGTCGAATTTCATCGACGATTCTGTGCTCGGAAAACTCAAGAGCTTGAACATTCCACCGTCGCCGCGTTGCTCCGATTCGGAGTTCCTGCGCCGCGTGTTCCTCGACACGATCGGCGTGCTGCCGACGGCCGATGAAGTCCGAGCATTTCTCACCGATGAGTCGCCCGACAAACGTGATCGCCTCGTCGATCAACTGCTGACTCGTCCGGAGTTCGTCGATTACTGGGCCTACAAGTGGTCCGATTTGCTGCTGCTGTCTGGCGAAAAACTGCGGCCTCAAGCGTTGAAGTCGTTCTATGCTTTCATCCGCCAGAACGTCGCCGACAACACGCCGTGGGACGAGTTCGTCCGCCAGATCGTGCTCGCGAAGGGGAGCACGTTCGACAACGGAGCCGCGAATTTTTACTCGCTGCATCAAGACCCACTGGATATGGCCGAGACGACCTCTATGGCGTTCCTCGGCATGTCGATTCAATGCGCACATTGTCACGACCATCCGTTGGAGAAATGGACCAACAACGACTACTACGGCTTCGCCAGTCTGTTCGCTCGCGTGCGCGGCAAAGGCTGGGGCGGCGATTTCCGTTCTGGCGACGGCCACCGCGTCATCTTCTTGGACGACGAGTCTGAGATTCTTCAACCGCGCACGGGCAAGCCGCAGCCGCCGAAGCCGCTGGACGGACAGCCGCTGACCTTTGAGTCCGTCGAAGATCGCCGCATCGCGGTCGCTTCGTGGCTCACCGCGCCGCACAACCCGTACTTCAGTCGTGCGATCGTGAACCGCGTCTGGGCGAACTTTTTCGGAGTCGGCCTCGTCGAAAAGGTCGATGACCTGCGGCTGACGAACCCGCCAAGCAACCCGGAATTACTGTCGTCGCTCGCGGAATTCTTGGTTCGTGGAGATCGCTCCTACGACCTCAAGAAACTGATGCGGCTGATTTTGACCTCGCAGAGTTATCAGCGCAGCAGCCAAGCGACCAAAGGCAACGAACCGGACGAGCGGTTCTACTCGCGGTACTACCCCAAGCGGCTGAAGGCGGAGGTGCTGCTGGACATCATATCGCAGGTGACCGCGTCGCCGACGGCGTTCAAGGATTTCCCCGCTGGCACACGAGCGATGCAGCTTCCCGATGCCAACATTGCCTCTGACTTCCTCAAGACGTTCGGCCGTCCCGAACGCATCCTGACTTGTGAGTGCGAACGCTCGGACGAACCGAGCATGACACAAGTCCTGCACATCCTGAACGGCGAAACACTGATTCAGA
This sequence comes from Candidatus Kuenenia stuttgartensis, assembly GCA_945906725.1. Lineage (GTDB taxonomy): Bacteria > Planctomycetota > Planctomycetia > Planctomycetales > Planctomycetaceae > SXKJ01. The sequence goes on along the minus strand of CAMDRI010000002.1, from coordinate 14,165 downwards.
AACTCGAGGCCAAGGACAACCGGCTCAGCAAGCAACTCGACGCCAACCTGCCGCCTGAGCAGCTCGCGGACGAACTGTTCCTCTCCGCGCTCAGTCGCTTCCCGACGGATCGCGAGCGTCAAAGGATGTCAGAGATTCTCAGCGTCGTCAGTCCCGAGGAACGCCGACAATCCGTCGAAGATTTGTATTGGAGCGTGCTCAGCAGTAAAGAATTCTTGTTCAATCGGTGACGGTCAGCGCGAAAGTTCCGGCAGGCAATTCCCACTGAGTTCTCTCAAAGACATGGTCGATAACATCGGAACTGCTTGATGGCTCCTCGGTGTTACGGTAGCTTGCCCCCCAACGAAGATCCGGCCGGAAGGATTCGACAGACCTCGGCCAACTCCCGCCTGAATTCCGCCCTCCTGACGAGACCTGTCGATGCGATTCTTGCTGCGCATCCATCTGTCCGCCTTGTGCCTCTTGACGACTATTGTCTCGGCAGGCGGTGCCGATTTGCCTTCGGCAGATTTGCCGATTGAGCAAGTCGTCGACCAGTTCATCCATCAGCGGTTGGAGGCTGAGAAGATCTCACCGGTTCCGCAAGCAGATGACGCGAATCTGTTGCGGCGGCTGATGCTCGACGTCGCAGGACGCATCCCGACCTCCGAGGAAGCCAAGGGGTTTGTTGCAAACGGTTCGGCGACGAAACGCGTGGAACTTGTTGATCGACTGATGGCCAGCCCGGATTTTGTCTGGCATCAGCGGAACGAATTCGACCGGATGTTGCTGCCGAACAAGCCGAACGACGGCGACTTTCGGAAGTACCTGCTGTGGGCCGTCAAAGAGAACCGCTCGTGGGAGGCCATGTTTCGCGACATGCTCGTCGGTGATGAATCCGACGAGAACCGCAAGCACGCGCTGACGTTTACTAAGTCGCGCGCGAGCGAACTCGATGACATGCTCAACGACACGGCGATCATTTTCTTCGGAGTCAACGTCACCTGCGCGAAGTGTCACGATCACCCGCTGACGCCCGATTGGAAGCAGCATCACTACTTCGGCATGGCGGCGTTCTTTAGCCGGACCTACGTTACGAAAAAGAACCTGCTGGGCGAACGGCCGTTCGGCGAGGTGAAATTCAAATCGAAGCGCAAGGACGACACCAAGGGTGAGCAGACCGCGAAGTTCGAGTTTCTCACCGGAGCCGTCATCGACGAGCCAGCGGTCGAACGCACGGACGAAGATAAGAAGAAGATCGAAGAGGTCATCAAAGCGGCGATGCAGAAGGACGACGCCCCGCCGCCGGAGAAGCCGGCTTTCAGTCCGCGCGAAAAGCTGGTCGAGGTCGCTCTGCGAACCGAGGACAATCGTTTCTTCGCTCGGAACATCGTCAATCGCGTTTGGGACCGCTTCTTCGGTCGAGGATTGATTCATCCAGTCGATCAACTGCACGCGGCGAACGCGCCGTCGCATCCGGAGTTGCTCGATTGGTTGACGCGTGACCTCGTCTCTCACAACTACGACCTCAAACGGCTGATTCGCGGCATCGTGCTCAGCCAGACGTACTCGCGATCGAGCGAGTGGTCGGCCGGCTCGCAACCGCCGGACGCCGCGCTGTTCGCGGTCGTGAAGGTCAAGCCGCTGACGCCGCGTCAGTATTCTCTGTCGCTGTTGATCGCCGCTCACAACCCCACGCAATGGCCGGCTCTCGATCAGGCCGAGCAATGGGTGCAACGTCGCGAGCAGTTGGAAAACGCCGCCAACGGCTGGGCGGGACACTTCGAGATGCCCGGCGAGAGTTTCCAAGTCGCGGTCGATGAGGCTCTGCTCTTCAGCAACAGCAAGCGGATTGAAGACGAGTTTCTGCGCGATTCCGGCGACAGACTGGTTGGCCACTTGAAGACGCTCAGCGACAACCAACAAGTGATCGACGCGGCGGTCCAAGCAATCTGCTCGCGACTGCCGCGCGACGACGAGCGAGCCACGCTCGACGAGTTTTTGAAAAGCCGTACTGACCGAATGATCGCCCTCCGACAATTGGTCTGGGTGCTGCTGACAGGGCCAGAGATGAGATTTAGTTATTGACCATAGCCACGCTCGCCAGAGCGTGGGGAGACCAAGACTCCGCCGACTTCAACGACCCACGCTCTGGCGAGCGTGGCTACGATAGTTCGGGAGAAACTCGCATGACCGTTTCACGACGCGGATTTTTGAACGCCGCGGCGCTTGGTACCGCTGGAACATTCGCGGCCGACATGACTCGGTTCGATGTGCTGCGGCAGTCGTCGTGGGCGGACGAGGTCAAGCAGCAGGGAAAGCGAGTCATCCTGCTCTGGCTGGCCGGTGGTGCGAGCCAGTTGGAGACATTCGACCCCAAGCCTGGACGCCCAACTGGCGGGCCGTATCGAGCGATCCCGACGTCGGCGACCGGAGTTCACATCAGCGAGTTGCTGCCGAAGATGGCCGCTCGGATTCAGCAGACGACGGCGATTGTCCGCTCGCTCAACACGAAGAACGCGGACCACGGTGGCGGCGCGACGATCATGGAGACTGGCCGCATCAAAGACCCCGGCATCGAGTATCCCGACCTCGGAGCGATTTGCGCGAAGGAACTCGGCCGGCTCGACAGCGCGGTTCCCGATTACGTATCGATGTACACGTCGACCGAAGGGCGTCGCAAAGGGACCAGCGGGTTTCTCGGCTCGCGATACGCTCCGATGTTTCTGTCCGAGTCGATGCAGCCGGAGAATATTCGTCGCCTGGAGTCGATCAGCGACATCGATCATCAAGATCGATTGGTTCTGCGCGACTTGCTCGCGAAGAAGTTCACGCAGAACCGATACAGCGATTCGCTTGGCAGCCAGACACAGGCGTATCAGCGTGTGCGCGGCTTAATGGCCAGCGAGAAGCTCTTTGACATCGAACAAGAACCGGCCGAGACGCGAGCGAAGTACGGGCCGACGCAATTCGGCCAGCAGTGCTTGATTGCCCGGCGACTGGTCGAAGCGGGCGTGCCGTTTGTGAAGGTGGCTCGCGCGTGGTGGGACAGTCACGGCGAGAATTTCGAGACGCATCGCGAACTGTGCGCGGACCTCGATCACTCGATGTCGGTGCTGCTCGATGACCTGAAGGATCGCGGCCTGCTGGAAAACACGCTCGTGCTGACGTTTGGCGAGTTCGGCCGCACTCCGAGCATCAACGCGAGCCTCGGACGCGATCACTTTGCCGCCGCCTGGAGCGCAACGCTCTCCGGATGCGGCATTCGTGGCGGAGCGTGCTTCGGCAAGACCGACGAGGACGGCCAAAAGGTTGCCGACGGCGAAGTCGGAGCGGGCGATCTGTTCGCGACGATTTTGACCGCGCTCGGCATCGACCCGAACAAGGAATACCACGTCGGTGCCCGGCCGGTTCCGTTATCCGACTTTGGTGCCAAGCCGATCAAGGATGTCTTGGTTTGACGTGGGGCAGGTTTTCAACCTGCCCGCCAATCGGTTAGCCGGGCAGGTTAAAAACTTGCCCCACGAATCATGGAATCCATCATGCCTTCCGACCCAACCAAGTTGCAGAAGACCAAAGACATCGGCATCCCGTCGATCGCGATGTGCGTCGCGCGAGTGCCGAACTCCGGGCGGCTGATCTTCGGCAGTTCGGATTTCAAGCTGCACGAAATCGACGTCTTCGCTGAAAAGCCGCAGCCGATGCCGTTCGGTGGTGAAGGGCATCAAAGCTACGTCACCGGCGTTGTGCTGACCGCTCCGAACATCGCGGTCTCCGGCAGTTATGACGGCCAGTTGATTTGGTGGGATGTCGAGAACCGCGAGCCGACTCGCAAGGTGAAGGCTCACGAGTTGTGGATTCGGCGGCTCGTCATCAGCCCCGACGGTAAGACGATTGCCAGCGTTGCCGACGACATGCAGTGCAAGTTGTGGAATGCCGACACTGGCGAGATGCTGCGGCAGTTCAGCGATCACAAACCGATCACGCCGCATGATTTTCCCAGCATGTTGCACGCGGTGACGTTTTCAGCCGACGGCAAGTTCCTCGCGACTGGCGACAAGGTTGGACACGTCGCGATCTGGGAAACGACCAGCGGTTCGAAGGTCGGAATGGTCGAAGCTCCCGGACTTTACACTTGGGATTCCAAGCAACGGCGGCATTCGATCGGCGGCATCCGAGCACTCGCGTTCTCACCGGACAGCAAGCTGATCGCTGTCGGAGGCATCGGGCAGATCGGAAACATCGACCATCTCGACGCGCCCGCTCGAATTGAGATCTTCGATTGGCAAAAGGGCGAACGAAAGCACGAGCTCAACAACGACAAGTTCAAGGCGTTGGTAGAAGACCTCGCGTTCGATCCGTCAGGCCAATGGCTGCTAAGTTCCGGAGGGGCTGGCGACGGATTCGTCACGTTCACGAATGTTGAAACGGGCAAGCCGATTCATCAAGATAAGTTGCCGATGCATGTCCATCAGTTGGCGTTGAACGAGTCGCACGATATGTTATTCGCGGTCGGCCATCACAAGATCGTTGTGAGTGAATTCAAAGTGTCTGAACCGGCGTCCACGACTGCGGAGCCGGAAAAAGGCGGCGGAAAATGAAGGGCGGAAAATGGAGACAACGAGTTGCTTCATTTGTCGCCAGCCACTTCGCCATTGTTCGATCCCGTATTCTCATTCAGGAGTCTTCCAATGACCGCTCGACCCACTCGTCGTGATTTTCTGAAGCACAGCGTTGTTGCCGGAGCCTCGGCTGCATTCACCGCTGCCAGTTGGAGCCGTGTTTACGGAGCGAACGACAAGCTCAACATCGCGTCGGTCGGGCCGGGAGGCAAAGGCTGGTCGGACCTCATCGAGACGGCGAAGAGTCCGCATGTCAACGTCGTCGCATTGTGCGACATCGACGAGTCGACCAATCATCTCGGCCGCGCCGCCGAGATGTACCCGACGGCGAAAAAGTTCTTCGACTATCGCAAGCTGCTCGACGACGTGAACGCGAAGACGTTCGACGCGGTCATCGTCTCGACGCCGGATCACATGCACGCTCCGATTTCGTTGCCGGCGATGCAGCTTGGCAAGCACGTCCAATGCCAGAAGCCGCTGACGCACACTGTGCATGAGGCTCGGCAGATGCGGCTAGCGGCGAAGACGTACAACGTTGTCACGCAGATGGGAAATCAAATTCAGTCGTATTCGGAATATCGGACAGCGGTCAAACTCGTGCATGACGGAGCGATCGGCAAAGTCAAAGAAGTCTACTCGTGGCAGAGTGGTGCGATGGGCTGGATACTCGCCGATGACCGCCCAGCGGGCGAAGACCCGCTGCCGGCGACCGTGCATTGGGACGAGTGGCTCGGAGTTGCTCCGCCGCGGCCGTTCAAGAACAAAATCTATCACTCATTCAACTGGCGAGCGTGGCAGGAATTTTCCAACGGCCAACTCGGTGACTTCGGCTGTCACATTCTCGACCCGGTCTTCATGGCAGTGAAGCTGACGTCACCGACCAGCGTGTTTGCCGATGCTCCGAAGCTCAACAAGGAAATCTGGCACAAGTGGTCGAAGGTCATCTACGAGTTCCCCGGCACCGAGATCACCGGCGGCAAGCCGATCACCGTGACGTGGTTTGATGGCGATGGACACAAGCCGGCCAACGACCTCGTCGGTGTGCCTGCGGGCTTCCAGTTGCCCGGCTCCGGTTCCGTGATCGTCGGCGAGAAAGGCTCGCTGCTGGTCCCGCATGTCGGGTTCCCGAAACTCTTCCCGGAAGAAAAGTTCGCGGACTTCAAGATCGAAAAGGTTCCCGCTCGCGACCACTACGTCTCGTGGGCGGACGCCTGCCGAGGCGAAGGTTACACGACGTCGCTGTTCGATTACTCCGGCCCGCTGACCGAGACAGTTTTGCTCGGCACGATCGCGATTCGACTGCCAGCTCAGACTCTGCGTTGGAACACCGCCGAGTTGAAGTTCGCGAACAACGACAAAGCGACCGCTCTGCTGACGAAGCCGTATCGCAAGGGATTCGAACCGAAGTGGTTTAATCATTCAGAACACTGATTCGTCATTGCGACGCGCAGCGATCTGCGATCCGTTGCCACAGCAGCGCGCTGGCCAGCGTGCCGCGGTGGAAGTCGGCAACCGCAAAATGTTCGTTGGGGCTGTGCAGGTTGTCGGTGTTCTGGCCCCAGCCGAGCAGCAGTGTGTCCGCGCCGAGCAGTTCCTTCAGCGTGCCGACGACCGGGATCGAACCACCTTCGCGGATCATCACCGGCTTCGTGCCGAAGGCTTCTTGGATCGCGCTCTTGGCGGCATCCATGAACAGGCTGTTCGCGTCGGCGACGAAGCCAGGACAGCCGTGGGATTCGACGAATTCCAAACGGCAACCGGGTAGCAACTGTTGCTGCAAGAACTGGCCGAGCGACTTGGTCAGCTTGTGCGGGTCTTGGTTGGGGACCAGTCGGCAGGTGATCTTCGCTAACGCCCACGACGGGATGATCGTCTTCGGTCCTTCGCCTTGATAACCGGAGGTGAGGCCGTTGATCTCGCAAGTCGGTCTCGCCCAACGACGTTCAGTCGAGGTGAAGCCGATCTCGCCCCAACTGTTCTCGACGCCGACGCGGGCCAGGAAGTCGCGCTCGTTGAACGGCAGGGCGGCGAAGCCACCGCGTTCGGTGTCGGTCAGCGATTTGACGTCGTCGTAGAAGCCGGGGATTTGGATTCGGCCATTCGTGTCGTGCAGTGAGGCGATCAGTCGCGCCAGCGCGGTGGCGGGATTCGTGATCGCTCCACCGAAGATGCCGCTGTGCAAGTCCTGCTTCGGGCCGATCAGACGGACTTCGCAGGCGAGGATACCGCGCAGGCCGTAAGTGATCGCAGGGATGTTCGGCGCGTACTGGCTGGTGTCGCTGATGACAGCGATGTCGGAACGCAACTTCTCGCGATTGGCGGCGAGGAAGACATCGAGATTGTTGCTGCCGACTTCTTCTTCGCCCTCGATGACGAACTTCACGTTGATCGGAAGTTTGCCGGTCGACTTCAGCCACGCGGCGACCGAGAGGACGTGTGTCAGCATCTGGCCTTTGTCGTCGGTGGCTCCGCGAGCCCAGATGCAGCCGTCTCGTACGTCCGGCTCAAAGGCAGGCGTGACCCACTTGTCGAGCGGATCGGGCGGTTGCACGTCGTAGTGGCCGTAGATCAGCACGGTCGGAGCGTTCGGCTTCTCGGCTTTGAGCCACTCGGCATAGACGATCGGATGCCCGGCGGTCTCGACCAGTTCCGTGGTCAGCGACGCGGACGCGAGTTGATCGCGCACGAACTCCGCTGCGCGCCGCACGTCCGGTTTGTGAGCTGTGATCGCGCTGACGCTGGGGATTCGCAGCAGTGACTTCAGAGTTTCGAGGGCGTCGTTCTGATGAGCTTGCAGGTAGTCACGGACAGTTTGCATGTGTGTCTTTCGACGAAAGAGTTGGGATAACGGCCATCGGCTTTGAGCCGGGCTACTATTTCAGTGAGATCGGTAGGGCGTCGATCTTGGCAGCGAGGATGAAATCGTTTTCCGACAAGCCGCCGATCGCGTGCGTGTAGATTTCGGTGGTCACGTTGCGATAGCTCTCGAGGTGGACGTCGGGATGATGTCCCTCGCACTCGGCCATGCACGCGACGTGATTCAGGAAATTCATCGCGGCCATGTAGTTCTTCACGACCCACGATTTGCGGATGCGCTCGTGGTTCGCGGTCAGTTCCCAGCCGGTCAGATGTTTGATCTGAGCCTGGGCCTCGGCCAAAGTCAGCTTGGGCACGCCTCCTTCACAGGGAACGCATGTTTTGCTGCGGAGTTGGTCGCAAGTTTGAATCGGGACGGTCATGGCAATCTCCTCGGGTTGGTCACGTTAGTATCTCGCGGACGACGTTGCCATGCACGTCGGTCAGGCGAAAATCTCGGCCGCCGAAGCGGAAGGTCAGGCGTTCGTGGTCGATGCCGAGTTGGTGTAGCAGCGTGGCCTGCAGGTCATACGGCGTGACAATGTTTTCGACGGCGTGATAGCCGTACTCGTCGGTCGCTCCGTAGGTCATCCCGCCGCGAATGCCTCCGCCGGCAAGCCACAGCGAGAAGCCTTGAGGATTGTGATCGCGGCCGGTACTCCCTTGAGCGAACGGAGTGCGGCCGAACTCGCCCGTCCAAACGACGATCGTGTCGTCGAGCAATCCGCGCTGCTTGAGATCGGCCAGCAGCGCGGCGATCGGGCGATCGACAATCTCGGCATTCTTCTGATGATCCCCTTTGATGTTGTCGTGCGAGTCCCACGGCGACACGAAGCGGATGCCGCCGACGCAGGTCAGCTCGACAAACCGAACTCCGCGTTCCAGCAGCCTCCGAGCCAGTAGGCACTGCCGAGCATACCGAGCCTCGAACGCATTCGACGAATTGAGACCGTACGCTTCGATCGTCGCGGGTGACTCGTCCTTAAAGTCGGCGACTTCGGGGACCGAGCGTTGCATCGCGAAGGCGAGTTCGTAATTGCGAATCGCCGACTCGATTTGCTCCTCGCTGCTGCCGATTTGGTTGGCGAAGTCGCGGTCGTTGTCGGCGATGAATCGCAGTTTATTGAGCTGCTGGCCCGGCTTTGGGTCGTCCGGTTGGATGTTATCGACGATGGGCGTGTTCAAGCCGACGTGAAACAGCGACGCCTCGTGAACGGCTGGCAGGAAGCCGCTCGAATAGTTTGCGATCCCGCCCAACGGTAACTGTCCGCCGTTGACGACGACGAAGCTTGGCAAGTTCGCAGATTCGCTGCCGAGTCCGTACGAGACCCATGCTCCCATGCTGGGATGTCCCGTCAGTGGATGCCCGGTGTGCAGCATATAACACGACTGTGCGTGCTCGCCGAACGGCGTCCGCATCGAGCGGATCACGCACAGGTCATCGACATGCTGAGCGATGTGCGGAAACAGGCTGCTGACCGGAATGCCCGAATCACCGTGCTGCTTGAACGTGAATGGCGAACCGAAAGTCGAGCCGTTGTTCTCGAACTGCGTTGTCTCGATCTTGATTTTGAACGGCTGGCCGTGTTCGGCCGTCAGCCGAGGCTTCGGATCGAACGAATCGACCTGTGACACGCCGCCATCCATGAACAGCATCACGACACGTTTGGCCTTCGGTGCGAAGTGCGGGCAGCGGAACGAGGAATTCGGTGCATCGGCCTGTGCGTGATCGGCCAAGAGTCCCCGCAATGCGAGCGCACCGAAGCCCATCGCGCTCAATTGCAGAGCGTCACGGCGAGTCAGGCATCGTCGGTCGATCATCGCTTCCTCTTTCTTAGCGCAGGTACAAGAACTCTTTCGTGTTGATCAATGCGTGAGCCAACTCATGCCAGAGATATTGGTCGGAATGCCAGCGGTCGTTGGGGATTCCCAGTAGTGCGGCTTGAGACTTCAGAAAAGCAACGGTGCGGTCCACTTCGGCCTCGGTCACTGGCCGAGAAAATGCGATCTGCCACAACGCCCCAATGCGAGATTCCGGAGTTGGCTGCGAACGAATCCGTTCGGCCAACAGTCCCGATTGTGCTCCGACGAAAGCGTCATTGAGTAGAGCCAAACTCTGAGCCGGCACGTTTGTGACGTTGCGTTCGCCGACGGTCAGGACCGGCTTCGGCTGATCGAACGCGATGAGCAGTTGCTGCGGGTAATTGCGGCGAGCTTCGAGATAGATGCTGCGACGACCGTTGCCGTCCGGCGGACCAGAGAGCGGATTCTCGAAGTCCTTGAATCCCGTCCTCAGCGGCAATGGAATGCCGAGTCCCCCTTGGGTTCGGTCCAATCGATTCGAGACAAACAGTAGCGCATCGCGCAGCGACTCGGCCTCCAATCGCCGCACACTGGCGTGCGAGAGAAGCCGGTTGTTCGGGTCGCGTTCGCGCGCGACAGGAGTGGCTTCGGTCGAAAGCTGAAATGCGCGGCTGGTCAGCATCAATCGCAACATGTGCTTGATCGACCAGCCCGAATCGACGAACTCCACCGCCAGCCAATCGAGCAACTCCGGATGACTTGGTTTCTCACCAAGTGCCCCGAAGTTATCGACGGTCTTTACCAGTCCGACTCCGAACACATGCTGCCATAGCCGATTGACCATGACACGCGCGGTCAGCGGATTACGCGGATCGATGACCGCCTCGGCCAGCTCGCGGCGGCCGCTGCCAATTGCGCCCGTCATCATCCGGAACGCACTAGCGTCCGGTTTTTGTCCAGCGATTGAACCTGACGCTAGTGCGTTCCGGCTGATGGCGGAAGTTGTCAGTACTTCTAAATACCGACGCGGCACCGTCGCGCCAGCGCGGCGATAATTGCCGCGAGGGAAGAGGCGTTCGTCGAAGCCTTGCTCGTCGGTGACGCCTCCGACTCGTATCGGTACAGGGATTTGTGCTTCGAGTTCTCGATACCGCGAGACCAATCGCGCCAACTCGTGATCGGCTGGAGCTTCATTGAGCAGCACGCCGGTACGCAGCAACTCGTCGACGAATCGAGCTTGCTCGTCGGTGCAGCGGTTGTCCGCCCAGGCGTTGATTGCGTCGTCGGCCAGTGCCGTCAGCTTCTTCGCGAGGGCCGGCCAATTCGGTTCCGCCTGCCAAAGTTCATCAGGTAATGGCGACGACAACTCAGGTGCGCCGGGAACATCGTGAAACGCGACCGACCGGACTGCGACGCCGCTGCGGCCGTCCGTATTGAGAATCCGCGCATCAGGATGCTTGCCGGGATATGGCATCTCGTCACGCGAAATGATTTCGAGATACGCTCGGCGACCGGCCCAGGCTTCGCGGATGCCGAGCGTCACCCACTTCAGCCGTGGGTCATTCAGCTTCGGCATCACTTGTGTGAAGAGCACCCCATCGGCCACGAAATTCTCGATGACCAACCTTACGCGAGCGTCATTCGTCCCGCCCGCCAGCACGCTGATGAACTTCATGTCGAGCATAAAATTCGGCGACCGCAGTGTTACACCGTGCTTGTTGCTGACCAGGTGCGATGCACGACTGCTCGGCAGAATCGCCGTGAGAGCGTTGCTTCCGACCGGCGACAGCGCAAAGTCGCCGGTGACGCTCGGTCGCTGAAAGTTGTCGGTGGCAAACCAATCGCCGCTCTTCGTCAGCAGCCCCGAAGGATCGGTGTCGGTGTCGGTGTCGGTGTCGGTGTCGGTGTCGGTGTCGGTGTCGGTGTCGGTGTCGGTGTCGGTGTCGGTGTCGGTGAACTCGGCAAACCAGTGGAAGCGTCCGGCGGCTTCCGCTCGATGTTCAACAAACGCCCGCCGCTCGTTCGCCAGATCGGTCCACAACTTCGAGTCGATCGCATCGGTGGCTGTCGCTGCGCCAGCGACGGGTGGTGGCGGAATCAGTCGCGTGATCCGAGTCAGCGGTTCAGTCGATTTGCTCTTCGCAGCCTTCAACGCCGCGAGCCAGCGAAACGATTCCGCTTCGAGTGATCGTGTTCCTGCCGCGAACGGTGGCGGCAGCAGCGCAGCGGGCTTGTCCTTCTCGCCCGGCTTCGGTGGATCAGGCTCGTGAACTTTGTCACGAGCGGCAAGGAGGGCGGTTGGCCAGTGCTTCAGTTGCTCACGCCACAAATCAGCAATCGCGAGACGAATCGGTTGTTTGAGGTCGACGAGTTGCTGATCGAACGCATGTTGAGCGACCTGGTCGTTGACTCGGTGCATTGTCGTGCGTGTGCTCGCGAAGATGCCGTATAGCGCGGCGAAATCCTGAGCCGAGATTGCGTCGAACTTGTGATCGTGGCAGCGAGCACAGGCGATCGTCAGGCCCTGAAACGTCTTGCTGAAGGCGTCGATCTGCGCATCGACGACGACGATCTCCTCGTTCTTCACGTCGATCGGCGTCGGATAGAACTCGACGAAACGAAACCAGCCGGTCCCGATCGGAGACTCGTTGAGGCCCAGCGTCGGATTCCAGCGCGGCGGCAGCATGTCGCCAGCCAGGTGCTCTCGCACGAGGCGGTCGTACGGTAGGTCATCGTTGAAGGCGCGGACCAAGTAGTCGCGGTATCGCCACGCATGCGGGATCAGCGGATCGTGTTCAGAGCCGTGCGTGTCGCTGTATCGAACGAGGTCCATCCAGTGCCGCGCCCAATGCTCGCCGAAGTGCGGCGAAGCGAGCGTGCGATCAACGAGTTTTTCAAACGCATCCGGCGAATCATGGGCAACGAAGTTCTCAATAGCGCTCGATTCCGGAGGCAACCCGGTCAACACGAACGACAGCCGTCGTGCGAGTGACCAGCGATCCGCTTCCCGCGACGGCTCAAGTTCCGCTGAGTTCATCCGCGCGAGCAAGAATCGGTCAATCGCCGTGGCGGATGCATCCATCACGATCGGCACAGTCGGTCGTTTCACCGGCTGCCAACACCAGTGCTTTCGTCGGTCAGCAAGCTTTTCGGCCCACGAACCGCTACTCAGTTCGGTGTCCGGCGACTCGCGTGGGTCGACCGCTCCGCGACGCACCCAATCGACCAGCACGTCGATCTCGTCGTCCTTCAGCTTCTCGTTTGGCGGCATCAGCAAGTCTTTGCTCTTGCGCCGCACCGCTTTGATGAGCAGGCTCTCGTCTGGCTTTCCCGGAACAATCACCGTCCCAGAATCGCCCCCCTTCACCCAGCCGCTGCGAGAATCGAGCGTCAAACCACCTTGCAGCACTTTGGCTCGATGGCTGTGGCATTCGTAGCAGCGACGTTCCAGCAACGGCTGCACCCGCTGCTTGAAAAAGTCAGAGTCCTCAGCGCGACTGTTCCCGGCATGGACCAGCAGAAGTATGAAGGACAGAACGATTCGCCAACGACCAAGCAACGGCGATCTCCTCGACCAAAGAGACAAGCTGATGACAAGCCGCAGTGTATCGACTTTTATCGTGATGGACGCGCCTCGAAGGTGCCGAACCGAGGGTGTGACGTCGGTGTCTTTTGCGAAATCCCGGGTCACACTGCTGGCAGTTCTGCACGCCGCGAAATAGCCTGCCACCTCTTCGGGAGTGTTCGCGGCTCTGGTGACCGCCCTGGGCTTCAAACCCAGTTCGATGATTCCCGAACTGCTGACGAGCCACGAGTTGTGGCGAGCATGCCGAGTGTCTTACCGGCTGGCTTACCGGAATCGACCGGAATTCAGTCTGTCTTACCGCTCGGCCGGGTGTGTGTGGATGACATCACGGACCCCGCGTTGAGGATGTTGGTGGCGGCATGGCCGACGTTGCCAGAGCATGTTCGGGCGACCATTCGGATGCTTGTTGAGTCTGTGTGGAAAGCATGACATTTGAGACGCGATACCTTGCCGAACAGCCATGACCATGAAGCCGTGTTGCCGGACCAGCGGGGTACTGAATAGGGCAAAGCGGGGTAGTGTTTGGGCTGTTGAGGGTAGTCAATGGGTATGTCCTACCCTTCACCAAAGGGGGCTGGAACTAGCTCGCCCCCGCCTGCCCCGCGATTTGTTCCATTTTCAATTTTAGGGGTTGTGCTCACTGTTCGGCGCGCACGAACTACTGCCGAGACGACCCTTGGCAGGGGTTGATAGCGTGTGTGTGCGTAGCCCGTGCGTTTGATGGCGTGAGAACTTGCGTCGATCTCATTGGCAATCGGCTGTCCGGGATTTTTGAAGCCGACCCCGGCTCGCTGGTGGACGCCGAGTACCCGTTAGCTCACGTCTTGTGTGAGGGTCGCTGGCACTGATTTCCTCGCAGAATGACCGAATTGAGCGGCCTGCAACATGGCTGCGGACAGCATCGGCCTGATGTTGGTGATGAGCCGGATTTTTGCCCAGCCCCCTACCCTGTCAGTACCGGCTCGCTCGACGGTTAGCTCCCACAATCTCAATGAAAAAATCGCGAGAAGGAATTGTGAGCGTGGTTCAAGCAGCCATCCCATGTGATATCCGCTATTGGCTGCGAAAAGAGCCGGGTATTGTGGCGCGACGCGAGCCGAACCTTGAAGTCCGCTAAGTGAATTTCGTTGTGTTTGCTGAGACGGAATCACAGCCAATCGAACACGCGAACCGCTGACTCGGCCTCAGCAGTTACTTGCTCGATCTGACTCACCGCACGTTGCCATTGCTCAAGCCACTCCGCTTCAGCGGCGGCATCACGAGCGCGCGATTCCGCATCACGCCTTGCACGCTCTTTTGCCAAAACGGCCCAGTCCATC
>CAMDRI010000001.1 GCA_945906725.1 Candidatus Kuenenia stuttgartensis | reverse complement strand
TCCCGACCGATGGGCCGCCGCACACCCAGAAGCCATCCGCGAATACCGCCGCGAAGAACGCCGCGACCGCTACGCCCGAAGAACCGCCCGCCGAGCTGAACGCCGGGCCGCCACGACCGGCCCAACTTAAGGCATGGTCCTGGAGGGCGCACACTCACAAGGCGGGCTGAAAGAGACCGTCGCTCGAAATGCGAAACGGATCCCCCAACTCGATTTCACAGCACGGCCCTCACGAACGCGGGTTGCGGTCCAACCGGGTTCGCGAGAACTGAGTGCATTCTCGGATCGACCGGCTTGATGCTCAGACTGATGAATTGCGGATCGTTCCGCACGATTCTCACAGACGTCGCGGCAGACATGCTCAATCTTCGCGACACGCGGATCACACGCAAAACGCCGGTCCTTCGTGAAGTACCGGTCGCTCGCGGAGCAACGGTCAAACGCAAAACGCTGATCGGACGCAACACGCCAATTGTTCAGACCGTGCCGACGATGCCGATTGTAGGATGGGCACGAATGCCCGTCCTGTGTTCCACCACGAAGCAGACGGGCAAGAGTGCCCATCCTACAAGTGCAACTCGGCGATCATGTCCCGTGTCGCTGCCGCGACCGCGTCTTCCCAGCGATCCGGGCCAAACTGACTGCGATATGGTTCGCGCGTGTGAGCGAAGTTGATCGCTCGCGAACTGTTGATGAGCCCGCCTAGCCCATCAGGTCGGAACGCGGCAAGTACATCCGCCGCGCTGCCACCTTGAGCTCCGTAGCCCGGCACGAGCAATGGAACATGCGGCATGACTTCACGCAGTTCGGCCAACTCCTGCGGATAGGTCGCCCCAACCACCGCACCGACGCAGCCGAAGTCATCACCCGCGACTCCCGACTTGCACAGCGTCGCGAGCGACAACTCTTCGACGATCCGCGCGACGTGCCGGTAGACCGGCGTGCCGTCGGTCACGCGATCCTGCAACGTCCCCGCTCCAGGATTGCTGGTGCGGACCAGGACGTACAACCCGGCTCCTCGTTCCGCCGCGACCTTCACGAACGGTTCGAGCGTGTCGCGACCGAGGTACGGATTCACGGTCAACGCATCCGCCGCCCAAGCCGCCGCATTGGGGTCGGCTCCTGCCAAATAGCCGCGAGCATACGCCTCGGCCGTCGAGCCGATGTCGCCACGCTTGGCATCGCAGATCACGATCAAGCCAGCTCGCCGAGCATGTCGCATGACATTCGCCAGCGCGACGCAGCCGTCCGGTCCAAGCTCCTCAAAGAACGCCGCCTGCGGCTTCACGGCCGGAACCAGCGGGGCGACGACGTCGATGATCCGGCAACAGAATTCCTCAAACGCCGTCGCCTGGATCGTTCGTTCGGAGGTCGCTCGCTGTTTGGCAGCGGCAATCACGTTCTGAGGAAGCTGATCGAATCGCGGGTCGAGTCCCACCAGCGCGGCCGTCCCCGTGCGTCGCACGGAGGCATTCAATCGTTCAATGAAGTGCGTCATAGTCGCGGGAGTGTAAAGGAGGCCGGAATCTTTTTCAGGCCGCTGTCGTGGTTTCCCGAAGAGCATCAACGATACTCGCAGGGGCCTAAACAAAGACTCCGCCCCGTCGCGCTCAACGTGGCAACTCCGCCCAACGAGTTTCGTCGTCATCTTCTGGCGTCGCAGGCTCCAACCGCAGCATCGTGTCTTCGCCTTCAGTGTCGAGCACTCGCAAGACGCGATCGCCCAAGCGGAGCGAATCGCCGATCTCCAGCCAAACTTCAACCATCGGAAGCTCACCAGGCGGCAGACCGGAAGGCGGATCGTTCGTCGGCATAAGTCACCTCCTTGTGTTCGTGACTTTGTGGATGCTCGCCGTGAGAGAATCCCCAGCGAGTCGTCTTCGGTGAATTGAGGGGACGGACTATAGTCCCGTGTCGGATTCACGAGTAAACATTGATTTTCTTCTCGAGCGTACTTCGCACGATGCCGCCACTCCGCTTGCTGCCCTTGTTTAAACAGCGCCCGTGGGGCGGGCAGCGATTGGCCAATTTGTGGCGAAAGCAGAATCAGAGCACTACCGGTTGGGCGGAAAGTTGGGAGGTCGTTGATCTCGGCGAAGATCAAAGCCGAGTCCACGGCGGTCCCTTTGACGGACGCTCGCTTCACGATTTGGTGTGCGAGCATCCCGACGAATTGCTCGGCAGACACGCGGCCTGTGGGCAGTTTCCTCTGTTGTTCAAGTTCCTCGATGCCGCTGAGACGATGTCTGTTCAAGTTCACCCGAACGACGCCCAGGCCGCGACGCTGGCTCCCGGTCAGCACGGCAAATCCGAAGCGTGGTTGATCCTTGCCGCTGAGCCGAATCGCCGCTTGTTTGTCGGTCTAAGATCGGGCGTCGACCGCGCCACACTCGAACAGCATCTCGCGGCTGGCACTGTCGAGCAGTGTTTGCACTCGATTCCCGCACGTGTCGGTGACGTGATCTCGGTTCCGGCTGGCACGGTTCACGCAATCGGAGCCGGTGTTGCTCTCGCCGAAATTCAGCAACCCAGCGACGTGACTTTTCGACTGTTCGACTGGAACCGCCGCGACACACACGGCCGCTTGCGCCCGCTGCATGTTGAATCTGCATTGCAGTGCATCGACTTCACCTGTGGTCCGGTCTCACCGCTGGCACCGCAACAGCTGGCCGCGGCCAACGGACTCAGTGAGGAGTTGATCCGAACAGAGCACTTTGTTTGGCGTTGTCACAAACAGGCAACTCACTTTCGATTGCCGGAGGAAGATCGCTGTCGCATCCTGTCGCTGATCGACGGCCACGCGCAAATTGTGTCCTCCACGGGGCGCGAACCATTGGCCGCCGGCGAGTCGCTGGTGATCCCGGCCGCCTGCGGACCTGTCGTCATTGAGCCTACGGCTGGCACTGTGTTGCTGGAGACGATGCCTTTGTGAGTCCGGCAAACTGGCCGATTCCTCCAAGATTGGCGAGGGCCAAATTTCACAAATCTTCGATGAAAACCGAAGATTCCTCTTTTCAGATGTCGAAAAGAACGGTACTTTGCCGACCCTTTTCGCGGACCTTGTTGGTCGAGGGGTGTTACTCAACGTCGGACATTGGCCGCGAAACCCACCCAAGTTGCTCACCAGGATTGATTCAGGCGCATTGACGAGAGCTGATCATGGTTGCGGTGAAATTCTTACCAATCAATCAGTTTGAGATGCTCCTGAGCTAGCGTCTCGCCCGCCACTCTTTCGCCCGTTCCTGGTTTCTTCGCAGAGTCTCCTGGGCCAACAGAGTTGGCCAAGTCGAGATGCCTTTCCCGGCTACACCGCGAGATTGATCTCGCAGTGCCTGCCAAGTTCCCAACGACGACCAGTTTGTTCTCCGAGTCAAGAAGCCCAAGGGCCTCGCGACTGATGGTGTTTTTACAACCAAAGGCCACTGGACGTTCCGGCGGCCGAACCAAGAATGATTCAGTTTGAAAGGCTCCCAACCCCAGGGTGACGTTCCATGTCTGACCTCACGAAAGTTCGCAACATCGGCATCTCGGCCCACATCGACTCCGGCAAGACCACCTTGTCTGAACGCATCCTGTTTTACTCCGGTCGCATTCACGCGATGCACGAGGTCAAAGGCCGTGACGGTGGGGCCACGATGGACCACATGGAGCTGGAACGCGAGAAGGGTATCACTATCACCGCCGCCGCGACGCAGGTGCAGTGGGGCGACTACACCGTCAACCTGATCGACACGCCAGGCCACGTGGACTTCACCGTCGAAGTCGAACGCTCGCTGCGCGTACTCGACGGAGCCGTGCTGGTGCTGTGCGCCGTCGGCGGCGTGCAGAGCCAATCGCTGACCGTCGATCGTCAGATGAAGCGGTATCGCATTCCGCGGATCGCGTTCATTAACAAGATGGATCGCGTCGGAGCCAACCCGTTCAAAGTCACTCAACAAATCAAAGACAAACTACATGTCACCCCGGTGCCGATTCAGCTTCCGATGGGTGCCGAGTCTGACTTCGCAGGTGTGATCGACCTCGTCACGATGCAGGCGATCTACTTTGATGGCGAGGATGGTGAAACCACTCGCCGCGAAGCGATTCCCGAAGGCTACACCGAACAAGCCTCGACCGCTCGGCAAGAGATGCTCGAAGCGCTCTCGATGTTCGATGACAGTTTGATGGAATCGCTGCTCGAAGAGCGTGAAATTCCCGTCGATCAAATTCGGACGTTGATCCGCGAAGCGACCCTCTCGCAAGAGATCACTCCGGTCATGATGGGGACAGCGTATCGCAACAAGGGCGTGCAAGAGCTGCTCGACGCAGTGACGTATTACCTGCCCAGCCCGCTGGATCGTACGGTCCTTGTGACGAACATCGACCACAAGAAAGTCGAAGGCGAAGCCGAAGACGCCGCCAAGATCACGCTCACCAAGAGCGACAAAGATCCGCTGGTTTGCATGGCATTCAAAACCGTCGTCGAACAATTCGGGCAGTTGACCTTCATGCGGATTTACCAAGGGAGCATGGTCAAAGGCGAAAGCTACACCAACACCCGTACTGGCAAACGACAACGCTTCGGCCGCATCGTTCGCATGCACGCGAATAATCGCGCAGACATCGATATCGCCGGCCCCGGCGACATCGTTGCGGCCGTCGGAGTCGAGTGCGCATCGGGTGACACATACTGTGGCGAACACGTCAACTACGCGCTCGAAAGCATCTTTGTTCCGGATCCGGTCATCCGCCTCTCGATCGAAGCCGCTGAACGCGACGGGGCCGACAGGTTGTCGAAGGCACTGGAACGCTTCCGTCGCGAAGACCCGACTTTCCATGTGCAGTCCGATCCGGAAACCGGTGAGACTCTCATCGCCGGCATGGGACAATTGCATCTCGAAATCTACACCGAGCGGATCAAGCGCGAGTACAAAGTCGAGTGCATCGTCGGCGAACCGAAAGTCGCCTACAAAGAGACGCCGACCAAGGCGGTCGCCTTCAACTACAAGCACAAGAAGCAGACCGGCGGTTCGGGCCAATACGCTCACATCGTCGGCAAGATGACCCCGCTGCCGGAAGGCTCTGCGGAGACATACGTCTTCCTCAACGAAGTTACGCAGGGCCGTATTCCGAAGGAATACATCAAGCCAGTTGATGACGGAATGCAGCTCTCGTTGGTGAAGGGTCCGCTCTGTGAATGCGAAGTGGTCGGCGTGCAAATCGAACTGGAAGACGGCAGCTATCATGATGTCGATTCATCCGAAATGGCGTTCCGCATCTGCGGTCAATCGGCGATGCGAGAAATCCTAAAGGACGCGCATCTCGGCCTGCTCGAGCCGATCATGAAGCTGGAAGTCGAAGTCCCCGAGGAATACCAAGGAGGCGTCTGCGGCCACTTGAGCAGCAAGCGAGGCTTGATCACCGAGACGGCGACCAATATGGGCATCGGTGTCGTCAACGCCGAAGTCCCGCTGGCCGAAATGTTCGACTACGCCAACGAGCTTCGCTCGATGACCCAAGGCAAGGGTGGCTTCACGATGGAGTTCTGCCGGTACAAGCTGCTCCCGCGTAGCCTGCAGGACGAGGTCGTTGAACGACGCCGAGCCGACAAAGACCCGAAGAAGGCCAAGCAACTCGTCGCTGCGAAATAGCCGGCCAGTTTAGCAATGAGCACAAAAAAGCCCGGTGATCCGCGAGGACCACCGGGCTTTTTGATTTCTCGCAGCGATCACTTCAGCAGGTCTTCCGGCTTCACGCCTTTCCTGAAGCCACCGAATTTGAATCGCAGCGGTTTGAAGTCGCCGACCAGATCGACCTTCGACTTCGGTAAAATCTTGTCTTCCATCAACAAACACCAGAAGGCGGCGTTGACGATCAATCGGCGAGTTCCCTCCCACAGCAGGTCTTCGGAGGCTCCCATCGTGGTCGTGAAGACGCGAGCGACTTTGCCGCTCTCGCTTTTGTACGACTTGGTCCAGGCGACTGGCATCAGCGGGTCGTTCTTCTTTCCCTCGACCGGCTTGCTGTCGTCTTTGAGCGTCTCGGTGACTTGACCGAGGACCAGCGGTTGACTGTCTCCTGGTAGCGGCAACCGCACGCCGTAAACGTCCGTCGTGCCGAAGATGTCTCCGTCTTTGAGTCCGCACAGAATCGGGTGCGCAGTTTGGTCCTTCACCAGGATGCCGCGAGTTCCCTCGACCGCGTGATGCCCGTGATGGCTGATCCACGTCTCACCGAGCACCTGTCGACCGAAGCCTTGCTCGTACTCTTTGCCGCCGTAGGTCCAGCCGTACTTCTCGAACTTGCGGCCTTTCGGAATGTTGAAAGCGTGCGTCGAAGTCCGCAGGCCGATCACCGGCTTGCCCGCTTCGATGTAATCGACGAACGGCTGCATCTGCTCATCCGGCAGATTGCGGAACCGCAGTCCCAGAATCGCCAGATCGGCCGTCTTCAACGACTCGGTCCCCGGAATGTTGGTCTGATGATCCGGCTTGATCGAGCCATCCGCCGGATCAATCGGGAACAGCACCGTGCATTTGAAGCCGTGATGCTTGGAGAGAATCTTCGCCAACTGCGGCAGCGCTTCTTCCGAGCGATACTCGTCATCGCCGCTGATGAGCACGATGTGCTTCCCCTTGCCCGGCCCGTCGCCTCCCTCGAACACAATCCACGGATCAGCAGCCTTTGCGGACGAGCCGTTCAAACCGAATCCGAAACCAACAACCATCAAGCACAGAGCCAATCGAATCTTCACGGTCAAACCTTTCGAGTGGTGAATCGTGGAAACCATCCGGGCAGACATGGTTTCAACCCGACGCCGAGCAAGCAAGTGACGGCTTGCCTTTCCTCTTTGTGCCTTCGTGCCTTTTTGGTTCTAATGTTTTAAACGAAAAAGGCACCAAGAGGGATTCCGTGGCACGCGAATCTAGAAAGTTCATGGTTTGCATCATCGCCTTCTTCGCTATCGGAGCGATCATTGCGTTGCCGATGACGATTTCACTTCTCGACCGTGGCAAAACGCTCTTTATCGCAATCGGACTCGGTGCTTCTGTTGGTGGCTATGGCGCATGGTTCCTTTTTCGTGTCGGACACTTTTTGGTCGGTTCGCGTCGTAAGATTCCGCCCAGCGACAGGGATGCCTAGCTCCCTCACATGGACGTTCGATCGGAATTCATTCGATCCAATCAGTAATCCCGCACCGCGCCGTCCGGCAGCGTTGGCTTCGGCCATTTGAAGACGCGTTTCGGGTCGGCGTTGACCTTCTCGAACATCGACTCATCGACGGTCACGCCGAGGCCGGGGCCTTGGGGCAAACTCGCGTAGCCGTCTTTGTCTTGGTCCCAGCTTTTGCGAGCGACTCCGGCGGGCATCAGGTGGCCGTCGAGGTAGCCTTCGTGGATCAAGAGGAACGGGACCGCGAACGCCGCGTGGAGGCTGGCAGAGAGGCCGAGTTCCGAGCAGGTGCAGTGCGGGGCCAGCGGGACGAAGTATGCCTCGGCGAGCGTCGCGATCTTTTTCATCTGCGTGATGCCGCCGGTGTGGGCACAGTCGGGTTGCAGGATGTCGATGCAACGCTCGTGGAGGTAGGGCAGCATTTCCCAGATCGTGCGGTCGCGCTCGCCGGTGGCCATTGGGATTTTGATGTGCTGCTTCAGCCGCTTGAAGACTTCGATATTGCCGGGGACGGCGACCTCTTCCAGGAACAGGATGTCATACGGTTCGATGGCGTTCGCGAATTGAATCAGCATCGCGGGCGGGATCGCGCAGTGCGCGTCGAACATCACGGTGCCGTCCTTGCCGACTCGTTCGCGCGAGTCCTTGACCATCTTGACGAGGTTTTCAATGTCGGGCGGATTGCCGGAGTACGGATGCGGCCCGCCGGTGCCGGCCTTGTGAGCCTTTGCGTGTGGATACATGCGGACCTTGTCGCGCGTCGGTCCACCGAGCAGTCGATAGACCGGCACGCCCCACGCCTTGCCGGTGATGTCCCACAACGCCACGTCGATCGCCGCGATCACATGCGTCATGAACGGCCCGCCACGCATATCGCGATGCGAACGATACAACTTCTGCCACAGATGCTCGATCCGCGTCGGGTTCTCGCCGTCGAGCAACTCAAACAGCGATTGAGCCAACGCGATCGCGACATTCGGATCGAGACCCGTCACTTCACCCCAGCCGGTGATGCCGTGGTTGGTCTCAATCTTAAGGTACGCCTTCGTGCCGACTCGAAAGCCTCGCAGCGATTTGATTTTGATGTCGGCTCCGCGATCGACGACATTCGCAGCGGGATTGTTTTCCTTCGCGACGGCGTCGGACAGCATCGCGAGCCCAGTGGCCATTGCGGCGGAGGTCAACAGATTGCGGCGGGACAGAGTTGAAGTGAGCTGAGGCATGATGGCTCCTACGAATCCAATCGTTTGAAATTTACGACACGTTCATCGGGACACAGCTTCGTTGTTGCGCGGACCGGAGGATAGCCGCCCTCGGCCGTCCTGATTGGATTTCGTTTTTAATTGCGGACGGCCGGAGGCGGCCATCGTACCAAGCCGTGGTCGTGTCGCCGTGAACTCGCGCTGTCGAGTCTTCGGTGCTTGTGAGTGACTCGCGCGCGGCGTAGCATCCGACACGAACTGCTCCGACTCTTGTGCCGAGGATGTTTTCATGGCCGATCCCATCAGCGTTCAATGTCCGCATTGCAAAGTGAAGTTGAAATTGAAAGCGGCTCCTCCGGCCGGCAAGAAGGTTGGCTGCCCGAAGTGCAAGAAGCCGTTCCCGGTGAATGCTCCGCCGAAGAAGAAGGCGGGAGAAGAAGACTTCCTCGACGCGTTCGACGATCTGGCCGAAGACGATTACGAAGCTCCGGAGGACGAGGACTCGCAGGACGAAGAAGAGGAGCGGCCGGCACGCAGCACGCTGCGTTCGAAGAGCGGCGGCTCGACAAAGAAGGGTGGCAAGGGAAAGAAGGGCCGCTCCAATAAGAGTTCCGCGGGGCCGTTGCTGGCCATCATCGGAGGCAGCGTGGCGGCGCTCGCGCTGGTCGGCGGACTCGTGTATTTGCTGATGAATCTGCCAGGCGGAGCAGGAGGCATTCGCAGTGCGTCGGGCGAGTTCATCGCGTTTGCTCCGTCGGATGCCGAGTTGTTCATCGCGGCTCGGCCAGCGGACATCATCGCTTCGCCGCTGTTGGTGTCGGTCTTTCAGAATCCGCAGGCGAAACAAGGCTTCGATGAGATGGAGAAGTCGCTGGGCTTCCCGATCACCGAGGTGGAGCATGTCTTCGCCGCGATCAAGTCCGATCCCAATGCCGCCAAGGCTGCGCAGCCCGGTGGTCCGATAGAGGGGAACCCCATGATGGGTATGCCCGGAATGGGAATTCCGGGGATGGGTGGCGGTAACCGCAGCGGGGTTCAGGATGGCGTGGTGATCCTGCGGCTGAAGCAGCCGTATGGCGGCAAGACGTTGGATCAGATTCGCCAGCAATTTCCTCCGAAGACTCACAAGGACGTGAGCTACCACGTCAGCACCGACCCCAAGGGCGGAGCCTTTTTCTTCGGAGACGAACGCCATGTCGTGATGGGTGAGCCATCGCAGATCGAGAAGATCATCGATCGGAAGGACCAAGCCGAGAACAACGACCTGCTGGGGTACTTCGCCAAGGAGCAACACTTCACGATGGTCGCGACCCCAAAAGGAACCGACGCTCAAGCGACGCTTCCGGGAGGGCTTGGTCAGTCGCCTCAGTTCCAGAATCTCCAAAAGCTGGCTCAGGACATTTCCAAATTCCGAATGGACGTCAACATGCCGTCTAGTGTGGATTTGAAAGTGACCGTGACCTGCAAAACCGACTTGGCCGCACAGCAACTTCTTGCCGAAGCGAACAAGGGGATCGACAACCTCAAGCAACAAGCGTTGGTTTTGAAGTTGATGTTTCCGGACATCGACTCGGTGCTCAGTACGCTCAAAGTGAGCGGTAGCGGCACGAACTTCGAAGGGTCGGTCTCGGTGTCCAGCACGGTCATCGACAATCTCAAGAAGTTGGGATCACCGCCGCCTGATGGGTCAAGTCCCGGCGGCCAATCTTCTGGCACATTGCCGACAGGAGTCCCGCCGACGGGAACTGTCCCTCCGGGAACCGCACCGGTCGTCGCGCCGCCGGGAACGGTTCCGCCGCAGAATTAATGGTCCGCGATACGTCGAATAGGTCCGATAAGTCCTATCAGACAACAGGAAGTCCCCATGCGTGCGAATCTGTTAGCATTCCTGTTTTGTACGATGCCGAGTGTCACAGTGTACGCTCAGCAATTCGTCGTGCAGCAACCGGTTGTCGGGACGACCTCGGTGGCGACTTCCGTCGCGGTGCCGGATCGCGGCCGAACTTTTTTAGGCGGCGTCTCCTCGGCTCAATCGAGTCGATCTCGATTTGGGTTTCATCAGCCCGGTTCATCGCTGGGCTTGTCGCGATCCTCGAATTCCATGTCCGTCGGCGTGACCGTCATCGACCTGCGCGAGATGGACGAGGCGATCTTAAACTCGGTCCCGGATCGGCCGGAGCCAGCCTCGCGATTCTCGCGTCATGCGGCGGCGATCAGCGGCTCGTGTGCCGGGAGTCCGCGCGAGCCAACTCGCGACGTGGAGTCCACGGCAGATCGTGCCGCGAAGTTCGAGCGACTCGCCCACAAGGCGGAAGCGGAAAATCGTTCCAGAGTCGCGAAGCTGCACTGGAAAATGGCGGCGAAGTATGGCTCGGCAACGGCTCACGAGCGGCTACGTTGACGACTTTGCGACCATCAATTCTCGCACGTCGTTGATGAGGGCGGTGATGTCGGACTCAGCGGTGTCCCACGAGCACATGAAGCGTGCGCCTCCGGCTCCGATGAATGTGTAAAACCGCCAGCCGCGAGTTCGCAGCGCAGTCGCGACTTCGGGGTGCAGTCGAACGAAGACCGAATTGGCTTGGCGGCGCGAGATGAACTCGACACCGGGAACTTCCGACAACCCCGCTTCGAGTTGCTCGGCCATGCGATTGGCTTGCGTGGCATTCCGCAGCCACGCGCCGGACTCCAGCATTCCGACCCATGGCGCGGCAAGGAATCGCATCTTCGACGCGAGTTGTCCCGATTGCTTGCAGCGATACGCGAACTCGTGGGCGAGTTCCTTTTTGAAAAAGATGATTGCCTCGCCGACGGCCATGCCATTCTTCGTGCCGCCGAAGCACAGGACATCGACGCCGACTTTCCAAGTGAGGTCCTTCGGGGCGACGCCGAGCGAAGCCACCGCGTTGGCAAAGCGAGCACCGTCCATGTGGACTCGCAAGTCGTGCCGCCGCGCCGCCTCGAACAACGCTTGCAGGTCATCGACCGAGTAAACGGTGCCAAGTTCAGTGGCTTGCGTGAGGCTCAGGACTTTCGGCTTCGGGTAGTGGATGTCGCACCGGCGCTGCACCATGTGCGACACGGCTTCCGGTCGGATGCGGCCATCCTCACCCGACACGACGAGGATTTTCGACCCGTTGGAGAAGAATTCCGGCGCGCCGCACTCGTCGGTTTCGGCGTGAGCGAGTTCGTGGCACAGGATGCTGTGATACGACTGGCACATGGCCGACAGTGCCAGCGCGTTCGCGGCGGTGCCGTTGAACGAGAAGAAGACTTCGCAGTTGACCTCGAACAAGTCGCGCAGCAAGTCAGCGGCCTTCGCGGTCCATTCGTCGTCACCGTAGGAGGGGACGTGTCCCTGATTCGCGCGGGCCATCGCGTCCCACGCTTGGGGGCAGACCCCCGAATAATTGTCGCTGGCGAAGTTACGGCGGCCGGAAGCAGGGTCGAACATGTGTGGTCTCTCCGTCAACCCGAATCAAAGGGATGTGAGCCGTCCGTCGCGGAGTTCGGCGCGGCGTGGAAAGCGGGCGGCCAAGTCAGCACTGTGCGTGACGCAGATCAGCACGCTGCCGACGTCGCGGCTGAGTTCCAGCAACAAGCTACCGATCGAGTCGGCGTTTTCGCGATCGAGGTTGCCGGTCGGTTCGTCGGCGAGCAAGAGCGAGGGCTGATTGATGAGCGCTCGGCAGACGGCGACACGCTGCCTTTCGCCACCGGACAACTGCGCGGGACGATGTTCCAGACGCTGCTGCAACCCAACTCGTTCGAGCAACTTCGTCGCGCGGGTGACGTCATCCGCCGTTGTGCCGGGCCCGGCCAATCGAGGAATCAAGACATTCTCCAACACCGTGCATTGTGGCAGCAGGTGATGTTCCTGAAAGACGAAGCCGACGGACTCCTGCCGCCACGC
This sequence comes from Candidatus Kuenenia stuttgartensis, assembly GCA_945906725.1. Taxonomy (GTDB): domain Bacteria; phylum Planctomycetota; class Planctomycetia; order Planctomycetales; family Planctomycetaceae; genus SXKJ01. The sequence goes on along the minus strand of CAMDRI010000001.1, from coordinate 69,521 downwards.
GGCCAGCTCAGTTTCGGTCGCAGCGAAGACGTCTCGGCCGCGCAGTCGCACTGATCCTTGCGTCGGTCGCTCCAAGCCGCCGAGCACAAACAGCAGTGAACTTTTTCCGGACCCCGACGGCCCGGTCACCGCCAGCGCGTCACCGTGAGTCAGCGACAGATCGACGCCGCTCAAGACGGTCAGCGAACCGGTGGCGGTGACGTACTCTTTGCAGAGTCCGGTGACGATCAAATCGGAATCGGCGTGCGACATGCGGGGTCTCATTCAAAAGCAGCAGGACCGGAATCGCCGAGCGGTTCCGGTCCTGCAAGATGTCAACAAATCCGAGCGACGCTGTCGAGTTACTCGAAGGAAAGCGTCAACCATCCACCCGCTGCTTTGACCTGCGCGAGGCCGAGTTGGATTGGCGTCTGTCGGTCCTTGTCGATATTGATGAAGCGGTCGAACTTGCGAGTCGGCAACGCGTTTTTCACTTTGCTGCGCACGACTCCGGCACGAGCGAGTTGGAGTCCGGCGTTGGCTGGCGCTTCGACTGGCGAGACTTGCACTTCACCACTTTCGACAACGAAGGTGGTGCCTTCGACGCGGAACATCAACGGCACGATGATTTCCTGGGTCGGAATGTCCTCGTCCTTTTGCTTAAGCCCGGCCCGAATCGCGAGCGTCAGTTGACCTTTGTTGACTCGGAAACGGAGGGGATCTTTGTCCGGGAAGACGAAAGTTGCAGGCTCTTTAGCGCTCTCGCCGGCCTCGTCAACCTTTTTCGAGATGTTGAGCTTGCGGCCGAGGAGGTCGGAAAAGGAGTTCTCGATTTCCTTGCCGAGTTCATCTTCGGACAGCGTACGGCCGGCGATCTTCAGGCGGTCCAGACTGTTGTTGAGCAGCGATTCGTGAAGGGCCAGCACGAATCCGCTGCCGGGCACGGCGACGAACGGCCCGTCGCCGCCGGCCAATTCATGTTCAGCCATCAATCGCGTGTTGATTCGCAGGTCGTCCTCCGAAGAACGGTAGCTGGCCGCCGACGGGTACAAATCCTTTTCACGCAGTTTAGAACTGACCTTGGCTTCATAGTCCTTGTTGAGGTCGCCGACTTTGGCATCGACCTCAGAGCTGAACTCCGGCAGCACTTTGCTGGAGACTCGTTGCGCCGCGATGGCTTCGGTCTGACCACGTCGGTCCTCCACTTCGCCCCTGGCGATGGAATCCGCGATGCCACCAAAAAGAAACATGTTGCTGTACTTGGTGGACACGCCGGTCGTCTGGTTGTGGGGCCGTACAGAAATATCCGCGGCACCGGTTGTGAACTTGTTTCCATCAAACAGAATTGGCTTCCAGGCTTTGAAAACGTGATGGCCGGACGTGTAAACATTGGCTTGATCGGTGGTGCCGACAGTACTCGACTTCGCGACGCCATCAATCACCAGATTCAGGCGGATGCCGTCGTTGCTGGGCTTCAGATCGATGCCAGTCGTCACGGTGGTCGTCTGATTTCCGGTGACGTTCGCCCCGAGGATGAAATCCTTCACTGGTCCCTGTTTGGTGGTCGACTCAGACGCGAGCTTTGACAGTAACTTTTCGCTGGCCACGACACGCAGGTTGAAGTTGAAGTAATGCGTGGACATTGCCGCAGCGACGCGATTGCCACGGTCGGGTGAGGATTTGCGAACCGCGTCAAATGCCTTTCGGACAGCAGTCGCATCGGTCGACGATTGCGACTCCTCGAATTTCTCGATCGAGGCGACCAGCGCCACGACTTCGGCTCGCAGCTTTTCGGGGTTGTACGGCTGATCCACCGCGGCCGCGAGTTTCACGAATCCATCGAGCGATTGCCTCAAGGCGACGAGTTTCGATCCGTCGAGGAACTGGCGAATCTCTGGCGACGTGGCATCCGATGGAGACAGTTTTTGGTGGACCGCCGAGAGGACCGGCACCGCCTCCATCCCCTTCTTGTCACTGACCAGTTTTGTGATCTCGGCAGAACGGACGTAATCCAACCATGCGGGTCCGTTTTTGACGGTGCTCAATTCGGTTTCGAGATCCTTCAGAGATTTTGCGACCTGCTGCCGTGCCTCTTCGAGTTGTTCACTGGCGTATTTCTGTGGATCGATTGTCAGCGTGTCGAGCACGGCTTCGGTAATCGCCACACGCCGGTTGAGAGCGGCGTAAAGACTGCCGAGCGGTTCATGAATACTGCGATAGCGAGCATCCCTGAGCGATGTCTCCATCGTCAGCAACTTCTTTTTCAAGACGTCCAACTGCTGTCGCTGGGCCTCGATGCCCAGCGTTTCTTCGGAGTACAGTTTGGCGACTTCGGCGGCGGTCTTTTCGCCCCACTCTTTCCAGTTTCCGTCCAAGACTGCGAACGCATCTTCGCCCAGCGTCGCTGGAACATCGATTGGCAAAACGCCTCGCAGTCCTGCGGGCTGCACTGGCTTGGCGTCATCCCAAGCCCAAGTCCCAGAAACCAGCGTCGTTCCCAAAGCCAACATCGAGGTGCCGCACAAGGCCATCCAGCGGCGATTCGATTTTCCATTCACGCGGTAAATTTGTCGTTCAGTCACAAGAAACACTCCATGAAAATTGGTTCGACCGCATGTTGGCGAAGGGTCGCGATCGGTTCTCCCTTCTCTATCGGCGCTCACTCTCCGAGACCGGTACCGACTTAACCAGACGGCCCAATACTCATCGGGCAGGTTTTGATGTCGTCGCGAAGGTGCAAACAACACTGAACCATTCCTGCTCAAATAGGTTGTGGCGTCCGGTCAATCTCTTCTTCGAACCTCCGTACTTGCTCAGCCTACGCAGTCTAGCTGGGCGATTTTTTCCATGCAATTGCTACAGTCGGAAGTAGCCGGAGATTGCCAATGACCACGCTGTGGTCTTGCAACGACCCCAGTGTGCGTGAATCGGACAAAAGCGAGAACGATCTTGCCGCGCTGGTGTCTGACGCGCGAACTCCTAGACTGCGACAAGTCTTCGATGGCCATCACGAACCCAATCCATTGACGCCATGAACGGATCGCTTCCCAACGACGACGAGAAGCGCCGGTCCCCTCTGGCCGGAGTGGGGGCGATCATCTGTGGTGGAGGCTTGCTGCTTGGCCTGCAGCGTTTGCCGTGGCTGGCCCAGCAGTGGGCCGGATTCAGCCGTTGGGTGCTGATCTTGTTGGCGATTGGCCTGTTGCTGTGGGGAATCACGCAACTGCTTGCATTGGCACGTTCGCGTCAGACTGCGACACGCCGGCCGATTTGGAATCGAAATCGGATGGCGATCACGCGCGAAGGGATTGTCTACATTACGATCATGAGCGTGATGTTTCTTGGCTCAATCATCGGGCGTACGAACATGCTGATGTTCGTCTTCGCGATGATGATTGGTCCGTGGGTGCTCAACGGCTGGATCGCGTTTTCCATGGTGCGGCGTACGCACGCGAAGCGGGTTTTGCCGCATCGCGTGATGGCCGGTGAAATGGTTTCGGTGGAAATCGAGGTCGCGAATCACAAGTGGTTTTTGAACTCCTGGTTGTTGGCCGCGCGAGATCAAGTCACGCATGCTCGCGATCGTTTTCAGGCGGCGGCATTGTTTGTCCGAGTTCCGGCGAGGCAAAGTCGGCGAGGTCACTATTTCGTGCGATTCAGCCAGCGAGGGGAGTACTCGTTCGGACCCCTCGAGTTGACCACTCACTTTCCGCTGGGGCTGGTCGAACGCGGATTTCTCTTCAATGACTTCGCCAAGCTGATCGTGCATCCGCGTGTCGGCCGCATGACTTCGCGGTGGCGGAGCGATCTGTGGAATGCCACCGAAGTGGTGGAGCGGCGGCGGATGCGGGCAGGTTTGTTCGATGACGAATTCCATCGCATTCGTGAGTATCGTCTCGGTGACAATCCGAAAGCGATTCACTGGCGCACGACCGCTCGGCGCGGCGAACTGATGGTGCGCGAGTTTCAGCAAACGCGCGACCGCGACCTGGTGTTGCTGGTGGAGTTGTGGCAGCCCGCGCATCCCTCCACATCGGATATGGACCGAGTCGAATTAGCGGTCAGTTTCGCGGCCACGGTCTTGCACGAAAACCTGCGGCAGTCGCGCGACGCGCGGCTGCGAATGATCGTGGTTGGCTTACAGACGTTTGTTTGGGATCAGCTTTCCAGTTTAGAACAAGCTCTGGACCAATTGGCGTTGGCGTCCGCTTCGCCGATGGCGGATGTTCGGCCGGTGATCGACGAGGCGATGCAACGAATATCGGGAAGCTCGCGAGTTGTCGTCGTGTCGTCTCGGCCGCGCAGTGAATTGCTGACGCGCACGTGCGACGTTGCCGAACCGGTCGAATTGTTGTGTCTGTCGGCCGAGGTCCGCGACTTGTCGCCGTACTTTGTGCTGGAGGGGCTGACATGACGAAAGCTCTACAAGTCAGCTTGTACGGCTTGGTGATGTTGGCGAGCGGCATGCTGGCGTTCGCCGAAGGTGAGGCCTTCCCTGACGCCTTCACGATTCCGATGGCGTTGTTGGCGTTGTTTCTGACGGATCGCTGGAAGCTGTTTCATCTGCGAGTCCGTTGGGCCAACGTCCTGGGGCTGGTGTCGTTTGGTCTGGCCGGCTGGGAGTTGAGCGGCGGCCTGATCGAAGCTCGGCTGTTGTCGCTTGCGCACCTGTTGGTCTACTTGACATGGATCGTGCTGTTCATGGCCAAGACGTCTCGGACGTATTGGACCATGTGTTTGCTGTCGGTGCTGCATGTCGCGATTGGAGCTGTGCTCACCTCTGCGGGAGGTTTTGGTTTGATGTGCGTCTTCTTCCTGTTCGCTTCCGTTTGGACGTTGACGATCTTCACGGTCAGCCGCGCTCGACAGCGATACGCCGAAGAGGATGCGGTGCCGCTCGCAATGCACCAGAAGGGCGAAGCTCGCGACGAGTTGGTCCGTTCGGAATCGGCAGACGTTTTCCGCTGGAATCAGCGCAGCCGGCCGATCAGCACGATGCAAATTGATCCTCGACTGCATTGGATGAGTGGGCCGTTCGTTACGGGGGTGATGGCGAATGTGATGCTTTCCGCTGTCGTGGGGATGTTGTTCTTCATGTTCACGCCACGGATTTGGGTCGGCAATTTGTCGGCGTTTGGCGAAGCTCCCGATCAGCCGTTACGAGCATTGCAGAGCGGATTCGCTGAAGAGGTGCAACTCGGCGACATCGGCCAAATCCTGGAAGCAACAAACACCGTGCTCGAGGTGCGGTTGTTCGATCAGGTCGCCAATCAACCCATCGACATCGTCACGCATGCCGCACGACAGGGGTTTGATGAACCCATCTTTCGTGGTTCGGTGATGGGCGAATATGAAAACGGAAAGTGGCGCGTCGGCACGACAGGACGAAATGACGGGCCGAGGAATGTGTTGTCAATTCCGGTCGACGATTGCATTCGGCAAGAGTTTCGGATGGAGCCGATGGATTCGGGCATCTTGTTCGCGATGCCACAACATCTGGCTGGAGTGCTGGATCATCGATTGCCGCACCTCACCGAACGGAGGTTGACAGCGGTCTTGTATCGTGACGACGGCATCTCCGGCCGTGAACGATTGCAGTACAAGATTTATTCAGAGAAGCCATATCCCGAAGCCGATGTGCCGTTTCCACGAGGCACTCACGGCAATTTGATCTTCCCCAATGAAGTCGAATACTACCGTGCCCTGCCCGCTGGCCTGGAACGGTTAAGAACCTTGGCGCGGAAAATCGCCGAACCGCCCGATGCTCCGAATTCAAACCCAACCGAGATGGCGCGTCGCATCCTGGATCACCTGCGGGACTCTGGCGAGTATGGCTACACGCTGGACATGTCTGTGGACGATCCGTCGATCGACGCCGTCGAGGACTTCCTCTTCAACCGCAAGCAAGGTCATTGCGAGTACTTCGGCTCGGCGTTGGGCTTGATGCTGCGAGCGGTCGGTATTCCTGCTCGGCTGGTCAGCGGTTTCAAGGGTGGCGATCTGAACAAGAGTACGGGGTACTTCGTCGTACAAGGCCGGCACGCGCACGTTTGGGTGGAAGCCTTGCTCAACGGCCGCTGGCGTGTTCTCGATGCGACTCCCGCTGGTCGATCCGACAGTGTCAAATCGCTCGCTCCGAAAAAAGGCCTGTTCGGCAATCTGGCGGACATGTTCTCCAGTATTTGGTCACACCGAATTGTCGGTATGTCATTCAACGACCAGAGCAGTAACCTCTACACGCCACTCAAGGAATTGGGCACGACCGCTTGGGAGGGTCTTCGAGAAAGCATCGAAGGTTTTCGGAATGGTGAAAGTGCTAGCGGAGGCTTCTCGCGGCGGCGTAGTCAGGTCATTGCCGGCTTGACGATTGTGGTTGTGCTCAGTGTCCTCGTGGGAACATTGCTGTTGGCCTCCCGCTCAAGGATGCTTGCGGAGACGCGGTCACGATGGTTCGTCCGCCTGCTGAACTTTCTGAGTTGGCTGCTTCCCAGCGAGAACTCGACGAACAACGGCGATGGTTGGCGGTCACGTTGGTCGCGCTGGTGGTCGGGACTGCTGCGACGACTGCACGGCGAGTCAGTTGATCAACGACTGCGAGTCGAATTCTACGAACGGTTTCTGCGGTTGCTGCGAACTGCCGGCCTCGAACCGCTGCCCGCTCAAACTGCGCGCGAGTTCCTGATCGCTTCGCAATCGGAGTGGTCGCAGCGGCTCTCGGCAGACAACTCGTCGAGCCTTCCCTCAGACGTCGTTGCGCAGTTTTATCGAGTCCGCTTCGGCGGCGAATTGCTCTCGCTTAACGAGCAGCGGCAAATCGAATCGCAGCTCGGCCAGATGGAACAGCAATGGCGCGACCGCAATGGCCGACGCTGAGGAATCCTCGCGATGAATCGCTCTGCCGACCAACTGGCTGCCGCCGTTGCGGAAACCGCTGCCCTTATCCGTGCGGGTTGGGCGGAGCGTCCGCGAGCGGCGATTATCCTCGGCACCGGACTGGGATCGCTCGCCGAACACATCGCGATTGAAGCCGAATGGAACTACCGAGACCTGCCACATTTCGCTCGCTCAACCGCCGACGGACATCGCGGCCGACTGCTCGCCGGACGATTGGCCGACGTCCCGATCCTCGCGATGGACGGCCGCTTTCACGCCTACGAGGGGTACTCGTTTTTGCAGATCACGTTTCCGATTCGAGTCTTCGCCGAACTTGGCGTGTCGTTCTTGATTCTGTCGAACGCCAGCGGTGGGTTGAATCCGTCGCTCCGTTCCGGAGACATGCTGCTGATCGACGACCAAATCAACCTGATGGGTGCCGGAGGATGGTCCGCCATTGGCGGATTGCCCGTCCGCCCGGAAGGGACAGGCAAGAGTGCCCATCCTACAGCGACGGTATCCCGATCATTCTACGATCCGTGGTTGATGTCGCTTGCTGAACGCATCGCGTCCGATCAAGACATCCCGTTGCGGCGTGGCATCTACATCGCGATGCTCGGCCCGAACTACGAAACCCGTGCCGAGTACCATTGGCTGCGCACGCTTGGTGACGTCGTGGGGATGTCCACCGTCCCCGAAGTGCTCGCTGCTGGAGAACTCGGCTTGCCGGTCATCGCGTTCTCGATGGTCACCAACGTCTTCCGCTCCGACGATGTCCAACAAACCACCAGCGGCGAAGTCATCCACGCCGCCTTGAACGCCGAACCGAATCTCCGCCAACTGGTCACTCGCCTTCTGATGGAATGGACTTCCAACTCACCCCTCGTCCCTCGCCCCTCGCCCCACTCATGAATCCCACGCAACTCATCGCGAAGAAACGAGACGCCGGCGAACTGACCGTCGAGGAGATTGCGTTTCTGATCGACGGACATGTGCATGGTCGCATCCCTGACTACCAAATGGCCGCGCTGCTGATCGCGATATTCCTGCGCGGATTGACCGATGCCGAAACCGCCGCGCTCACCGACAGCATGTTGCGGTCCGGTGTGACGCTGACCTGGCCAACGACCTGTTTGCCGCGCGTCGACAAACATTCGACCGGCGGCATCGGCGACAAAGTCTCGTTGCCGCTCGCGCCGCTGCTGGCCTGCTGTGATGTCTGCGTGCCGATGCTCTCTGGCAGAGGACTCGGCCCGACCGGCGGCACACTCGACAAGCTGGAATCCATTGCCGGCTTTCGCACGAATTTGTCGCTGGAAGAAATTCAACGGTTGACCGAGCAGGTCGGCTGCGTCATCACCGGCACGACGCCGGAGTTAGTCCCAGCCGACCAGCAGCTTTACGCTTTGCGCGATGTGACCGCGACGGTTCCGTCCGTGCCGCTGATCACCGCCAGCATTATGAGCAAGAAGTTGGCCGAGGGCTTGAACGCACTGGTGCTCGACGTGAAGTTCGGCCGCGGAGCGTTCATGAAATCGCGAACGACCGCCCGCGAACTGGCCGTCGGCATGGTCGCTGTCGGAAAACGGATGGGCGTCGCGACGACCGCCTTCCTGACCGACATGAATCAACCGCTCGGCCGCATGGCCGGCAACGCCGTTGAGATCGCAGAATCTCTCGACTGCCTGCGCGGCGGAGGACCGAGTGATCTGCGCGAACTCGTGTTAGAACTCGGCGAGGATGTCCTGGTCAGCGCGAAGATTGCCGACACGCGCACCGCAGCAAGAGCACGATTGCTTCGTGAACTCGACTCAGGCCGCGCGCTGGAACGCTTCGAGCGAATGGTCGCGGCCCAAGGCGGGCGACTCGACTCACCACGCCCGATCGCGCCGGCTCACGATCTGTGTGGCGAGCGTTCCGGGATCGTCGAATCCATCGACACGGAGACGTTTGGCTGGATCATCATCGACCTCGGCGGAGGCCGCCGTCAGCTCACCGACCCAATTGACCACAGCGTCGGCCTCGAAAATCTCGTTCGCATCGGTGACGAGGTCGCGTACGGCCAACCGCTTGTCCGAGTCTTCGCCCCGCCAGCCAAGTTCGACGAAGTTGCCCTTCGACTGCGAACGGCTATCACCATCGGTGATGATTCTACGGATGCGCCGTTGTTGATCGCGGAACGTCTAGGGTAATCAGACTCCTTGCCTCGCAGTTGGGGAGCCAGTCATGGTGACTCATTTCCTGCTTCGACCGTTGTGTCTTGCCGGTTCACTGGCCACCGCATTCCTTCTCGCCTCTGAACGTCCGAGCGAAGCACGGCCAATTTACAAGAAGGCGTTTGACTTCGTGTACAAGGACGTGTTGAAGACCAACAAAGTCAGTTGCGAGATCTGTCATTCTCCCGGAGACGACAAGAAACACCTGAACCACTACGGCAAAGCGATCGCCGAGGAACTCGGCGAAAAGAACGGCAAAGACTTCGACAAGATCTTGGCGGCCATCAGGGCAGTCGCAAAGCGAAAGTACAAATCAAGCGCGTGGCAGGAGCGGCTCGAAAAAGGACTGACCCCCTGCGTCTGCGACGACTAAAACGCCGGCTCGTACATCGCGCGGCAGTTGGCTCGCGAGCGTCACGAGGATCGTTGAGTCACCTGTGCAGCACGCGATCCAACTGCGCAATCAATCGTTGTCGCGGCTCGTCGCCGGTGATTGCCAACTGCGAACCATCGAACACGCCGGTCGCTTGCAGCCAGGCTTCAAACTCCGGAGCTGGTCGCAGGCCGAACAGTCCGCGCATCGCCGCCGCGTCGTGGTAGCTGGTCGATTGGTAATTCAGCATCACGTCGTCCGAGCAGGGGACGCCCATGAAATAGTTGCAGCCCGCCGCTGTCAGCAGCATCAGCAAGTTGTCCGCCGAATTCTGATCCGCGTCCGCATGATTCGTGTAGCAGACATCGCAGCCCATCGGCAGTCCCAGCAGCTTGCCCATGAAGTGATCTTCGAGTCCTGCTCGAATGATCTGCCGCTCGTTGGCGAGGTACTCCGGCCCGATGAACCCGACCACGCTGTTGACCAGGAACGGCTCGAACACGCGAGCGACTCCGTAGGCCCGCGCCTCCAGTGTGAGTTGATCGACGCCGTGATGAGCCTCCGCCGAGAGCGCGCTCCCCTGCCCCGTCTCGAAATACATGACGTTGTGGGACGAGGGGCGAGTGACGGGGAGCGAGGGGCGAGGCTGACTTACTCCCTCTCCCTTTGGGAGAGGGCCGGGGTGCGAGTCTCGATTCATTTGACGTTCGCTCGCGATGTTTAGCCCGCGAACCGCATGATGCTCGATTACTCGCTCGCGTCCCTCGCGCAGCATTGCCAGCGTCACACCGAAAGATTCATTCGCCGCTTGCGTGCCCGCGATTGACTGAAACAGCAAATCAATCGGAGCACCACAATCTAACGCTGCCAACTGAGTGCTGATGTGCGCGAGACAACACGATTGTGTCGGCACGCCCAGCACTTCGATCAACCGCTGCAACGTGTGTTCGATGGCGGCGACACTCTCGACCGATTCGGCCGCCGGATTGACGCCGATCACCGCGTCGCCGCAGCCGAACAACAGGCCATCTAAAGCGGAAAGCACGATCCCGCGCAGGTCGTCGCTGGGATGATTCGGCTGCACGCGAATCGCCAACACGCCACGTTCACCCAGCGTGTTGCGGCAGCGCGTCACATTGCGAAACTTCGCCGCCACGAGCACGAGGTCTTGATTGCTCATCAACTTCGCGACGGCGGCCGCAATTTCTGGAGTGATTGCCCAACGCAATTGCCGCAACGTCGCTTCGTCGGCACGCTCAGACAGCAGCAACTCACGAAACTCACCGACCGTCAGTGAGCGGAGTTCCTCGAACGCTGTTCGATCCTGAGTGTCGAGGATCATCCGCGAGACGTCGTCGTGATCCGGATCAATCAGCGGATTGGCGACGATCTCGCCGAGTGTCACGTCGGCAAGCGCCCATTTCGCCGCGACACGTTCCCGAGCGCTCGAAGCCGCCAAACCGGTGAGTTGATCGCCCGACTTCACTTCGTTCGCCTTCGCGAGCAACTCGCGCAGGTCGGCGAAGGTGAACGACTCATTGCGAATCGTCGCGTGGTACGGCATTGGAAATTCTCCCACGAAGTCATGGCAGCGCGACACTCAGTTTTTTCGCCGCGCTACACAATATCTTCCAGGTTCCGGCGTCGAGCGGAATCCCATTCGCAAGTCGTTCGCGACGGATCGCCGCGCTGCGATCACCGGGCAACGTGATCTGATCGACTCCCGGCTTGCGGGGCGTCGAGCGAACGTAGTCGATCAGTTTGTCCGCCTCGCCGAGGAAATGCGGTGTGCCCGCGAATCGTGCGGAGTCCCACAGGATCATCAACACGTTATTGGTCCCCGTCTCGGAAGGATCGGCCGGAGGGCACCAACCTCCCGACAGTCCGCCCACCAGCACATCCAACAGTAGTCCCAAGCCGAAGCCTTTGTAGCCGTGAGCAACACCCCCCAACGGCAGCAGCGTGCCTGGATTCTCGCTGAACCGGTCGGCTGGGTCGGTCGTTGGATTTCCCTTCGCGTCTTGCAGCCATCCGGAGGGACACGGCTCACCCGCCAGCAGTTTGGCTTTGACTTTGCCATTCGCCACAACGCTGGTCGAAAGGTCGAGCACCAGTGGTTCACCACTGGTCGGCACCGCGAGTCCGAGTGGGTTCGTGCTGATCCGCGCCTCGAGTCCTCCCGGAGGAGCGACACACTTCAGCACCCCGTTGTCATTCACTGACATCATCGCCGCTAAGCCGAGTCGAGCCGCCAGCTCCACCCATTCCGCCAGCCGACCGACGTGGCCACAGTTTTTCAAAGTGCCACACGCGATCCCCAGCGGTCGGCACTTCTCCGCCAGGGAGACGACCAATCTGCGAGCCAATACTTGTCCGAAACCGCGTCGACCATCAGCCACCAGGACGGCCGGAGTTTCAGTCAGCACCTGCCACTCGACCCCGCCACACAGCTCGCCGGTTCGCAATCCTTCGAGGTAATCCGCCACGCGGAGCACGCCATGAGATTCGTGCCCGCAAAGGTTGGACTCGACCAAACTCGTCGCGATTTCGTTGGCTTCAGCCCCCTCGACACCTGCGGCCTGAAAAAGTTCGCGAACCAGAGTCGTGAGTTTTTCAGGAGAATACTGGACTTTTTCCATCGCCTTGTTCACTCTGATGTTGATGCGAAAATAGGAAGACTGCGTCGATGTCTAGAAGCCGCCGCCCCTGATTCGCCGCCCTCAGCTTGATTGACTTCAAAAGCAGGGGATTGTCATGAAACGCCTGTTTGCACTCGCCTTGATTCCCGTTTTGGCCCTCGGCACGACTGCCTATTCAGACGAGTTCGGATTCCCCAGCTTCATCGTTCAGGATTCCGCATACGTCGATCACTGTCCTTGAGCTGTACCGGTTCAAGTGCAGTGCGAGATTCCGGTCGTCGCAGGCCCTCGCCTGCAAACCGTGCGACGCGCCGTACTGCGTACAACGTATCAAACCGTGACGAAAAAGGGTTCAACGGGAACCTCTGGGGCTGGTGTTATGAAAGTGGATTCTGTCTGAAATGGTCGTGGATTTTGTGAGGCATGGCTGCGAGGTCCAATGTGCCGAGAAAGCAAACGGCCCTTGTCGAGTCGTCTCGGCAAGGGCCTGACACGCCATTGGCGAATCGGAGACCAAGATATCCCATGGCAGGTTGCTTCCCAGCAGAGCCTGCCTCCGTTTCCCTCAGCACCGCATTTGATCCGAAAAACGGACGGCAAATCAACCATTTGGACATCGGGGCCATGCCTCAACACATCCACCTCACGAGTTTTGACACCACCCTAAAAAAGGCCTTAATTAACGATTCCCCCAAAGTTCCCGATGAACCGGAAAGGCTGCCTACGGTAAATTCGTGAGGTCGCTGGAAATCGAGCGTGTTGCCCCGGAAGATGCGTCGCTTTTGCAGGGCGTGCGAGGCGACGATGGCTCTGGTATTTCACTTGGCGTTTTATTCCGTGCTAATCATGGCGGCGTCGCTGGCTGGCGGGTTGGCTCCGGCGATGATGCGGTTTACTCATCGGGCGTTGCATCTGTTGATGAGTTTTGTGGCCGGATTGATGTTGGGAGTCGGTGTCTTTCACTTGTGGCCGCACGCGACCGAGAAGCTGAACTATGACGTTCACGCCGCCGCGAGCTGGCTGATGGCGGGCCTGCTGGGAATGTTCTTCCTGATCCGTGCGTTTCATTTCCACCAGCACGCATCCCTCGAACCAGACGATGCGCAAGCACCCGGCAGCAACGCCGAAAGCGAACATTCCGGCTGTCTGGTCCACGATCACGGCCATCACCACGATCACGATGGAACTCACAGTCATGTGAGCCACGGAGTTGACCCCCCCGCAGCGCACAATCTGAGCTGGGCGGGGATCGGCTTTGGGTTGACGGTTCACACGTTAATCGACGGCATGGCGTTGGCTGCGAGCGTGCAGAGCGAGATGTCGCTGGGCGGGACGACTTGGGTTGCGGGGGTCGCGACGTTTATGGCAATCGCGCTGCACAAGCCGTTGGATGCGATGTCGATTACGACGTTGATGGCTTCGTCGGGTTGGTCGCGCCGCTCCAGGATGGCGGCGAATATGGCGTTCGCGGCGATGTGTCCCATCGGAGTGATTTTGTTTTTCGCGGTGGAAAGCGTGCTGTCCGCGAACGGCACTTTCCTCGGAGCCGCGCTGGCTGTTTCGGCAGGAGTCTTTCTCTGCATCTCGCTCAGCGACTTGTTGCCGGAAATCCAATTTCACCATCACGACCGTTTGCAATTGTCGCTCGTGCTGTTGGCAGGAGTGCTGATTGCTTGGGGGCTGGTTTTCATTGAGCCGAGACACTCGCGCGAACTCCAGCCGGATCGCCAATTGAGTTCCGTGATGCAGATCGAAATCTGACTCGTTGCCAATCAGGGAGCAAGTAAATGAAGACACGCAGGACCGTTTTTTGGGTACGAGACGCGATCATTCTGTTGGCTTCTCTCGGACAACTCGCACACACGCCGGCCGTGACTGCGGATGAGCCGAAAGTTGACAGCAGCGATGCTCGCCAGCATCCGCTCAGTGCAGATGACCAGGCCAAGTTGCGCAAGCAATGGGCTGACGATCTGGCCGACCTGTCAAAAAATCTTGATGCAATGCCCGACAGCGTGTCGCTGCTTTCCAAGCGAGGTGATTTGCACTTCTTTCGAGGAGAATTCGCCAAGTCGGTTCGCGACTACGAACGCATGAGTGAGCTGGACCAGGCGCTCGACGCCTCTCATTGGCGACTCGGCATCGCGTACTTTTATGCCGAGCAGCCGCAGAAATCGGCCACTCAGTTCGACAAGTTTTTCGTCACCGACGATGTCGATCGCGAAGCGGGATTGTGGAGGTACATCGCTCAAGCTCCGACCCTGGGTACCGAAAAGGCGCGAGCTGGACTGCTCAAATACAAAAAGGATGACCGCGAACCGATGCCGACGATTTATCGGCTGTTCGAGGCAGAACTCACGCCGGATGATCTGCTGAAGTCGGTCGATGCGAAGTTGCCCCAGAACGTCCGTGAGCAGCGATTGTTTTACATTGAGCTGTACCTCGGTTTATGGCATGACGCCTTCAAGCGTCCGAAGGAGGCATTGCCGCACTTTCGAGCCGCGACCGCCAACCGTTGGGGACGCACCGCCAGCTACGGCCCGAATTACATGTGGCACGTCGGCCGGTTGCACTTCGAACGGCTGGCCGAGAAGCAAAAGCCGTGAGTTACGATTGGTTTTCATCCGCCGATTGCCTCAGTAATATCTGCTCTTTCGATTTTCCAATCGCTTTCAAAGAGAACGCTGCCACGCCATGTCTGCTCGATTTGAACAAGCCGAGTTGCTGAAGAAGCAGTACACCGACAAGTATGTCGTCGTGAAACCGGGAGTGGCGGAGCTCCGCCGCTTCGATGGGCTGACCGGCGTCGTCAAGACGGTCAACATGAGTTGCCGAGCACTCGTGTTATTCGACGGCCCGGCGGACATTGCCTGGTACGACATTGATCCTGCGTATTTGACGGTGATAGACGCTCCAACCCCGAAGAAAAAAGCCGAAGAGAAGCCGGCGAAAGAATCGCCAGTCGCGAAGTCCGCTCCGGCCGCGAAGCCCGACGCGACCGCGACCGCGACCGAAAAGAAAGCCAGTCCGCTGGATTTGATCCGCAAGCAAGGTGCGGCCGGTGCGAAGCCGGCATCCGCACCGGCGACTGGTGGAGCGAAGCTCAGCCCTCTGGATTTGGTTCGTCAGCAGAGTGCGGCCAAAGCGAGTGGAGCTGCGAGCAATCCGGCTGCCGCTCCAACTCCCACGGCCAGTGGCGAAGGCAAGAAATTGTCGCCGATTGAAATGATCCGCCAGCAGCAAGCCGCAAAATCGGGGGAGGCACCTCAAGCGTCGGCCGCTCCTGCTGCTGCTGAGTCTGCCCCGGCAGCCGAAGTGCCGAAGCCGGCGGCACCCACGGTGGCCGACGGTAAAAAACTGTCACCGCTCGAATTGGTCCGCATGCAGGGTGCGTTCAAGGGCAACAAGTAGCGGCGGAGTTTCATCGCCAACGAGCCTGCCGTGTCCAATTCTGTGCGGACGATTGTGGTGTTTGAGTCTCGGCCTCGCTGGGAGCCTGAGTTGCAACGCCAGTTCCGAAACGAATCGGTGCGTGTGCGTGGTTGCCGGAGCTTGAGCGAATTCTCGGCGTTCGCGTTTCCTCCGATGGCGGATGTCCTGGTCTTCGACCTGCCGGAAGACCCGGCGGAATGCCTGCAATGGCTGAGCAAACTGGTCATGCCGCCGAAAGTCCCGTCGGTGATCGCGCTGTGTCCTCCGGACGTGGGTGATCTGGAATGGACTCTGCGCGACGTCGGGGTGCGCGAAGTCTTGGTCGGCGATGTGTCCGGTGAGCAACTCTCGCGGGCATGCAGACGACTGTTTTTAAAATCGGAGTGACCGGTCTTTTGGCTTGGCTTTCTCCCTCTCCCTTTGAGAGAGGGCCGGGATGAGGGATCCGAACATCACGGAGACTTTCATTCTCATGGAGTCCCTCATCCGGCCTTCGGCCACCTTCTCCCGGGGGGAGAAGGGCGTGATTGGACCCGTGTGACAAAATGGTGCTTGTTGTTCGTCGTCGGTGAGGCCGCTACAACTCAAAGCCCCCAAACCATTCCTCGAAACTTGCCAGTAATGAGACCATGACAGACGCTGAAATCCGCTCGAAACTCGGGCAACTCACTGATCCTGAACTTGAAATCTCTTTCGATCGACTGGGCCTGATCCGGTCCGTGCAGACGACGGCCGATGCCATCAAGATCGAAGTGCAACTCCCAACCCCGGCCTACCCGAAGCGAGAACGCATTGGTAACTTGATCGCCAGCGCGCTGGGCAGTTCAACCGGCGGTCGCAGGGTCGACGTCACGTACTCGTGGCAAGTGCTCGGCCGCGAAACCGGTGGGAAGATCGGGCTGCGCATCAAGAACGTCGTCGCGGTCGGAAGCGGCAAAGGTGGTGTCGGCAAGAGCACAACGGCGGCATCTCTGGCCTACGGCCTGAAACATTTCGGAGCGAAAGTCGGACTGCTCGACGCCGACGTTTACGGGCCGAGCATTCCGTTGCTCACCGGCGCGAAGGGGACGCCGATCGTTCGCGAGGTTGAACTTCCCAACGGGCAGAAGGTTCAGCGTCTGGAACCGATCGACGCCGACGGAATGAAAGTCCTCTCGATCGGCTTTCTGATCCGCGAGAACCAGGCGGTCATCTGGCGCGGCCCGATGCTGCACAAGCTACTCACGCAGTTCCTGCAAGAAACCGATTGGGGTGAACTCGACTACCTCATCATAGACTTGCCGCCGGGAACGGGAGACGTGTCATTGACGCTCTCGCAACTGCTCGGTTTAGCTGGAGCAGTTGTGGTTTGCACGCCGCAGAAGGTTGCGCTGCTCGATGCCGTCAAGGCGATCAGCATGTTCGATCAAGTCAAAATCCCCGTGCTCGGCATCGTCGAGAACATGTCGGGCGACATCTTTGGACGCGGTGGCGCGCAAGCCAAAGCCGCAGAACTCGGACTGCCATTCCTCGGCGAAATCCCCATCGATGTGACGATTCGCGTGCGCGGCGACGACGGTCAAATTGCCTCACTGTTCGAAGACGACAATCCCGTAAAACCGCACCTGCTGCGCATTACCGAGAACATCGCAATGCAAATTGCGAAGCGTGTGATTGTCGATGCACCAATGCCGTCGCTGGAAATCCTGTAGTCAGACGCGGTTCGCGTGCGTCTCCGAAAAACGGCGCAGGATGCCCTCCCATGGCTGGATGTAGGTCAAAAACGGCAAGCCGTCCACGGTCGCTTCACGGCGGCTCGTGACTCCGTCCACCGCCGGGCCATTCTCCACGAGATGTTCCAACCACTCAAGATGTCGCTCGCGAGTCCACGACTGCAAGACATCGAGTCGATTCCGCAGCAGGCAAACTCCAGCAGCAAGCGCCATCGCTCCCCAGTTACTAGTCCCGGCGACGATGTTGAAGTCACAAGCGATGCGACACGGAACACGCCCCGCATGTTCGCCGGCCAAGCGGCGACGCAGTTCGGCCCACGGAATCGCACCCATGCCGATCTCGTTCCCGCCGTCGCCGACGCCGATCGTCCGAGCCGTCGGATGAATGTTTGGCAAACACTCAAACAGCAAATGCAGCGGAGCAGTGTGAGCGTCGATGCAAACGCCACGCATGTTGTGACAGCGACCGTGATACTCGGTAGCAACGTCGGCAATGAAAGCGTGGAGTGACGACATGTCGGCAACTTTGTCGTGCTCGCTCCTCAGTCCCACCGACTCCGTTGTGTGACTCGGCCCGACCCGTTCGACGGCGATCAAGTGTGTCAGGCCATGAGCGAACTCGGATTGCAAGAACTCATCGCACCAACTTTCGGCTTTGAGCGGTGAGATGAAGACGCGATCCAGGGGAAAACCAATGCCTTTGGCGGTTGCTCGGACAGCGGCAGCACAGGGGTCGTCGGTGATGACGGCTGCGTCGATGCCGAGGGCTTGCAGGCAGTGAGCGAGAAACAAACTTCCCAGCGGACCGTCGGTCTCGGCGCATGGCGGCTGAGCGTGCGGAATGAAAAAGCCGGTGACAATGGCGACTCTGCGAGCATTTTGTGCCAGGTCGGTCGCGGCGGCGGCAAGCTGACCGGCTCCCAGTCGTGATGTGGTAGCTCGGCCGTCGGCGTCGAGTTCGCTGGCGCACAACCCGCGCCGCGCGGGGTCGCGGTGGATGAATCGCTCGAATTCGTCAAGTAACACTCCGTGCTCGGCCGAAATCGAAGTCGCTGATTTCCACTCGTTGCTCATCACGGGTCGCTCGGCATTGTTGATCTTCTCAGCCCTGAGAACTTCATTTTGAGGCTCGTCCTGAGTTTGGGAAATCTCGCGTGACTGTGATTCCGAAAGGTTGCTGGCTCGCGGTGCGATTGCAAGAATCGGGAACTCTTAATCTCACCTCCTTTGACTGCCACAGTACGAGCGGTCCCTTTTGAGCGTGCGAAGAGACATGTCTGAACCAAAACTTTCGACGGCCGATATTATGGCCAAGATTCGAGCGGCGAAACCTAGCGCGAGCAGCGATGCTGTTGCCGCACCTGCGCCCACGGCTCCCGTTGTAGAGTCCTCCGTGCCCGCACCTGCGGTGGTTGAGGCGGCACCCGCGCCTCCGAAACCGAAAGTGGCTCCGGCGGCAAAACCTGGATCAACAAGCGATATTCTCGCCGCGATTCGTGCTCAAGGCGCGAAAGGCGGAGCGGCTGAAGCGCCCGCCGACGCGGCAGTTCCAAAACCTGTCGCTGCGCCGAAGGCAGCTCCCGCTGCTAAGCCTGGCTCGACTTCAGGCATTCTGGCGGCGATCCGCGCTGGCAAAGGTGGCGCGTCCGCTCCGACGGCAACTGCTGAGTCTCCAGTCGCGAACGCCGGTGTGAAGCCGGCCGTCGCCGCGGTTAGCGGTAGTGCAAAACCTTCCGTGGAAGAAATGCTCATAGCGGTGCGCGGCGGTGCAGCAATCGCCGCAGTTCCGGCAATCCCCGTGAAGCCAACTCTGCCGCCAATCCCTGTGAAGCCCTCGGCGGCAAAAGACAAAAAGAATTCTGGCACCGATCGTCGCAGTTTTGTCGCAGCCTGTCTCTCGCCGCTGGCGATTGGATTCGGATCGATGGCTGCGACATCGCTGATCTGGCTGCTCGATCTCGCGCGGTTCATGTTTCCGAATGTGCTGGTGGAGCCGCCGACGAAGTTCAAGATCGGACCGGCGAGCGATTATCCGTTGGGTGGTGTCAGCACGAAGTGGCTAGCTGCTCGTGGTGTCTGGATTGTGCATACCGATCAGTACAAAGGTCGGAATCTGATTTACGCCCTGGCCTCGGTCTGTACGCATCTTGGCTGCACGCCCAACTGGCTCGAAGGGGAGCAAAAATACAAGTGTCCATGCCACGGTTCTGGGTTTTACATCAATGGCGTGAATTTTGAAGGTCCTGCCCCGCGACCGCTCGAACGACTGGGCATCAAGCTCGCGTCAGACGGACAGTTGGAGGTCGACAAGAGCGTCAAGTTCCAGGAAGAGATGGGGCAGTGGGAAGACTCGAACTCGTTCGTGGATGGAGCATTGGCGTAGTTGTTGTTGAGAAGGATTTTTTCGGTTTTCTGAAATTGGTCATTGGCTATTGGTCGTTCGCAAATCACCACTGGCCAATAGCCAATAACCAACGATCAATTGACTGCTTGAAACAGCGCTTCCGAGACTTGTGAAGTTTCGGAGGTCTGGCATTGGAAAGTCAGCATCCATGTCGGTCGGTGATTACATTCGCGATTCGCAAATCTGGAAGAGTGTCTTCCGGCATCCGGCTCCGTATGACCGCCGCAACCGCGTGGTCGTGATGCTGACCAATTTCTTCCTGCACCTGCATCCGGTGTCGATCAAGCAGCAGGGCATCGCGCTGTCTTACACCTGGTGCATGGGCGGGATTACGTTCTTCCTGTTTCTGGTTGAGACGATCACCGGCGTGCTGTTGATGTTTTATTACCGGCCGACTCTGGAGTGGGCATTCAACGACATCCTTGCTCTTCGCGACGTGACGACCTTGGGGATCATGCGTGAGATTCACCGCTGGGGCGCTCACGCGATGGTCATCACGGTTTGGCTGCACATGTACCGCGTCTTTCTGACAGGTAGTTACAAGCCGCCGCGAGAATTCAATTGGGTCGTCGGCGTGATCTTGCTCAAGCTGACTTTGCTGCTGTCGTTTACGGGCTACTTGCTGCCGTGGGATCAGCTCGCGATTTGGGCCATCACCGTCGGCTCGAACATGGCTCGCGCGACGCCGGTGCTGGGGCATGAAGGCCCCGGTTTTCAGTTTTTGAATCTCGGTGGATATGACCTCATCACTAATGCCAGCGATGCTCGCTTTTTGTTGCTGGGCAGCCGCTTCGTCGGCGAAGAAACTCTGAATCGCTTCTACATCCTGCACTGTGTCGCGATCCCGTTGGCGGCGGCTGGCTTGATCGCCATTCACTTCTGGCGAGTCCGTAAAGACGGTGGGATTAGTCAGCCACTGTAGGAATTCTGAGCACGGAAATTTCGATGAACTCTTTGTCGCTGATCACTTCCTGCTTGACTCTGGGATCGACGGACCCGCATCCGAATGTCACGCCGAGCGTCCTGTATGGCTTGGGGTGGCTGTATCTGATTCTGTTTGCCATGAACGCGGTGTGGACGTGGAAGTCATATCACAGAGATTGCCATTTCCGACTGCCCGAATTCCTGGGCGGAATGGGCATGCCGAATGCTGCCGTTTGGGCGATGTATTCGATCGCGCTGTTGCTAGTCTCGGTCACTCACTTGACCTGCGCGAGCGTCCCTGAGGCGTTGCGGTGGTTCGTGATGCCCGACTTTGCTAAGTCGGCGATCGACTTTGTCGTGGCGGATGCCCGCCGATATTTTGCGGTGACAACTTTCGGTTTCATCGGAATGCTGCTGCTGCGGAATTGGCTGGCGAAGCCGAGCGTCGGCTGGGTGTTGCTCAATCTGTCTCTGTTGTTTCTGTGCGTCAGTCTGACGGACTGGGACTTTCGTCAAATCGTCGGCAAGCCGGACAACGTGCCGATCGTGGCCATGTTGTTTATCGTCGGCTTTTTCACTTGGCTGTTCTTCTATCGAGCCAATGAGAACGACCGCCGGTCTGCATTGGGCAAGGGGCCGATCGAAGCTGAGAACAACGAGAAAGTGCTGACGTGGCCGGACCTTGTTTACACCGAGATGATCTGCATGATCGCGGTGACGGCCCTGCTCATCCTATGGGGTATTGCGTTGCAGGCTCCGTTGGAAGAACCGGCATCGGCCGTGAAGACGCCGAACCCGTCGAAGGCTCCGTGGTACTTCCTGGGCTTGCAGGAAATGCTGGTCTACTACGATCCGTGGCTGGCGGGCGTTGTATTCCCCAGCGTAATTCTTGGCGGGATGATGGCTATCCCGTACATCGACTTCAACAAGCTCGGCAACGGCTACTACACGTTCAATGAGCGGAAGTTCGCGATCACCACCTTCATGTTTGGCTTTCTGCCACTGTGGGTCGGGATGATCATTTTGGGAACGTTCTTGCGCGGTCCGAATTGGAACGTCTTCGGCATTTACGAATTCTGGGACGTCCACAAGTTGGAGGCTCTGAACAACGTCAACTTGTCTGAGTACTTCTGGTACGGCATCGGCCAGCCGTTACCGATGGCCCCCGCAGGGGCAGATTTTTGGACGCAGGCTCCGTACATCCTCTTGCGTGAACTCGTCGGGTTTGTCGCCATCGGCGTTTATCTGGGCGTGCTGCCGATGGTGATGGCCATGACGGTCTTCAAGAAGTTTTTCCTCCGCATGGGTTTCCTGCGGTTTATGGTGTTCTCGAACTTGGTGCTGATGATGGCGGCCCTGCCCTTGAAGATGGTGCTCCGCTGGGCCGTCAACTTGAAGTATTTCATCGCGATACCGGAGTGGTTCTTTAACGTCTGATCCGTGGCGCACGCGGTTTGCGTGTGCCGATTTTTGAGGATGAAACGTACGCGAGCCGCGTGCGCCACAAACATGCCAGCGACCGAAGATTACTTACGTCCGCTTCCCAAGATGCACCGGTGGTTCGCCGTCAGCATGATCGTGCTGTTCGTGGCGACGCTGCTGATGATGTACTTCGACCACCACGATGAGTGGCGAGCGTATCAGCATCAGTTCTTCCAACTGGAAGCCGACAAAATTGTCGCCGAAGAAAATGTCGAGAAGGCGAAACTCACCGGCGTGACCATCGGCACCGGAGCGAAGTCGGCCGCGAAGTTAGAGAAGTCCTACGAAGCGAAGCTCAGCGATTTGCAGGCCGCGAAGCAGACGCAAACGGAACAGGTGAAACAGGCGGTGCACGACCTGGCCGAGCGGGAAGCGACGATCAAGAAGCTCGACAACGATTATTTGATGCAGATGCGGAAGGTGCGTGAGAACCGAGCCTTTCGTGACGTCGCTCGTGCGGACTTTGACCTCGGAATTCGCGATCAGGTTTCTCGAGATGGTCAGGTCACTCCAGCCTCTCGGGAAAAGTCGGCCGCCTTGCTGAAGAACTTCAATGACCAGCAAAAAGTCGTGGCAGACTTGGAAGCGGAACTTGATCGTCGTGACGCCGACCGCAGCACGGCTATCGCCGCATTGAAAGAAAAAACGAAAGCCCGAGACGCCGCAGCCGCTGAGGTCAAAACGTTTGAATCGGACATCCTGCGGTTAGAGAAGGCCAAGGATCGCATTGAACCGGAGGGTTTCGGAAAATCTTTCAAACGCTGGCTCATGGAGCAGCCGATTGCCGATGGCTTCAACTCGCACATCAAAATCCAGCAGGATTGGTTGCCGGATATGAAGATCACGCTGGGCATGGCCAAGACGGCGCGGTTTGACCGCTGCCGCACCTGCCACTTGGCGATTGATCGTGTCGGCGAAGGCGATGTGCTCGATTTCCCGCATGGCGACGGTAAGAACGGAACATACGAGCATCCGTTTTCGACGCACCCGCGGCCGGACGTGTATTTGACGGCGGCCAGCCCCCATCCGCTCAATGACTTTGGTTGCACGTCGTGCCACGACGGACAAGGTTCGGCGACCAGTTTTACGAATGCGTCTCACACGCCCAACGATCCCCATCAGGCCCACGAATGGGAGCACGACTTCAAGTGGTTCAACAATCACTTCTGGGAATATCCGATGCAGCCAGCTCGGCTGCGTGAGTCCGCTTGTTTGAAGTGTCACCACTCGGTCATCGAACTCGGCCAAAACACGAAGTTCGGAGCAACCGCTCCGAAGGCTTACGAAGGCTGGCAGCTCATCAAGAAATACGGCTGCTTCGGCTGCCACGAGATCAACGGCTTCGATGCCGGAAAACCGGTCGGCCCCGATCTACGGCTCGAACCGCAGAGTCCCGCCGAAGCCAAAAAGATTGCCGACGATCCGAAAGCGGTGGCCGGCGTCGAGCGGAAAGTTGGTCCGAGCCTGAAGCACATCGCCAAAAAGACGACTCGCGAGTGGCTGACGCACTGGACCGAAGATCCGAAGCGCTTCCGGCCCAAGACTGCCATGCCGCAGTTCTTTAACTTGACGAACAACAGTGATGACCACGGCAAGCAGTTCTCGAAAGCCGAGCTTGCAGCAATGGCGCAATACTTGTTCGACAAGTCGGGAGAGATTGAACAGGACGAAAAACAGAAATTGAAACTGGACTTGCCGGGATTGAAGTTCGACGAGTCGGGCAAGATTGATGAATCCGATGAGAATCACGCTGCTCGAATCAATCGTGGCGAAACAGCTTTTGCCCAAAAGGGTTGCCTCGCTTGCCACAGCCACGACGCGGAGCGATTCAAAGGCACGAAAGCGGAGTTCGGCCCCAATCTGTCGAAGATTAAAGCCAAACTGCAACCGGGTGAGGATGGTTTCAACTGGCTCTACACCTGGATTCGCGATCCGGAACGGCATCATCCGCGCACGAAGATGCCGGACTTGTTTCTCGACCCGATCAAGCAGCCAGACGGCAAGACGATCGACCCGGCCGCCGACATCGCGGCGTATTTGCTGACTGGCGAAAAAGGAAAATACGACGCCATCGAAATCACCGACGCCGAGCTGGACAAGCTCGTCGAGATGCTGCTCTGGCGACGCAAGACCGTGACGCCGGAGCAAGCCGCAAATGTGATGAAAGATCGTAAGTACCCGTATGCTCGCGAGACGGTAAAGGGTGACGAGATTGAACTCCTGGCGAATACCGAAGGCGCGGCGTTCTCCGACGATGAGTGGCGAAATCGGAAGATGAACTATCTCGGCCGAGTGACGATTTCACGCTACGGCTGCTACGGCTGCCACGATATCCCTGGATTCGACACTGCTCGACCGATCGGCACCGCGTTGCAAGATTGGGGCTTGAAAGACCCGTCGCGACTCGCGCCAGAGCATATCGAAGAATACCTTCATCATCACGGAGAGCCGGACGGCAGTTCGACTAAGACTCGCGTCGAAAATGCGATCAGAAACGCCGCGGCCGGCGACTTTGATAACCACGAACAAGAATCCAATGAACTCGGCGCGGCGTTCTTCTACGAGAGCTTGTTGCATCACGGACGCCCCGGTTTCATCTGGCAAAAGCTCCGCGACCCGCGTAGCTATGACTACGAAAAGACTGAGACCAAGTTCTACGACGAACGGTTGCGGATGCCGAAGTTCCCGCTCAACGAGCAAGAGATTGAAGCCATCTCGACATTCGTGCTGGGCCTCGTCGCGAGACCGCCGGCCGAGAAGTATCAGTATCGGCCGAAGGGGGCCGAACTGGCGAAAGTCGAAGGGGAACGGCTGCTGCAAAAATTCAATTGCACGGGATGCCACATCATCGACCTGCCGGAGATTTCCTACGCGACCAAGCTGGAAGAAATTCTCGCATCCGAAATGGGTGTCGAGGACCATCCCGAAGGCTTCGAGCTACTGATGAAGCTCAAGCCACCGCGCAAGGCACTGACCGGGAAGACGCACGTCGTTAAAAAGACGGACAGCACCGAAACCTTGCCAGTTGTGATGTTCAAGGGATTGTCCTCGTCACGGCCGAAGCCGGATGATGATCCCGAAGAGCGCGAATACGGCTACGACTTGTGGGAGACAATCGACATCGGCGGAAAGCTGCAATGGGCACCGCAACGCGTCATCGTCCCAGAAGCACAATTGGTTTCAGAAAAGCCAGCCCGCGGTGGATCATTCGCCGAATGGTTGGTTGGAGACATCAAGACAGGCGATGCGGAAGCCAATGCCTGGCAGATGTCGCCGCCGCCGCTGTATCAGGAAGGGATTAAGGTCCAGACGCCGTGGTTGTATTCGTTCTTGAAGAACCCCAAACAACTGCGGCATGTGACGGTCTTGCGAATGCCGAAGTTCAACATGACCGATGCGGAAGCCCAAGCTCTGGCGAACTACTTCGCGGCGTATGACGGCGTGTCGTATCCGTATCAGAACGTGCCGCAGCGGAACCCGGAGTACTTGTCGGCCGCGAATGAACGATATCACGAACGACATCCACAACGGCCGGGGGATTATTTGCAGGAGTCGTGGCGAGTCCTCAACGCGCCGATCTGCATCAAGTGTCACTCGGTCGCCGGCCAGGAATACAAAGGCTCGGACCCGAAGAAGGATATTCGCGGCCCCAACTTGGAAGTTGTGGCGGATCGCCTGCGACCGGATTGGTTGATGCTTTGGCTCCACAAGCCGGCGTGGATTACGCCGTACACGTCGATGCCACCAGTGTTCCGCAAGGACCAGAAACAATTCCCGCCGCTGATGGACACCGACCCGCTCGACCAAGTGGTTGGGGTGCGCGACGCGCTGTTGAACTACATGCGACTGCTGGAAAAAGAAGGCAAGCTGCCGCTCGCGGCGGCCCCCACTCCCGCCGATGCGGCTCCAGCCAAAGGCGGCTCGAAGGAAGGAGGCAACTGATGAAAAAGGTCGACTCGAAATTCTGTTGGACAATGACGGCGTGCGCAGGATTGCTGACGCTTGCGGTTGGTTGTGGCAAGCTCGATACGGGTGCTCACGCCGAACCTTCGGTGCGGGTGAAGCCCGCTGAATCGGCGATCGCGAAAGTTGATGGCGACAAGCCAGCGACTGCTGATGGTGCGGCCGCGCCCGGTGCGGGCGGCGTCGGAGCACTGATCGGTCGAATCGTTTTTGACGGGTCACGCCCCACGCCGGGAGTAATCTACAAAATGGGGACCGCCGACAAAGACCCCAGTGTCTGCTCGAAAGAAGGCGACATTCCCAAGGAGGACTTGGTCGTCAGTGAAGGTAAAGGAGTGGCGAATGTGTTCGTGTTTCTCGACAAGGCTCCGGCTGGTTTCAAAGCTGCGCTGCCCGCCCAGGACATCCAATTCGATCAGAAGAATTGCCGCTTCACGACGCACGCGCTGTTCTGCCAAGTCGGACAGACTGTCCGGCTGATGAACGATGACGGCGTGCTGCACAACACTCGCTGTGTTGGCAATCGCAATGGCAACGTCAATAACGCCATCTCGCCCAACGATCGAACGGGTATCAAGCTGGTTTACAAACGGCCGGAACGCGAACCGTTCTCCGTCAAATGTGACTTGCACGCTTGGATGAACGCGTATCACTTGGTTTTGGATCATCCGTTCGCGGCCGTGTCGGACGCGGATGGGAACTTCAAGATTGAAGGTCTGCCGGCGGGAAAATATCAGTTCAAGGTCTGGCACGAGCGGGGAGACGGTGGGAAGCCGGGACTGTTGGAATCGAAATACAGCGTCATCATCAAGAGTGGTGACAACGCAGCCGTCGAGATCAAGGCGGACGCGAAGAAGTTTGGACTGTGATTTGTAGCCGCACTCGCCAGAGTGCGCCCGAAGTCTGGCGACTTCGGCTACTGGAGGATCGTTTCGTGATCGCGCGAGTGTGGCAATTATTGGTCGTGGTGCTGGCTGGTGCCGTGGCCGGATGTGCTGAGGACGCATCGAAGATGCGGTTCGCTCAGAATGCTGCCATCGCGAACCCGGTTCATCGCAAGGCACGAGCAGTCGTGGAAAAGACTTTGGAAGAACACTTCGGCACACCGCTGGACAGCGTCGCGTGGTTGAAGTTGCCGGTGAATTACGGCAAGGCTGAAGGCAAAGT
Source organism: Candidatus Kuenenia stuttgartensis (assembly GCA_945906725.1). Classification (GTDB taxonomy): domain Bacteria; phylum Planctomycetota; class Planctomycetia; order Planctomycetales; family Planctomycetaceae; genus SXKJ01. The sequence continues at coordinate 42,360 of CAMDRI010000001.1, read as the reverse complement.
GAAGTCCGTCGATGGCCGGTCGGTGATTGTCGATTTCAATGCGGAGACCAGCGATCTCGAAAGTTTGAAGTCTCCGGAACTCAGTCGCGCCGGTTTGCTGTTCACGTCCGGAGCCAACCAGGGAGAATCGTTCTTGCTGGCCAGCTACGACCCCAGCGAGAAGTCTTTTGAAACACTGCTTCCACTCAAGACTGCGCCGGCCGAGGGGGACCAATTCGTCGTCGCCGGACAGAATCTGCGGCATGGTCGCAAGCTGTACGCTCGGCATTGCCAGCACTGCCACGGCATCAACGGTGACGGCGATGGGACAACCGCGAAGTATCTCAACCCGCGGCCACGCGATTATCGCCTGGGTATCTTCAAGTTCACTTCGACCAACAAAGACACGAAGGCGTCGCACGACGACTTGAAGCGGATTCTCTCGTACGGCATTCCGGGAACGTACATGCCGTCATTCGTGCCGATGCTCAAGGACAACGAGTTGGCGGTGATCGTCGAATATATCCGATGGCTGGCGATGCGCGGCGAACTGGAAGTGCAGTTACTCAAGGATTTGAAGAACGACTACGCCGCCGATCGTGCCCGAAAGGAAGCGAAGGAATCCAAGGCAAGTACCAGCGAAATCGAAAATCAAATTGCTAAGCAACTTGAGGAATACGTGGCGAACCCGACGGAAGGTTTGGCGGCGTTTATCGAGACCGTGACTGGCGACATGGTCTCGGCTTGGGAAGGGGCGGAGACGGCGGACACGGTCATCATGCCGCCAGTGCCGCGTGTGCCAGACACGGTAGCATCTCGCGAGCGTGGTAAGGCGCTGTTCGTGAAAACGGACGGTGGCAAGTGCATTAACTGTCATGGTCCGACAGGACGAGGCAACGGCTTTCAAACGGAAGATTTTCAGAAGAATGATGCCGCAGGTGGGTTCTATGAGAAGCGTGGATTACACGACGCTTGGGATCAACCGATCAAGCCGCGTGATTTGACACGCGGCATTTATCGCGGCGGCCGGCGGCCGATCGATATCTATCGCCGCATCTCGCAAGGGATCAAAGGGACTCCAATGCCACCGGTGGCCGCGACCGTTAAGCCGGAGCAAATCTGGGACTTGGTGAACTATGTACTGTCCGTTCCGTTTGAGTCGGTGCCTCGCAAGGCGGCGAAGGCTCACAGCGTAGCGGGACAACCGAGCGAACATGGGAACGCGAATTAGATTTCCAAAGCACTTTTCCGCCGCCGGGCTTGTCCCGGTGGTTTAGCGGCTTTTGCACTACTACCGACCCATAGATTCATTGAGGAGCGTAAAGGCCACTAAACCACAGGGACAAACCCGGTGGCGAAAATTCGGTTCCACAACGCGGGAGTTTTACCGTGCGTAAGTTTTGGTGTGCGTTTTTTGTCTTCTGGCCGATCGTGGCGATCATCTATTCGATCGTCGCGTCGATGACACCCTCGTTGGGTTGGTGGTTTCCGGGAGCGTCGGTGACCGAATTGGGGCAGCGGATCGACAACCTGTTTTATCTGATCCTCTACATCGTCACGGCAGTCTTCATCGGGACTCAGATCGCGCTGGTTTACGTCCTGTGGCGTGCGTCGCACAGCAAAGACGAGCGAGCCTGGTTCAGTCACGGCAGTCATAGTCTGGAAGTGATTTGGTCGGTCGTGCCTTCCGTAATTTTATTGTTCCTCGCCCTGTATCAAATGGACGTCTGGGCGTTGTTCCGCGTGCAGGCGTACTTTCCGAAAGAAGCCCGCGATGCTCCGATCGCGGAAGTGACCGCTCGGCAGTTTGAGTGGCGGATTCGATACCCGGCTCCCGGCAAGAAGCTGCAACTCAAGCCACAGCCCGATGACTTATACGATGTCAACGATCTACATGCGCCGATCAATCGTGCGGTGATGATTCAGCTTCGCAGCGGAGACGTGCAACACTCGTTCTTCCTGCCGCACCTGCGAGTCAAACAAGACGCCATTCCAGGCCAAATCATTCCGATCTGGTTCAAGGCCGAGAAGCAGGGGATCTTTGAACTGACCTGCGCCGAGCTGTGCGGCTGGGGACATTACAAAATGCGAGCACAACTGACCTCCGAACGCGAAGTCGAATACGAGGCGTATTTGAAGAAGCTGCAAGCCGACCAGAACTATGACGGCCACGCGACCCCCAGCGCCGTGGCGAAGAAGGACGAATAATATGAGTGCCGCGGGAGTCGCCCAGGAACATGGGCACGAACAGGAACACGCTCAGGGTGCTCACGGGCATCACGAGCAGTCGTTCATTCAGAAGTATGTCTTTTCGACCGACCACAAGATGATCGGCAAGCAGTTTCTGTTCACGACGCTGCTGATGCTGATGCTCGGCGGCGCGTTGGCCTTGGGTGTCCGCTGGCAATTGGCGTTTCCGTGGACCTCAATGCCCATCTTCGGGCCGCTCTTCGCCAACGCCGGAGGCCAAATCTCGCCCGAGTTCTACACGATGCTCTTCACCATGCACGCCACCGTGATGATTTTCCTGGTCATCATCCCGGTGCTGGCGGGTGCCTTCGGCAACTTCCTGATCCCGCTGATGATTGGGGCCGACGACATGGCCTTTCCGGTGCTCAACATGCTGAGCTACTGGTTCATGATCCCGGCCATCGCCTGCTTTGGGATGAGCTTCTATTTCGGAGGAGCCGCTTCAGGCTGGACTTCCTACGCGGTGCTTGCGGATCTCCGAGCCGCCGCGCCAGGCTCTGGATCGGCTCAGACCATGTGGCTGATGGGTGTCACCTTCGTGGGCGTGTCGTCCATGATGGGATCGGTCAACTACATGACCACGATCATCAACATGCGCGCTCCTGGCATGACGTTGTTCCGGATGCCGCTCACGATTTGGGCCATGCTCATCACTGCGATCCTGCAAGCGTTCGCTCTGCCAGTCCTCACGGCGGCGGGTTTCATGCAGCTCTTCGACCGGTTGGCTTTCGGCGGTTGGCTCGAAGGCATTCACACGGTCTTCTTCATCCCGGCTGGCTTGGTCGTCAACAACACCGACCCGACTGTCGGTGGCGGACAGCCGCTGCTGTGGCAGCATCTGTTTTGGTTTTACTCGCACCCGGCCGTTTACATCATGCTGCTGCCGGCCATGGGAATGACCTCGGACATGCTGGCCTGCATGTGCCGCAAGCCGATCTTTGGCTACAAGCCGATGGTGTATTCGATGTCGGCAATCGCCGGACTGGGTTTCATCGTGTGGGGCCACCACATGTTTACCAGCGGCATGAATCCGGCGCTGGGTATGACGTTCATGGTCTCGACGGTCATGATCGCGCTCCCCTCCGCCGTGAAAGTGTTTAACTGGATCGGCACGATCTGGGGGGGGCGTTTGCAGTTCAACACGGTGACGCTGCACTGCATCGCGTTCGTTTCGATGTTCATCGTCGGTGGATTGAGCGGCATTTTCATGGCTGCCGTGCCAGTCGATATCTACATCCACGATACCTACATCATTGTGGCCCACTTCCACTACGTTGTGTTCGGCACAACGATGTTCGGCGTCTTCGGCGCGATTCAGTTTTGGTTCCCGAAGATGTTCGGCCGGAAGATGAACGAGACGGTCGGCAAGTGGCACTTCCTGCTGACCTACATCGGCTTCAATGGAGCCTTCTTCCCGATGCACATGTTGGGGATCGCGGGGTTTCCTCGCCGCTACGCCGACCCGTACGTCCACCCGTATCTCGAGCACCTGCTGCCGCTGAATCAGTTCATCACCATCTCGGCCATGATCATGGGCTTCGCTCAGTTTCTGTTGTTGGGTAATTTTTTGATCAGCATCTTCAGGGGTGAAAAGACGGGACGGAATCCGTGGAATTCGAACGGTCTGGAATGGGCTGCTCCGTCTCCGCCAGGTCACGGCAACTTCGACGTCCCTCCCGTCTGCTTCCGCGGCCCGTACGAGTACTCAAATCCCAACCGCGCCAACCAGGATTTCTGGATGCAGACTGACCCCACTCGCAACCCGAAGAACCCCCCTGAAGCCCCCGCACACGGGCATTCTTAGTTTGACCAGAAGCCTCGCATGACGACCGCATCCTCAGATCGTTGGCTCCCGCGCTACGCCGTCCTCACGGCGGCGATCGCGTTGTTGCCGATTGGGATGGGAGCGCTCGTGACGACGCTCGATGCGGGGATGGCGTTCCTGGACTGGCCGACCTCCGACGGACAGAACATGTTTCTGTACCCGTGGCTGCGAGACTTCCACGCGAACCGGGATAAATTCGTTGAACATGGGCATCGCTTGGCCGGCAGCCTGATCGGCATGTTCTCGATCGGTCTTGTCGCTTTGACGCGACGGCGCGAATCGCGTGGCTGGGTGCGTGCTTTGGCGATCGGCATTCTGGCCGCTGTGGTCTTGCAGGGATTGCTCGGCGGTTTTCGAGTGATCGCTGATGCGCGCGTCGCCGCTCTGATCCACGGCTTGTTCGCCTCTCTGATTTTTTCGACGATCACTCTGTTCGCCCTCGTGACCGGATCAAAGTGGACGAGTGGCGGGCGAGTCTCAGACATAAGCACGTCCGTTTCCAACAGCTTGAAGTTTCTCGCCATCGTGAATTTGTTGACGGTGTTTGGTCAGTCGTTGCTCGGCGGCTTGGTCCGGCATCTCGGTTTCGCGCTGCACGAACACTTGGGCGGTGCGATTCTGGCGACGGTGTTATCGGTCGTGCTGATCGTGTCGAGTTGGCGATCAGGCCAAGCGTGGCTCCGCTTAGCGGCAATCGGCTTACTGATCGTCTTGCTCGTGCAGTTGGGGCTGGGAGCAGGTGCGTGGGTGACTCGATTTGGATTTCCGACGACGGGTTACGTTGCTGTGCAACAGGCTCCAGAACAGATTCTGTTTCGGACGGCTCACGCAGTGGCGGCGATGTTCGTGTTGATGATGTCGGTGCAATTGGCGGCTCGCGTGTTGCGACTGAATTGGCTCAGTGGAGCACGCTTCCAACGTGCCGATTCGCTGCCAGTTCATTCGGCCACCTTGGCGGGAGGGGCAGTGCGATGAGCGTCCTCCTCGACCCCCAAGGCACGATGGAACTCGGCGCGACGCTGTCGTCGCAGACGCATGTCATCCCGCGTTGGCGCGATTACCTCGCACTGACCAAACCGCGCATCGCGGTGATGGGCTTGGTCACGGTAGCTCTAGGCTTTCTGCTGGCGACAACCGGCGACTGGTCGGCAATCACGTTGGGGCATTCGCTGCTTGGGATTGGCTTGATCGCGATTAGTTGCAGCGCGCTCAATCAGTGGTTGGAACGAGACTCGGATCTGTTGATGGCTCGGACGGCGAATCGCCCGCTGCCGAGCGGTCGAATGTCGCCGCACGAAGTATTGGCGTTTGGCCTCGGACTGTGGCTGGTCGGCGCGATCGAGCTGATTTGCTTTGTAAATGCACTGACGGCTGTGTTGGCTTCGGTGACGTTGTTGTTGTACGTCGCAGTCTACACACCGTTGAAGCGTCGCACTTCGTTTTGCACTGCGATCGGAGCGATCCCTGGGGCGATGCCGCCGGTGCTCGGCTGGGTGGCGGCCGGGGGTGAGTTGGACGCCGGCGCGTTCGCGCTGTTCGCGACGTTGTTTGTCTGGCAGTTCCCGCACTTCCTGGCAATCGCGTGGCTCTATCGCGAGCAATACGCTGCCGCCGGACTGCGGATGCTGCCGCAGACGCGGCCGGCTCCGCGAATCACCGGTTGGTTGTGTGTCGGTTATGCCTTGGCGTTGATTCCGGTCAGTTTGTTGCTCGAGGACGCGGCGCTCGCGGGGGATGTGTTTGCTCTGATCGCGGTCGTGCTCGGCTTGGGTTACGTCGCGTTTTCCGTTCGCTTTCTGCTGGTTGAGTCGGTGCAGACTGCTCGCCAGTTGTTGTGGTTTTCGTTGGTGTATCTGCCGGTGCTGTTGCTGGCGCTGACTTGGGATCATTGGAGATTGTTGAGTTAGTTCGACACGAGGCCCACGACTCATAGAGCTGTGGCACGAAGAATTCGGAAAGAGATATGTCGCACACACCAAATGCCGGTCACGCGGTTCCGCCCATCAAGATGGGGTTGGCGATTCCCAATTCCAAGCTGTGCATGTGGCTGTTCCTCGGCACCGAGATTATGTTCTTCACGGCGTTCATCGGCACCTATATCGTGCTGCGGATGGGGTCGAAAGGCTGGCCGACCGATCCCGATGTGACGCACATCCGCGTCGCGGCTGGCGGCGTCAACACGTTCGTCCTGATTCTTTCGAGCTACTTCGTGGTGGTCGCACACGAGGCAATGGGCGCACACGATTTCGGCAAAGCTCGCAAGTTTTTGCAGTGGACGTTTGCGTTGGCCTTTGTGTTTCTCGGCATCAAGGGGTTCGAGTACTACGGCAAGATCGACCACGACATTCTGCCGGGCCACATTGCAGAAAACGATCAGCAGGCGAAAGCGAAAGTGCTCCGAGAATCGGAAACGGCAGTCGCGAATCGACTGGAACGCTTGGCCGCAAAAGCGGTCAGCTCCAAAGCCGCCGAGAAACTGCCGGAGCCGAAAAACGATGCCACGAAGTTGAAAGCGTTGTTGGCTGAAGCGGCCAGCCAGGCGGAAGGCAAAGCGGGCGATGAGTTCCGTGGCTTTAGCGAGATGTTCAAACAGTTTGATCTGATGAAGCAAGGCATCCTGCGTGAAGACCTGTCGCTGCATGAAGTCGAAACGCAGCTCGCCGGGCTGAAGTCGAACGAGCAATGGGGCTACGTCTTCAAGTCGGTCCACGAGCCGCATCCGATTCTGTACGGCAACATTTTTGCGTCGTGCTACTTCCTGATGACCGGCTTCCACGCGCTGCATGTGATCATCGGCATGATTCTGTTTTGGATTTTGCTGAAGCAGGCCAGCCTGGAAGGCTGGCATGACTTCTTGGAGAACAGCGGCTTGTATTGGCACTTCGTCGATTTGGTGTGGATCTTCCTGTTTCCGCTGCTCTACATCGTTTGAGATCTGACATCTGAAATGGTCTATCCCACCTTCGCTGGCGGACAAGGATTTTGAGTCATGCACGACGAGCATTCCCAGCACGAACATCCCAAGTACGCGGTCATCTTCGGCGCGCTGTGCGTCTTTACGTTGATCTCGATCATGGCGGATGTGGTGGAGTTGCCTTGGGGCGTCAAAGTGGTCGCCGTGCTTTCGGTGGCGACGTGCAAGGCGCTGTGCGTGATGGCGTGGTTCATGCACTTGAAGTTCGAGCGGGGTTGGAAGTACGTGCTGCTCGCGCCGACGACGATTCTCGCGCTGGGTTTGCCGCTGGCTCTGACGCCCGATATCGGCGAGCACTACTACACGCAAGAAGTCCCGCAACTCGATGATTTTGCGGAGCACCAGGCCCGCGCGGCGGCGCATCACGGATCGGCCGCCGCCGTGGACTAAGATCGGTTGCTGTCCCACACCATGATCGCCATTCGTGTCGATGACTTGTCTCATGCCTATGGCGAACGACTGGCGCTCAACCGAGTGACGTTCGAGATTCGTCGTGGTGAAATCTTCGGATTGCTCGGACCCAATGGTGGCGGCAAGACGACGCTGTTTCGAGTGCTCTCGACGTTGCTGCCGGTTCAGTCGGGGCATGTGAGCGTGCTGGATCGAGACGTCGCGACGAACTCGGCCGCGATTCGGCAACGAATTGGAGTCTCGTTTCAAGCTCCCAGCTTGGATCGGCGATTGACGGTGCGGGAGAACCTCGTCCATCAGGGGCATCTTTACGGACTGCGTGGCCTGGAATTAGCAACGCGGATCGACGATCGGTTGGCTCGACTGGGTTTGACCGATCGCATGCACGCCTCGGTCAATTCGTTGTCCGGCGGCCTGCAGCGACGAGCGGAAATCGCGAAGGGGATGCTACACGATCCGGAATTGCTGCTGCTGGATGAGCCGAGCACGGGACTCGATCCCGGCGCGCGGCATGATTTGTGGCGCTACTTACAGCAGCTTCGCAGTCAGAACGGAGTGACGATTGTGGTCACGACACATTTGATGGAAGAGGCCGAGAAGTGCGACCGGCTGGGCCTGTTGGATCGCGGCCAGTTGGTTGCGCTGGGAACTCCCGCTGAGTTGCGAGCTGAGATCGGCGGTGATTGCCTGACGATTTCTGCGGACGAGCCGACAAGATTATCGCAGAGGATCACCGAGCGATTTGGGATCGAACCCAAGCTACTCGGTCAGACGCTGCGAATCGAGAGAGCTCAGGGACACGAACTGTTGCGCGAGCTTGTCGAAGCGTTTCCGAACGAGATTACTTCCGTGTCGTTGGGCAAGCCTTCGCTAGAAGATGTGTTCATCGCGAAGACAGGACACCGATTCTGGGAAGAAACAGAAAACACGAACCGGGTAACTGGATAACGGAGAATGAGGAATTGGGGATGACAAGACAAGCACTTCGTTGCTCGTTCCTCATTCTCCGTTATCCGGTTACCCGGTTTTGAATCGTCGAGGAACATTGTGGAATCGGTTGACCGAACTTTCAGACGATCTCTGGCCTTCTGGCTGCCAGTCTGGACGTTGACGTGGCGTGAGCTGCTGCGGTTCTTTCGGCAGCGGTCGCGCGTCGTCGGGGCATTGGGACAGCCGTTGATTTTCTGGGTGCTGTTCGGAGCCGGATTGCGCGGGTCATTTCAGGCTCCGGAATGGGCACCCAGCGAGATGAGCTATCAGGAATATTTCTTTCCCGGCGTGACGGTGATGATTGTGTTGTTCACGGCGATCTTTTCGACGATATCGATCATCGAGGATCGTCGCGAAGGGTTCTTGCAGGGGGTGCTCGTAGCGCCGGTGCCACGATTAGCGTTGGTCTTGGGGAAACTGTCGGGCGGAACATTGCTCGCACTGATTCAGGCGGCGTTGTTTTTGGTGATCGGGCCGCTGTTGCATTTTGTGGGATTGGGGCCGAGCCTGGGTTGGCACTTGTCACCAGTCGGTTGGCTGGCGATGGTCGGCTTCTTGGGGTTGGTGGCGTTCGCACTGACGGCACTGGGATATTCGATGGCTTGGTCGCTCGATTCGACGCAAGGGTTTCATGCTTTGATGAGCGTGTTTCTGATGCCGATGTGGTTATTGTCTGGTTCGTTCTTTCCCGTTCCGGAGTCGGGCTGGTTGTCGTGGGTGATGCGGTTGAATCCGTTGACCTACGGAGTGGCTGGCCTGCGACGGCTGATGTCACCGGCATTGGCTGACGTCTCGGCGAGCAGTTCGTTGCCGAGTCTGTGGACCTGTTTCGCGGCGACGTATGGATTCTGTGTGTTGACGGTGACGCTGGCCTGCTGGCTGACTCACCGCAGGAGCGTGATCAATGTCCGATAGTTCTTCGACGGACAACTCAACGCCGGCAAATGACGCGCCGCTGCAACCGAGTGGCCCACCCAGCGCGCTGCGATGGTTTTTCGTGATCAACGGATTGTTTTGCTTTGTATTGATCGGAGCTTGGGTCGCATTTGGGATGCGCGGTCGCGGAGACTCGGACAACGCCGGTTTGAATCCGTTCGCTCGCGGGAAGGACACGATCGAGGAGGAAGACTCCGGCGACGGCCGGCCGAAAGTCTTGAAGGTTGAGATGAAATGGAGCGACGCCGGCATCTCGGATTTTGAACTGACCGAGCGATGTGGGCGTGTGGTTCACAAGTCGGACCTCGAAGGGCATCCGTGGGTCGTGAGTTTCATCTTCACGAATTGCGCGGGGCCGTGCGCGAAAGTCTCGGCGGCGATGCAACGCTTGCAGAAGGAGTTCCTCGCGGACACCGATCTGCGGCTGGTGACGATTACCGTCGATCCCGAACGAGATCAGCCAGAGCAGCTTTCCAAATACGCCGCTGGTTACGAAGCCGATTCGGATCGCTGGCTGTTTCTCACCGATCCGACAGGCCAGAAGGACAAAATCTATCGGCTGATCAATGGCAGCTTTCTGATGCCGGTGCAAGAGGCGGAGGGCGAACAGCGGGCACCTGGTTTCGAGTTCATCCACACGAATAACGTGCTGCTGGTCGATGAGCACGGGGTCGTGCAGGGCAAGTGGCTCTCGACCGATGAGGCGGAGTTTTCGCAGTTGCGGCGCGAGTTGAAGAAGCGGTTGGGGAAAATGACGAAGAAAGAAATACCAAATGACGAAGGAAGGTCGAAGTCCGAATGACGAAGCCTGACGTTCCTGACTGGGTGCTGTGGCTGCCGCCGCTCAATGCGTCGCTGAATGGGTTGGCGACGGTGTTGTTGCTGCTCGGTTGGCGATTGATTCGTCGCGGACAGCGGGACGCTCACAAGCGGACGATGCTGGCGGCGTTTGCCGTGTCGGCGGTGTTTCTGGTCTGCTATCTCGTGTACCACGGAGTGCTCAAGAGCTACACCGGCAGCGGCTCCAAAGCCTTCGTCGGAGTCGGGCTGATTCGACCGATTTATTATTCGATCCTGATCAGCCATGTGTTCTTGGCGTTCTTTGTGGCAGTGCTCGCTCCGCTGACCATTTGGAAGGGGCTGGCGGCGGACAAGGCCGAGCGGCATGGGCAGCCTCCGAATTGGGCGGGGCATCGGCGAATCGCGAAGGTGACGTTTCCAATTTGGGTGTACGTGTCGGTGACGGGCGTGATGATTTACTTCTTGGCGTATCACTGGCAGAGTTCGTAAACTGCGTGCTGCTCCGAGGGGACGAGAGGAATTCCAAATGACTCGCAAAATGTTGTTGCTGGCCGCGTTGGTTTTGGGGATCGGGATGTTCGGCCCGGTGGCTCAGCCGGCTCAGGCGTGTCCGATGTGCAAGATTGCCAACGAACAGGACTCGTTGCTGCCGCGGGCCTACATGTATTCGATCCTCTTCATGATGGGGATGATCTTCAGCCTGGCGGGGGGTGTCGCGTTCTGCGTGTACTCGTTGAGCCGCCGGGAGAACGCGGCCCTCGAAGCGTTGGGGCAGTACGGCGGATTCACCGCCGACGCAAACTCGTTGAATCTATTGCCTGATGGTGCGTCGCCGGCGACTGCATGAATTCTCAATCTTGCGGCGACATTGAGTTGTGGTACTCGTCGCCGGTGCCGTCATCCGATTCGAAGTCGGTCGGATCGAAGAAGCAGTCGAACGCCAGCCACAGCGCTCGGGCATAGCGGAACCAGAACAGCGTCCAGAGCACGCAATAGGTGGCCAGCGGCGGGACGATCCAATTCTTCGGGACGTCGTAGCCGAAATGCAGGATTAGGTACGCGGCTGCCATCGTCGCCGTCGTCTGGCCGTAATTGAAGTACGTTGATCCGAGAAAATAGCCAGGGGCGCGTTGGTACTTGAGGTGGCACGTGGAGCAACGCTCGTGCATGTCGAACCAACCGGCGAAGAGCTTGCCTTCACCGCAGCGCGGACAGCGAAGACGCATCGCTCGCGTCCAGAGTGTGGCGGGAGTGCGTTCGGGCATGACGTGAATTTAAATTTTCAGATTTGAGATTTCAGATCAGCAGAATTTCACCGGATCGTATTCGTTCTGACTGGCTTGAACGACCAACTCGTCGAATCGCGATCGCAGCACGTTTGCGAGTTGTTCCATCGCGGGGCGTTCAGTGGCGAAGTGGCCGGGCAGGATGAGGGCGATGTTCGCAGCTTGGGCTTCGAGGCACGAATGGAAGCGGGCCTCGCCGGTTAGGAGCGCCTCGCAGCCGTGCTGGGCGGCGTCGCGCAGGAACTCCGCCGCCGCGCCGCAGGCGATGCCGAGCTTCATGATCGGTCGATCCAAGTTGCCGACGAATTGCACGGTCGAGACTCGCAGAGCGGGTTTGATGCGATCGATCAATTTGCAAAGCGACGTTGTGTTTGGCAATGTTCCGAAGCGTCCTGAGCCGGCGAGCTGTGTCTCAGTCGCGAGCGCGGGCTTGGGCCGCAAAGGTTGGATGTCTCGCAAGTCGAAGAGCCTCGCCAGTTGAGCGTTGATGCCGTCGGCGGCGCTGTCGTAGCTGGTGTGTGGGCTGTAGACCGAGATGCCGGCACGAATGAGTGACAGCAGCATGCGGCCTTCGGAAGTCTCAGCCGTCAGACGCTGAATGGGGCGGAATAGCACCGGATGGTGCGTGACGATCAATTGCACGCCGCGCGAAATCGCTTCATCGGCCACGTTCGGAGACAACGTCAGGCAGGTCAGGGCCGATTGAATTTCGTCGGCCTGGTCGCCGATCAGCAGGCCGACGTTGTCCCAATCTTCGGCGAGTTCCGGCGGCGCGAACTCGCGCAGAAACGTGACGACCTCTTGCAGTCGAATCACAATCAGCTCCAATCGCGGATGGGATGCCCGGTGCAGATTGGGAACGACTCGCCAAGCAGCGGAGCGTGATACCGTTGGCTCGGATCAACGCCGAGGTGTGTGAGCATCGTGGCGGCGAGGTCGGCGGGGGAAACGGGTTTGTCGGCGACATAGGCCCCCAGCCGGTCGGACGCGCCGAAGATGTGCCCGCGCGGAGTGCCGCCGCCAGCGACCAACGCGGTGAAGACGTGCGGCCAGTGATCGCGGCCGGTCTTCTCCGTCGCGGCGTTCTGTGTGAACTGGCCGATCTTCGGCGAGCGTCCGAACTCGCCGAGCGCGACGACTAGCGTGTCGTCGAGCAATCCGCGCTCGTGCAGATCGAACAGAAACGCGGCGAACGCTCGGTCAAAAACGGGAGCCAGTTTCTTCAGCCGGTTGAAGTTGTCCTGATGCGTGTCCCAGAAGGGAGACTGCTTTTCGTCGCGGGTTTCGTCGTCCCAATTGATGGTCACGAGCGACACGTCCCGCTCAACGAGCCGCCGGGCGAGCAACAGGCTCTGTCCGAATTTGTGCGGGCCGTAGCGTTCGCGAGTTGCGGGCGGCTCACGGTCGAGATCGAACGCGGCGGCGGTTTGCTCGCCGGAGATCATCGAAAAGGCTTGCCGATATTGATCGCCAATCAGTTGGCTGCGAGGGCCTTCGTTGAGAACTCGCCGCACGTCGTCCACTTCGCGGAGCAGTCCCTCGCGGCGCAGCAGTCGCGCGGCAGGGACGTCGCTGGGCAACCGAATGCCGGGCACGGAGAAGTCGGCGCGGCTCGGATCGCCGTCGATCAAAAAGGCGTTGTGCATCTCCCCCATCAGGCCCCCCGACTGACCGGCGATGCGTGCTCCTTGACTGGGGAACATCAAGTACCACGGCAGCACGACGGACGAGGGCATCCCGCCGACCGCTTTGCCGTAGCGCATCACGGTTGCAGAGAGAGAGGGCCAATCGTCCGGCGCGAGCGTGTCGGTCGTGCCGGGTCGGCGATGCGGTCGGCCGGTGATGACTTGGCTGCAGGCGGTCCCGTGAACTGGGTCACCGTGAGTCATCGCCCGCAGCAGACAGAGCTTGTCCGCCTGTTGAGCGAGATTCGGCAGCAGTTCGGAAAGTTGAATCCCGGCAGCCGAGGTCGCGATAGGCTGAAAGATGCCGCGGACGTTTTCCGGCGCGTGCGGTTTCATGTCCCACAAATCGATGTGGCTCGGCCCGCCGAAGAGGAAGATGAAAACGCACCGCTTGGCTTTTCCGGCTGGCTTCGTCTGGTCGTTTCCGAAGGCCGTCGCTTCATGACGCAGTCCGCGGAGCAGAAGTTCGTTCAGTCCCAGCCAACTTAGTCCACCGACACGCAGCCACTCGCGCCGCGAGACTCGCGGCGGGCGGATGACTGACTGTTGGTGATCGTGCCAAGTCGCGGACATCGTCATGCTCACTGGGTCGGCGAAGCGAGACCGGATTCTAAACGTAATGCCGACGTCTCGAAACAGGCAACTGTTCGGCAATCCGCTTGCGATTCAGCGGCAAGCACCTAAGCTGTCGCGTCTGTCGAGAGATTGTTTCCACAAATCCGCGACGAGAATCATGCAAATCATTGAGACTGTTTCCGGCACTGCCGTGCCGTTGTTGTTGGATGACATTGATACGGATCGGATCATTCCCGCCCGTTATCTCCGTTGCGTGACGTTCGATGGATTAGGCGAGCACGCCTTCGAGGACGATCGCAAGCAGGATTTGCGGCATCCTTTCGACGATTCGCGATTCACTGGGGCAAGCGTTTTGGTCGCCGGACGCAACTTCGGTTGCGGATCGTCTCGTGAGCACGCTCCGCAATCGCTGCTGCGCTGGGGCGTCAAGGCGATCATTGCCGAGTCGTTCGCGGAAATCTTTTTCGGGAACTGCACGTCGCTGGGAATTCCGTGCGTCTGTGCCTCGCGCGCGGACCTCGACAAGCTGGGCGTAGTGATCCAAGCCGATCCGAAGCTCGTCGTCACCGTCGATCTCATGGCTGGCGAAGTTCGCGCCGGCTCGATCTGTGTCAAAGTGACGATGGCCGACAGCGCTCGTCAGTCACTGACGACCGGCCAGTGGGATTTCCTCGGCCAACTGCTCGACAACAAACCGGGCATCGCGACGACAGCGGCGAAATTGCCGTATCTGAATCACTTCGCGGCGAGCTAAGTGAGCATGTGGAAATTCGCCCTTCGCAATTTGCTCAGCCGACCAGCACGCTCGGCGTTGTCGTTGCTGGGGCTGACGGTCGCGATCGCGGGGATGGTGGGACTGTTCTCGGTCGCGCGCGGGCTGGAGCAGACGTTTGATCGCAGCTTTAAGAGCATCCCGGGTTTGATCGTGATGCAGGCGGGCGCGCCGATCCCGTTGTTCTCGCGACTGCCGAAGGATTGGAAGGCGGACTTGGAGCGCGTCCCTGGCGTGCATGTCGTGGCTCCCGAAGTTTGGATGCGAGCCAACATCATCGAGGACAAACCGGTGATGGCTCCGCCGCGTTTTCTGTTCGGTGTAGACGTCCCCTCGCGTCTAAAATTGCGAAAAGGGGTTTACACCGAGTCGATTATTGAGGGGCGATTCTTGTCGCGGGACGATGCCGGTCAGCAGAAAGTCGTCATCAGCCGCCAGATCGCCGAGGAGCATCGGAAGAAGATTGGCGACACGATGAGCGTCAACGGCATCGACTTCGAGATCGTCGGCTTGTACCACGTTGGTTCGTTGCTGCTGGACATCGCGATTCTGGTCGATGGTGATACGTTGCGGCAGCTCGGCTGGTTCGACCCGCAAGCGGTCAGCGGGTACTACGTCGAGCCGGATGGCAGCGCTTCGAATGAAGAGGTTGGACGGCGCGTCAAAGAACTCTTGCAAGATCGGCCGTTGACCACCGGTTCGCCGATGTCGTTGCTCTCGCTCGCGGGATTGGGGCAGCCGAAGGGTTCGAGCAAGTCGGAATCGAAGAGCGTCGTGGGCTGGTTGGTCAACACATTTTCTGGCTCAAACTCCGAGGTGGATTCAGCGACCGCGGAATCGATACCTGCTCGCACGACATCGAAACCGCCTTCGCCGGTCGAGGTTCGTAACGCTTCCGATTTTTCCGATCGCTTCAAGGAGTTGAGCGAGGACTTGAATCTGATTCTGGCGCTGCTGACGGGGATCGGCATGACGATCGCCGTGCTGAGCATCGTCAATACGATGCTGATGAGCGTGACGGAGCGGGTCATCGAATTCGGAATTCTCAAAGCGAATGGTTGGTCGCCGTGGCACGTTTTGAAACTGATCACAGTCGAAAGTGCGACGCTCGGCTTGGGTGGTGGAGTGCTCGGCGGACTGATTGGTTGGACGGTAACGATCGTCGTCAATGCTCGCTGGCCCGACCGCGTGAACTTGTTCGCGAGTCCCGGCCTGCTGGCATTTAGCGTCGTGTTCAGCACCATCATCGGGTTACTCGGCGGCTTGTATCCGGCCGTCTGGGCTATGCGTCTGTCACCGATGGAAGCGATTCGCCGAGGTTGATCGAGAGGACATCATGTCGCTGAGTTCGTTGCCTCTGAGTTATTGCACCAACGTGCATCCGGGCCTGACGGCGGCTCAGGTCGAGCGTGGACTGACCGAGTTCACGGTCCCGGCCGGACAGCGATTCGGCTCTCCGTTGGCCGCTGGATTGTGGCTGGCCCAGCCGGTGATCCGCGAATTGTTGGCCGAGGCGGACGGAGCGAGACGCTTCGCGGCACGTCTGGAAAAATTGGGACTGTGTACCTACACGCTCAACGCCTTTCCGTTTGGCGACTTTCACAGCGAGCGAGTCAAAGAAAACGTCTACCTGCCCGATTGGACGCAGCTCAGCCGGTTGGAGTACTCGTGGGATTGTGCTTGCGTGTTGGCCGAATTGATTCGCGCGACGCTCCCGGCCGAACCAGATGGCAGCCTCTCGACGGTGCCGCTGGGATTCAAGACGCTAGCGACAACTCCGGACTTCGAGGCGAACTGCATTCGCAACTTGATCGACTTCGCGCAGCGGTTGGCCCGGTTGAAGTCCGAATCCGGTCAGACGATTCGACTGGCGATCGAACCGGAGCCGTGTTGTGTGCTCGAAACGACGGCCGAAACGATTTCTTTCTTCCGTCGGCTGCGTGATCGCGCGGCGAGCGAACACGCACTCGAAGCGGTCGAACGGCATCTGGGTGTCTGCTACGACGTCTGCCATCAGTCAGTGGAGTTCGAAGACGTCGCAGAATCGATTGCATCGCTGGCTCGCGAGGAAATTCGCATCAACAAGGTTCACATCACTTGTGCTCTGCAAGTGACGAACCCAGGAACGAACGCCGACGCGCGCGAGGCACTGGCTCACTTCGTTGAGCCGCGATATTTGCACCAGACGTTCGCTCGATCACCGTCTGGTGACGTGCGGCGAATACTCGACTTGACCACCGAGTTGGCTCGCACTCCGCCGGTGGACTTCGCGTTGGCCGACTGTTGGCGGATTCATTTTCACGTTCCAGTCGATGCCGAGCGGATCGGGCCGCTCGAAACAACTCGCGCTGACCTGAAAAAAGCGATGGACGCGGTCACAAAGTTGGCCTACGCCCCGCATTTGGAGGTCGAGACTTACACCTGGAACGTCCTCCCCGGCGGCGACAAGCCTGATTTGGTCACTGGCCTGGCCCGCGAACTGTCCGCCACCCGCGAATTGCTGGCCGGCCGGTGACATTCCCGCGATTTGTCACTCGGCCTTCGTGCTCTTTTTGCTTCTATTCCTTCGTTCGGAGGCCGAGCTTCATTTTTGCTTAACCTTTGACCGGTATCGTCGCAGTCAGTTCGTTTTCGTTTTGTCCGTTTTCTTTTTTGACTCTTGTTGAGGTTTTCAAAATGTCTGTCATCTTTTCTTCCGAGGAGTTAACTGCGATGGATCGCACACCGGTACCAATTGCTGATTTGGGGTTGGTCTCGCTGGGCCAGGAGTTCGACGTGGACGAACTTGGCGGCGAATTCGACCTGACGGACCTCGAGTGTCATCCGCTCCTCGCGTCCGATTTGCCGCTCAATTCGGAACTCGAAACTCTGAATTCCACTGCGAAACGTTGACCACGGTTTCGCCACCGCAAAAAACAAAAGGGTCTTCTCGCTCGCGTGAGAAGGCCTTTTTGTTTGGAATGTCACCCGATCGCCTCGTTCCGAAGCGACGTCATTTTCCTGGAGCTTCCGATTCGTCATGCAACACGTTCTTCAACAACTGAGCGAAGCGGTTTCACGTCATCAGCCGGTCGCGTACACCGCGCTCGTCGAGACTCGCGGGTCCACCCCGCAAAAGGCGGGTGCGACGATGCTCGTCTTCCCGGACGGCTCGCAAGTCGGCACGCTTGGCGGCGGCTGCGTCGAGGCAGAGGTCAAACGGCGGGCGTTGAGATTGCTCGATGCGGGTCAGACAGAGTTGCTGACATTCAACCTCGACAGTGATTACGGCTGGGACGACGGTCTGATCTGCGGCGGCCGGATGAAAATGCTGGTCGATCCCGTGCGCGGCGAAGCGGAGTTCGGCTACTACCGCCGACTGCTGGAACAACTCGCGACCGACCAAGGTTGCACCGAGGCCGTGATCCTCGACCCGGAGAAGGCGGACGGACAAGCTGCCGATCGTTTTCTGCTCAACGATTCTGGCGAAGTGATCGCGACCGCCAGTCAGGACGGCACGACGAAGTCGCTACCAAATTCGATTGGACAGCAACTGCGACCGTTGTCGCAGCGGCCTCGGCCGTACGTCGTGGAGGGTGTTTCGTTCTTGCCACATCTGCGTCGCTGCCGATTGGTCATAGTCGGAGCCGGACACGTCGGCCAGAAAGTCGGCGAACTCGCGGCCGCCTGCGACTTTGACGTCTGGGCCGTCGATGATCGCGAGCAATACTGCAACGCCGAGCGATTCCCGCAGGCCAAGCGGCTGATCGTTGGCGAGATCGATGCGTCGCTCAGCGGGCTCGACATCGACCACAACACCTACTGCCTGATCGTGACTCGCGGTCATCAGCACGACGAAGAGGCTTTGTATCATCTCGCCGAAACACCGGCTCGCTACGTTGGCCTGATCGGAAGTCAGCGGAAGATCAAAATGATCTTCGAGGACTTGCTGCGAGATGGCATCTCGCGCGAAGCCCTGGCTCGCGTGTATGCCCCGCTGGGCCTCGACATCGGTTCGCAAACCGTGCCGGAGATCGCTGTCAGCATCGTGGCGGAGTTGATCGCTCACCGAAATCTCGGCGAGATTCCCAAACACTATCGCCGGCCCAGCTTGTTGGAGTCGCTGGCGGCATCCCCAACGTAGCTGTCCATGCTCATCGCGGTTCCAGCATCCACAGCAGCCGGCCCTGTCCGACTTCGATGGCTTTGTCGAACTCCAGACACGCACTGGTTCCCGGCGAGAATGACACTCGCCCGCCGCCCATCAACATCGCCGTCAGCGAACTCATGATCGGCTCGTGCCCAACGAGTGCGGTCACATCGACCGAGAGCTGAGCGAGCATTGGCAAAACGTCCTGGCAACAATTGCCCAGAGCCAGCCACGTTGCCATGTTCAGTGCGTGAGCCGGAAGTCGGGATGCCGCAGCCAGGATGCTCGCGGTCTCGGTCGTGCGGCGTGCCGGGCTATGAAAGATGCATTCGGGAGTTGCCCCCATGCCGATCACGTCCTGAGCCACTCGTTCAAATTCGCATCGGCCTTCCTTGGTCAGCGGACGTTCTGCATCCGGAAGATTGTGATTGGAAACGGCGCGGGCATGTCGAATCAGCAAGAGTCGCATCGCGGCCTTTTTCAAAAGCGAAAAGCGGCCCAGTGGCCGCTCTTCTCGAGGGGGTGTAACCATCCGTCCGGGTTTAAGGTTGTCGTACTGCTTCGATCTCGATCGTCAGGTCCAACTTTCCGGGAAACGCCATGCCGTTGATCTCGAGATCGACGACTCCTTGAATTCGCGTTTTGCTCTTCGACGAATACTGCTCACCCGCCTCGCGATCGAACAGCAACGTCTCGGTGGATTCGGTCGGCTTCAACTCGCACTTGGTGAGTTTCACCATGGGATTATTGGCAATCGTCAGCGAGACGGCGGTCACCTTGGCTTCGATCTTGTCCAGCTTCTTGCCCCCCTCTTGGACTTCACCGATGTATTTGTAGTCGGTCGTAAACGTCATAGTCTGACCGCCGCCGAGCGGCATATCAGATTCCTTCGCCCAGGTGGCGCCCGGCTTGATCGCTTCGCTGGGCAGAGTCTCGAAATCTTGATTTGCGGTCTTCTTAATTTTCTCCGGCTCGAAGTCTCCGCGGAATTCTTCCGGGGCACCGTCGGCCGCATTCTCGAGTCCTTCCACCGCGACCACCTTTCCGGACTTATCGCGGACGAGAACTGGCTTCAACTTGATCGCGGTTCGCATCATGTTCCAGATCGGCTCGAGCATCGGACTGGCCGCCTTCTTGCTGGGGTCATCCGAATCGAAAGTCACTTCCATCCCAGCGATCTTGAGATTCACCGACAGCTTGTCGGTCTTTTTCTCGATCCGAATTTTGCCATCCGCGTCGCGTTTGCCCGCTTGATCTGTGGAAATCGCGAATCGTTCGGATTCCGTTTCCTGAGCCATGCCGGCGAGGGTCAGCGTTTGCTTGACCTTCATCATCGTGTGAGTGACGGTCTTGCGTCCGTCCGAAAACTTGTGCTCCAACTTCACCTGAGCCTGGGCGGGTGAAGCGAATCCGGCTGCCAGCAGCGACAACGACAAGACACTTCCCAACCGAAAACCTCGAACGATGTGCGACAACATGACGTGCATCCTCACAGAAAGATTTGGCCGCACAGACTCCACCGCGACAAGCAATCGAGGCCATCGACCATGAGCAATTCGTATTGAACCTATTTTCTGGGCCGTTCGCCATCGAGCGACGGTCAGGCTGATTCGGCGAATCGGTCGAAATCTTGGGTGACTGGCCGTTATTCTCCAGACATGTCTCACGAAACTGACTACCAACGCCGCGTCACAGAAATCGGTCCGACGCGGTTCCTGGCCACCACTGCCATCGAGATCATCCGCGAAGTGACGCTTATCGAACCCCCTTGCCATGCCGTCTTCGATTTCGACGGAACGCTGAGTCTCGTCCGTGAGGGCTGGCCTGAGGTCATGGTGCCGCTGATGGTCGAGGTGCTCCGCGCAACCGGCACGTCCGAATCGGAGGACGAGCTGGCGAAACTCTCACTCGACTTCATCATGCAGCTCAACGGCAAGCAGACGATCTATCAAATGATGCGTTTGGCCGAGGAAGTACGGGAACGAGGCGGCTCGCCCGAAGACCCGCTAGTTTACAAACAACGCTACCACGATCGGCTGCTTGTGCGAATCAATCATCGCCGCGAGGGACTCCGCACTGGTCGAATCGCTGCCGAGGAATGTCTCGTCCCCGGTTCCGTCGATTTGCTGCGCGAGCTGCAAATGCGTGGTGTCGCGCTGTACCTCGCCAGCGGAACCGACGAGGTTTACGTCCGCGAAGAGTGTGACCTCCTTGGACTGACTCCGTTTTTTGGCCGGCACATTTACGGCGCACGCGATGACTTCCAAAACTTCTCGAAGCAGATGGTCATCGAACGCATCTTGCGAGAGAACAATGCGGCTGGCTCACGGCTACTCGGCTTCGGAGACGGCTACGTCGAGGTCGACAACATCAAAACCGCCGGCGGCACCGCGATCGCCGTCGCCAGTGACGAGAAGGACAAGAGTGGTCGGCCCGATCCCTGGAAACGGGATCGCCTGATCGGCGTCGGAGCGGATGTCGTCGTGCCAGATTACCGGCACGCTGTCGAGTTGCTCGATTACCTCTGGCCGACGCGGCCCGTTGACTAGCACGACGCACAAGCGAGTGTCCGGTGGTTCGCGAATCCGCGGTTCATCACTCGCTTGCGCATGGTGCTATTTCGTGGTCATGGTTGATGATTTCAGCGGCAGATTCTGATGCAGGTACTCGGTCATCAGGCTGAAGAGGTGCCGGGTTGTGTTGGTGCCTTCGGAGATCGAATGGCTGCGGTTCGGATAGGCCATCAGCGAGAACGGTTTGTTGTGAGCGATCAACTCGTTCATCAGCCGTTCGACTCCTTGGTAGTGACAGTTGTCGTCGCCGGTTCCGTGGATCAGCAGCAGATTGCCCTTCAGGTTCTTGGCGTGCGTGATCGGTGAGCCGCGCGTGAAGCCGTCGGCGTTGTCGGAAGGCAGGCCCATGTAGCGCTCTTGGTAGATCGTGTCGTAGAGCTTTTGATCGGGGACCGGCGCGATCGAGATTCCTGTCCGGTAGAGATCAGGAAACTGAAACATGGCGTGCAGCGTGGAAGAACCGCCGCCGCTCCAGCCCCAGATGCCGACGCGAGTTGGGTCGAGTTGCGGCATTCGTTTGAGCAGTTCGCGCGTAGCGGCGGCTTGCTCGACGGGATGCAGGATGCCGACTTGGCGATGCACGACCTTGCGGAACTCGCGGCCGCGCGGCGACATCGTACCCCGATTGTCCACGCTCGCCACGACGTAGCCTTGCTGAGCGAGCATCCAGTGCCACATCCCGCGCTTGCCGGTCCAGGCGTCGCGAACCGTCTGCCCGTGAGGCTCGCCGTAGACGTGGATCAGCAGCGGATATTTTTTGTCGACCTTCTCGTCGAAGCCAGGAGGTTTCAAGCACCACGCATCCAGCTCGACGCCGTTGCCGATGTTGAGCCGCAGGAATTCAGCCGTCGGCTTCTTCAGCTCGTCCAGTTTCACGCACAGCTTTTCATTCGCGGCCAACATGCGGACGTGCTTGTGATCCGGCAGCGAGACGAGTTCGCTGACCGGCCGCTGCATGAATGCCGAGAACGTGTGGACCGCGAACTTCGCATCCGACGAGAAATTGTAGGTGTGCCAGCCGGGCTTGTCGGCGGGAGTCACTCGCTCAGACTTCTCGCCGTCGAGCGTCGCGCGGAAGAGGTATCGCTGCGTCGCGTTGTTGGGTGACGCAGAGAAATAAATCGAGTTCGTCGCCTCGTCGAGCGCGTCGAAGCCGATCATGTCGAACTGGTCCTGAGCGATGCGTCGCGGATCGGCTGCAGCGCTCGCCAAGTACGGTCGCCGCCAGCCGTCGCGCTCGCTGATCCAGACGAACTGCTCGCCGTGCTTCACCCAGCGAAACGGGTTCTCGTTTTCGAGCCACGCGGGATCGGTCTCGGTCAGGATCGTGCGAATGGCTCCCGTTTGTGGATCGGCGAACATCACGCGGTTCGTGTTCTGTAAGCGATTGAACTGTTGCAGCGCGAGCTGCTGGCCGTCGGGAGTCCACTCCAACTGGGCGAGGTAGTGGTCGCGCGGATTGCCAGGCACGTCGAGCCACTTCGTCTCGCCGCCGCTCGCGGGGACGACGCCTACTCGCACGGACGAGTTCTGCTCGCCGACCTTCGGATACCGAATACCGATCGGCTTTGAGTACGAGTCATCCGTGTTGTTGATGAGGAAGAACTCGCGGACGATCGACGCATCGACTTGCCAGAACGCGATCGACTTCCCGTCCGGTGACCAGCGATAACCGTCGCGCAGATCAAGTTCCTCTTCGTAGACCCAATCCGACGTCCCGTTGATCAGCGTCGCCGAACCGTCTTTCGTCAGTGGCATGATGCTCATGTCGGCGAGGTTCTGCACGAAGAGATTGTTCTCGCGCACGAACACCACGCGCGAACCGTCAGGCGAGAACTTCGCGAACATCATCGATGAGGGCTTTTCGCGGGCGTTGTCGTTGCTGCCGAGTTGTTTCAGCTCGCTCTTCGCGATATCGAGCACCCAATAGTCGCCGCGCGTGTTTCGCCGCCAGACACGCTTGCTGTTCGTGAAGATCAGCAGCTTTGATTCGTCTTCCGAGAACTGGAACGATTCGACGTTGAGCGCCGGTCGGCTCCCCTTGTCGTCTTTCGGAGTCGTGGTTGACGTCAGCATCTCGACGGTTACGACGACCTTCGTCGCGTCACTGGCCGAGTCGTGCCACACCAACTCGCGACCGGGCGTGCCGCTCTTCGGCTTGTCCAACGTGAAGTACCCCGGTCCCTTCTTCTTCCAAACGAATGTGCCGATCCCCTCCTCGTCGAAGTCTTTCGATTCAAACAGCCGATCGACCGTCAGCAGTGGGTTCGGCTTTTTGTCGTCGCTCGTCGCATCGTTCGAGCGGTTGATCGCCTTCTCGCGAATCTGTTTGCGAGCCTCATTCAGCCGTTCTGGCCAGACGAATGTCGGAGCAGTGGTCGGATCGTAGCCGGCGAGGTGATCCTTCAGCCGTGTCGTCGGCTTGGTGTAGGCGAGTTTCGTCTCGCCGAAGACCTCACGGCACATCGCCGCCAGGCCGGGGTCGTATTCGAGCAACTCTTCGCGATTGTTAACGTGATTGTGGTCGTGATCGTTCTCGCGGTTGTTGTCGAACCAGGACTGCACTCCCTCGGCAAAGTATTCGTGATGATTGGTCGCCGCGTATTTGCCTTTCCAAAGGCCGGCGGTCATCGCGCGATCGTAGGATTCCTTCAACCGACGATCGAACGTCGAATCGACGTTGACCATGCCGCGCAGATGAATGTTGTGAGCGAACTCGTGAATCAAAATGTTCTCGGTCGAATACGGATCGCCGGGGTAGCCGAGCAAGTTCTCCTCGCCACACGAGCAATACGGATCGTTCTGCGACCCGCCAGTCCCGCGCGCCCGCGCGTCCCAATAATCCTTTGGCTTCAGCCACGCGAACTCCGGCACTTCGGTTGTGAACTCGTTGTGCGCGAGGATGCACAGCCGTGAGCCGCTCTTGATCATCGCATCGCGCACGTCCGGCCGCTTGGCCAACATCAGGTTGACGAGGTACGCCGCCTCCTTGAGTGCGTAGTCGTTGACCGTCCCCGACGCGACGATCGGATAGCCGTTGGCGCTGACGAACTTCTTGTGAAACGGATCGACTCTTAAGTCCGGCGGCGGCGATGTCACCGGATATTCCGCGCCATCTGCGGTCGAAGCGAGGATGATGGCCAAGAGCAGAGTGAATCGCAGCGATTGTCCGAGCCGGAATGTCATGACCTCTTCCCTCGTTTCAAGTTTGGGATTGAGGTGTCTTCGGACCTCGGCTGGATGATTTCGTTCGCCGCCTGGGGACCTCTCCCTGAAACAAGAGGAATATCCACTCTCCGCGCGTTCATCCAGCATGTCGGCTTTGTACGGCGTTTTTTTGCCCCGATGTATTGGACCCTGGATCGGCATGGCTGGGCGACAATGTCGAAATCGGCAACATCCAACACAGCAGAATAAACCCGAAGGGCAGGACGTTTCGTCAAATGGCGTAAATTTCGACGGACACATCTAGCCCGCTTGTCGGCGCATTTCTGAATGCGCAGTATGACCACTACGCAAGCCGAGTTCGCTCGATCCAAGTCACGTCTTCGAGGTAGCGAAGAGAGCGGACTCCCAGGGCATTTGAAGTTGCTTCGATGACAGCTTCGTACCATCCGCCGTAATCACGGCGAATGCCAGCATTGTCGTAACTGTTGTGGCTCCACGAGGTGCTACGGGCGGCCCAGTAGGCGAGACAGCTGGAACCATGAGCCCAGCTGATTTCCAGACCCAAGCGAGAGCAAGGACACTACTACGTTGACGGCGCGGCCACACCGAAAAACGAAGCGGTTGAGTTGCTGGCCGAACGCTCGGCTGGGATTGGCGGGCAATCTCAAGGCCTCGCGCGTCGCGGACGGATCGACGGCACCTTGGGGAGCGCCGACAGCCATTTGGAGCCGGGAAAAAAGGCCCGCAGCTTGTCATTGAATTGATTCAGCCGCACCGAGCCGCGTCCTGCTTTCGTGCTCAGTCTTTCCGTCATTCATGCTCGGCCTTAAAGTCACTGCTAAAGACCGAGACGATTGACGGAGTCGTTCATGCCGTTTCCGCAATTCGACCGCAGCCTCCTTCGAGTCTTGCCCTTGGACGAACGAGTCCACGACCTGCGCCGCGAGTCGATCCTCAATCTGCCCGGCAGCCCGCGCGTACCGTTCGAGCATCCAGCAATTCCAATTCTCGCCGAACGGATCGTCGAGGCGAAACGGAACGGCCGAGCAATCATTCTTCTGTGCGGAGCCCACGTGCTGCGAGCGGGCAACGCTCCGCTGCTGATCGACTTAATGCAACGCGGATTGGTGACGCACATCGGCTTCAACGGCGCGGGAGCGATTCACGATTTCGAACTGGCGATGATCGGCCAGACCTGCGAGAGCGTGGCCAAGTACGTCAAAGAGGGACAGTTCGGCTTGTGGCAGGAGACGTCGCAATTGAACGACGCCGTGAGCGCCGGTCATCGCGATGGAATCGGGTTCGGCGAAGCCGTTGGCAGAACGATTGAGGCCGAACGATTTCCGTTTCGCGAGACGAGCGTCTTCGCGGCCGGCTATCGGCTTCGCGTCCCTGTGACCGTTCACGTCTGCGTCGGCCAGGACATCGTTCACGAGCATCCGAACTTTGACGGGGCCGCCGCCGGAGCGACCTCGTACACCGACTTCCTGATCTTCACGCAGTCGGTGACGCAGCTCGAAGGGGGCGTGTTTCTCAACATCGGCTCGGCGGTCATGGGACCGGAGGTGTATCTCAAGGCGCTGGCAATGGCTCGCAATGTCGCTCATCAGCGCGGCGAAAAGATCTGCCACTTCACGACCGCCGTCTTCGATCTGCCCAGCCTCGGCGATGACCTCTCACAGGAAGCTCCAAAGAACGACCCGCGTTACTACTTTCGCCCATTCAAGACGATTCTCGTCCGCACCGTCGCCGACGGCGGGCAAAGTTTCTACGTCCAAGGCGACCACAAGGCGACCGTGCCGGCTTTGTACGACGCGATCATGCAGCGTCTTAACGGCTGACGCTTTGAACGGCTCGCGCCGCCAACTAGCATCGGCCGCGTTTCGTAGGATGGGCGCTCCTGCCCGTCCCTGTCTTTGTGAAACGAACGGACGGGCAGGAGTGCCCATCCTACGGAGAGGAACATGGCGGGCAGTTTTCCGAGGCGAGCGTTGATCAGTGTCAGTGACAAGACCGGGTTGGCCGAGTTGGCCAAGGGGCTGAACGAACTCGGCCTCGAGATCGTTTCGACCGGTGGCACGCGAGCATTCTTGCAGCAGCAAGGAGCGAAGGTCATCGACATTGCCGAGTACACCAGCTTTCCAGAAATCATGGACGGCCGCGTGAAGACGCTGCATCCAAAAGTTCACGGAGCAATCCTCGGCCGGCCCGACGTGCCGCATCATGCCGAGGCGATTGCGGCTCACGGCATCATCCCGTTCGAGTTGGTCGTCGTGAACCTGTACCCGTTCGAGGCGACGATCGCGAAGCCCGGCTGCACGACCGAGGACGCGATTGAGAACATCGACATCGGTGGGCCGAGCATGGTCCGCTCGGCCGCGAAGAATCACGAGCACGTCGGCATCGTCACCTGCCCGTCGCAGTACGAGCGAGTCCTCACCGAACTGCGAGCCGGCAAGCTCTCGCACGCCCTCCGTTGCGAACTGGCCGCCGCCGCGTTTGCCTGCACGGCTCGCTACGACCGAGCCATCGCGGACTACATGGCCGGAATGGTCGGCAACCTGGTGGCCGAGGAAGTCCCTGAAGGCGTGACCGTCGATGCCGCGAAGTTTCCGCGTGTGCTGCATCTCGATTTCGAGCGGCGGATGCCGCTGCGGTACGGCGAGAACCCGCATCAAGCCGCCGCGTTCTTTGTCGAACGCAACGCCGACACCACGACGCTCGCGGCCTTCGAGAAACTGCACGGCAAAGAACTGTCGTACAACAACCTGCTCGATCTCGATTCGGCAATGGCGATTGTCTGCGAATTCGAGCAACCCGCCGCCGTCGTCATCAAGCACAACAACCCCTGCGGTTGCGCGATCAGCGACTCGCTATCTGCCGCATTTGAGAAAGCCTACGCCGGCGACCCGGTCAGCGCATTCGGCGGCATCTTTGGCTTGAATCGCGTCGTCGATGCTGCGACCGCCGAACAGTTCTGCATCCCCGACCGATTCGTCGAAGCGATCATCGCTCCTGGTTTCACCGACGAAGCGTTTCAACTGCTGACGACGAAACCAAAGTGGAAGAACAACGTCCGCCTGCTACGCGTCCCCGGCTGGCAATCATCGAGTTCCGCGTCCGTCGCCAGCATGGACTACCGCCGAGTCAGCGGGGGCCTGCTCGTGCAAACGCGAGACGACATCGCTGATCCCGAATCCGAATGGAAGGTCGTCACGAATCGCCAACCGACCGACGCCGAACTGCGCGACCTGCGATTCGCGTGGCGACTCTGCAAACACGTCAAATCCAACGCGATCGTCTTCGCGAAAGACGGAGCGATCACCGGCACCGGAGCCGGCCAGATGAGCCGGCTCGATTCGTCCGAGATCGCCGCGAAGAAATCGGGTGACCGTTGCCAAGGCGGAGTCGTTGCCAGCGACGCCTTCTTCCCGTTCCGCGACGGCATCGATCAAGCCGCGAAAGCCGGCATCCTCGCCGCCATCCAACCAGGAGGCAGCCGCAACGACCCCGAAGTCATCACCGCCGCCAACGAACACGGCATGACCATGATCTTCACCGGCCGCCGACACTTTAAGCACTGAGACGAGCGCCGCCTGAAGGCGGGACTACGAAATGGCTAGCAACTGACGGTAGTACTCCACCGTCTTCGCCAGGCCGACGTTCAGCGGCACTCGCGGTTCCCAGCCGAGCCAGTTGCGGGCGCGGGTGATGTCGGGGCAGCGTTGTTTGGGGTCGTCGGCGGGGAGCGGTTCGAATCTCAATTCGCTCTTCGAGCCGGTCTCGGCGATCACCGCTTGGGCGAGTTCGAGCATTGTCTTCTCGTCGGGGTTGCCGATGTTGACCGGGCCGATGTGCTCGTTGTTGTCCATCAGGCGGATCATGCCCTCGATCAAGTCGTCGCGGTAACAGAACGAACGGGTCTGCTGGCCGTCGCCGTAGATTGTGATCGGCTCGCCGCGCAATGCCTGGCAGATGAAGTTGGAGATGACTCGGCCGTCGTTGGGGTCCATGCGCGGGCCGTAGGTGTTGAAGATGCGAACGATCCGCACCTCGACGCCGTTGGAGGTGTGGTAGTTCATGCACAGCGACTCGGCGATGCGTTTGCCTTCGTCGTAGCAGCTTCGCGGGCCGAGTGGGTTGACGTAGCCCCAATAATCCTCGGTCTGCGGGTGGACTTGAGGGTCGCCGTAAACCTCCGAGGTGCTGGCTTGCAGGAAGCGTGCTCGGCAGCGTTTCGCCAAACCGAGCATGTTGACCATGCCGACGGTCGAGGTCTTGATCGTCTTGATCGGATTGAACTGGTACGCCACCGGCGATGCGGGACAAGCCAGGTTGTAAATCTGATCGCATTCGACAATCAGCGGATGCACGATGTCGTGCCGGATCAACTCGAAATGCGGATTGCCCAGCAAGTGCTCGATGTTCGCCTTGCGGCCGGTGAAGAAGTTATCGACGCAGATAACGTCGTCGCCGCGAGCAATCAGCCGGTCGCAGAGGTGACTTCCGAGGAATCCGGCACCGCCGGTGACGAGGATCGTGGGCATGGTTTTTCCCGATGAATTGTGGAGGTCTCGGCAGAGACGTTAGCAGTCTTTCAGCGACACTGGCAACGCGGTACGGCTGTCTGTGAATCGACGGAAACAGCGACTAACATCTCGTTGCTTCGGAGGATGGGCACTCTTGCCCGTCCAGTTTTTTTGTTTTGAATTCCAAAACGGACGGGCAAGAGTGCCCATCCTCCAACAATCAAACGGATCCCGCTCATGGCTTTGGATGTCTACGCTGCCTGTCCTTGCGGCAGTAACAAGAAACTGAAATTTTGCTGTCACGGCCTGGAGGGTTCGATCGAGCAAGTCGTGCGGCACCAGTCGTCCAAGCAGTACAAGCAGGCGTTGCAGTTGCTCGATGCGCTGGACAGGAAGCATCCGCAAAGCGCGTGGGTCAAGAACCTGCAAGCCTTCACGCTGATGATGGACAAGCGCGGACCAGAGGCGATCGGGCCGCTAACGAAGGTGCTGCAAGTCCAGCCGGACAATCTGTACTCGATCTCGTTGTTCGGGCTGGCGTCGTTTCTGGGGAGCGGCTGGAAGGCAAGCAAGACTCCGATTCAGCGTGCGTTTCAGCGATGCTCCAACGAGTACCCGCACATCATCTATTTCCTGGCTCGGTCGATTGCTGAGTTCATGGGTTCGGTCGGCAGCCCGCTGGCACATCGTCAATACCTCGGACTCGCCATGCGATTGGCCAGCGAGGAGAACCGCGAAAACGTCTTCATGGAACTGATCGAGTTCGATGGGGACACCAAGATCCCGTACATCTTGCGCGGCAGCCACGATCTCGTGCCGGTCGCGGGGGACGAGGCGTTCGAGAAGGAAGTCCGCAAGTCTGCCAAGTTGGCGTTCCTGGGCTGCAACGAAGCGGCCGGAGGTTTGTTCGCCAAGCTGGCTGAGGCGGCCGAATCGGAACTGGCCAACTTGTCCGGTGACGACGCGGTAAAGAAGCGTATTACCGTCGCGAGCCTGTGGTGGAATGCGGGACTCTGCCGCGCGTGGGACGGCGACGAGAAATCTGCTTCCGATGCGTTGCACCGCTCGGCGAAACACGCCGACGACTTGGAGGCGGCGGTCGAGGCCGAAACGCTGGCTCAAACGTTGGGACGACGCGGCGACCGCGAGCACGCTCATCGAGTGGTACAGGCGACTTTCAAAATTAAAATGGTGTCGAAGCTGTTGACGATGCTCGACGAGACGCCGCAGTTCGTGCGAGTACCGCAGCCGGAGGGACAGGCTCCCGATGCTCGGCAGCCGGTGGCGACGTATCGGGTGCTCGACAAGAACCCGGTCGTCGGCAATGACTCGGCGAGCTACACACTCGACACTGTGCCGCGAGTTGCCTCTGAGATCGTCGTCTTCGCCAGTTCTGCGCAAGGCCAGCAGGAAGCCGCGCTGGCGATCATCGGCATCGAAGGGGAGACCTTTACCGATGCACTCACCAAGCTGGAAGCAGCCGGCGGCGAAGAGATCGAGAAACTGACAGCTCCCGGCTCCGGTGAGTCCCTCACGACGAACACGGTCTTCGAAAAGGAATTCCTGCCGCTGCAATTCAAACGGCATTTCGAGGTCTCGACTCCGCTGGGAATCATCCGCCGAATCAATCGCGACAACTGGTCGAAGTTCTTGACGAGTGATTGGCCGGAGATGCCGCTGACCGCGCTCGACGGCAAGTCTCCGAAGCAGGCGATCGGCGACGAATCGGTGCGTGTGCCGCTGGCCGCGTGGCTGCATCAGATTGACATGTACGCCGACCGCTTCGGCCTGCCGTTCGACGTCCCGGCCGAGCGCGCGAAGTACAGCCTGCCGGCCGCGACTCCGCGAGACGTCAATGAGCACACGAATGTCGGCATGCTGTCGGTGCTGCAATTCGCGCGGTTGCCATTCGAAAAGCTGGGCGATCGGCAACTTATCGCGGCCTTCAAGCGAGCCGCTTTGATTCAGCACAAAGGGAGCCTGCGTCCGCTGCTGCTGACAATCGTCGAGCGGACCAGTTGTCACGATCAACTCGACATGTCACGCGTTTACCGATTCCTCTCGGACCTCGGTTCACTGCTGATGGAGACCTCTGAAGCGATCCGCTGGCTCGACAAGGAACGCGAGCGAACTGTCCCTGTCGCCGAACAATTCGAGCACGAGCTCGACTGCGACATGCGTGAATTGCGATACCGCTTGGACAACCCACACGATTCGGCTTGCAGCAACTTGCTTCGCCGGATGTGGGAGCACTACGGTACGAAAGTGCCGGAGCTGCGAGGCTACGTCACCGGCATCGTCAATCACTACAAAGTCGCCGCGCCGTGGATGACGGACAGCGAGCCCGTCGGGGTGATCACCAGCGGAGGAGTGTGGACTCCTGATGCGGCCGCCGAGAAATCGGCCGGCGAGAGCAAGCTGTGGCTGCCTGATTCGTAGCGCACGCGGCTCGCGTGCGTCGGAGGCACGCGAGCCGCGTGTGCTACGGAAATGCGATTTCCTGACCGAGACTCTGTGATGCGACATGCCTTCGAGCTGGCGGCTCGTGGGCAGGGGTTCGTCGAGCCGAATCCGATGGTCGGCGCGGTGCTCGTCGATGAATCGCTCAGCGTTTTGGGCGAGGGATTTCATCCGCAGTTCGGCGGGCCGCACGCAGAGATCGAAGCGATCCGTGACGCGGAACGACGTCGCCGCAAAAAGAAGCTGAAGGACGCGACGCTGTTCGTGTCGCTGGAGCCGTGCTGCCACTTTGGCAAGACGCCACCATGCACGCAAGCGATCCTCGCCGCCGGAATCCGCAAGGTTGTCGTCGGACGAACTGATCCCAATCCGCAAGTCGCTGGCGGCGGCATCGCCGAACTGCGAGCGGCCGGCGTCGAGGTCGAAGTCGGAATGCTTGAAGCAGAAGCAATGCGGCTCACCGCGCCGTTCGCTAAACGTGTGGCGACTGGTCTGCCGTGGGTGATCGCGAAGTGGGCGATGAGTTGGGACGGCAAGATCGCGACCGGATCTGGCGATTCGAAGTGGATCAGCAACGAAGCCTCGCGAGCCGTCGTCCATCAACTCCGTGGCCGCATGGACGCGATTGTTGTCGGAGCGGAAACGGCGCGCCGCGACGATCCGCTGCTGACCGCTCGGCCATCGGGGCCACGAGTCGCGACGCGCGTAGTGCTGGACTCGATCGCGTCGTTGCGGACGGATTCGCAATTGGTGCGGACGGCGAATGAAGCTCCGCTGTTGATCGTCGCCGGACCTGATGCTCCGACCGATAACGTCGCTCGCTTGCGGGCAGCCGGTGTGGAAGTCTGCGTGCTGGGTGTCGAAGCAGGTCAGACTGCTGCGCCCGCGACCGCCAAAGATCTCAAGAAGATTCGGCCAGTCAAACCGCTCGAGGTGCTGGCGGAGTTGGGACGCCGAGGTCTGACGAACATCCTGATTGAAGGTGGTGCTGTGATCTTTGGCGCGTTCGCCGATCTCGATTTGATCGACGAAGTGCAAGTCTTCATCGGCTCCAAACTGATCGGCGGCCAAACGGCTCCCGGCCCAGTCGGCGGGCAGGGCTGCGATCCGCTATCGAAGGCTCGGCAGCTCGAACATCCGCAGATCAAAGTGCTCGACGGCGACGTGCATCTTTCTGGCCGTGTCGTCGGACATCTCTGGTGATTATGACTTCGGCTCCAAGAAAGAAACGGGAGGTCGTAACGACCTCCCGCTCTTGCAGGCTCAACGCGAGCCTGCGGGGGGCTCAGCGGGCAACTGGTGGCCCCTCACGCATCAACTCCGACAACGTTTATTGGGACAGGATGTCGTTGTCGGTGATCGTGACCGTATCGAAGATCGTTGTTCCAAGAGCGTAGGCCGAGTTCGCTGACAGCGTCGCGGTGACGGTTTCGTTGGCATCGGCGGTTGTGTCATCGACTGGTCGTACGGTGATCGCTCCGGTGCTCTGATCTGGTTGGATGAGGACTCTGCCGGGCAGTCGGTCGAAGTCCGTGCCGTTCGTCGCCGTTCCGCCGAGCGAGTAGTCCACGACGAGTGCAGCGGCGGTCGAGCCGCTGCGCGAGACCGTCAGCGTGCCGGTTTCGCGATTGGCTTCGGCGGCGGTTGCATCGGTTGCGGCCAGCGTCGTTGTCGGCTGATTGCGGTTGAGCAGGCGGTCGGCCAGCGTCTCGCCCAGCAGGCGGGCCGAGTCAAAATTCTCGCCGGTCATGATGCGGCCATCGACAATCACATCATCGAATCGTGACCCCTGCTGGCCGAGCACTCCGCCGGTGAAAGCGGTTGCTCCGTTTGTCTCCAAGTGCCAGCGATATCGCAGCGCCGCGGGCAAGTTGTTCGTCGGCGAGTTGAATTCGGCGGTCGTCGCGGCTCGGCCTTGCAGGAGGCTCTGGCCGTTGACGCGGGACCAAGCGAGCACGGTGGCGCCGTAGCAAACGCCGGTGACGATCTTGTCCTGCGAGACGAACTCGTTGATGAGCCGGTTCGCAGCTTCGCGAATGGCGGGCGTCCCGTTGTAGGCCACGTTGTTGTAGGTGCCGGCGAAGGCGTACTGATATTGGGCCGCTCCCCAGCCGCCGACGAAGACGATCGCCGAGTAGTCTTCAGCACGAGCGTTGGCCAGCGCGATGTCCGGCATGACCGCTCCGTTACCGGACGTGTAGCCGGTGTTCGCGTGCGGGACTGACAACTCGCGGCGTCCCGCTCCGACGACGACCGGGATGCCGGCCGCTTCGAGAGCCGCTCGCGGAAGCGAGTACTCGGTGTAATAGAAATCGTTGTTCGCGATCACGATTAGGACCGGAAGGGGAGTGGCCGACGGGACGTCGTTGTCGGCGATC
Organism: Candidatus Kuenenia stuttgartensis; assembly: GCA_945906725.1. Classification (GTDB taxonomy): domain Bacteria; phylum Planctomycetota; class Planctomycetia; order Planctomycetales; family Planctomycetaceae; genus SXKJ01. The sequence goes on along the minus strand of CAMDRI010000001.1, from coordinate 8,638 downwards.
GTCACGGTTCCGGCCGTCGTCGCGCCGAGCGTGTAGGCCGCGTTGGCCGCGAGCGTCACGGTTGCAGTCTCGTTGGCATCGACGCTCGTATCATCGACCGGTCGGACGGTGATCGTCGCGGAAGTCTGTCCCGCCGCGATCGTCACGCTGCCGGTGAGGTTGTCGAAGTCGCTGGCGTTCGTCGCCGAGCCGCTGACCGAGTAGTTCACGACGAGAGCGTTCGTGGTCGCACCGGTGCGAGTGACAGTGTACGTGCCGGTCTCGCGATTGGTTTCGGTGGCCGTGGCGTCATTCGTGGTGAGCGTCACGGTCGGCAGGACCGGTGCGATGTCATTGCTGACGATCGTCGCCGTCGCAGTGCGAGCGGTGCCGAGGTTATAGGCCGCGTTCGCACTGAGCGTCAGCACGACGGTCTCGTTGGCTTCGACCGCCGTGTCATCGATCGGCGTTGTCGTGATCGTGGCGAAGCTCGCGCCGACGGGGATGGTGACTGAACCGCTCAGCGTGTCGTAATCCGAACCGTTCGTCGCGGTCCCGCTGATGGCGTAGTTCACAGTCAGCGCGGTGGTGGTCGCTCCGGTGCGAGTAACTCGGAACAGTGCGACGTCGCGGTTGAGTTCGGCGGCGTTGGCATCGGTCGCAGCGATCGTGACCGTCGGCAGCGCGGTGGCGACGTCGTCACTGGTAATGTTGACCGTCGCGGAGCGAGCCGTGCCGAGGTCATAGGCATCGCCGTCGGTCAGGTTGAGCGTCACGGTCTCAACGGTTTCGATGGCCGTGTCGTTGACGGGAGTGACGGTGACGGTCGTCGTCGCCGCGCCCCATTCGAAGAGTGCGAAGCCGCTCAGCGGTGCGAAGTCCGGGCCTGCCGTTGCGGTGCCGTTGGCGGTGTAGCGTACGACAAGCCTGTTGTTCAGCGCCCCGGTGCGGGTCAGCGTGAAGGTGCCTGTGTTGTTGCCGACTTCCGCAGCGGCCGAGTCGGTTGCGGCGACGGTGATGATCGGCGTGACTCGTGGCGGAGCGACGTCATCGCTGACGATGTCCACACGAGCCGAGCTGTTCGCACCGAGCCGATAGTTCGCTCCCGGGCTCACGTTGACGATCACGTTCTCGGTGTTCTCGACGATGGTGTCATCGATGGGCCGCACGGTCAGCGTGGCCGAGGTCTGGCCCGCCGCGAACGTGACGCTCAGCGGGAACGCGTCGTAGTCAGCGGCCTGCGCCGTCTGAAAACCGTTCTGTAAAATCACGGTCAGCGTGCCGGCCGTGTTGCCGCCGGTGCGAGTCACCGTGAAGACGCCAGGATCGCGGCCCGCTTCGGCGGCGTTGGGGTCGGTCGCGACGATGTTGACCGTCGCCAGATTGGCGGGCACGTCGTCGCTGATGATGCTGATGCTGCCGGTCGAAGCCGCTGTCGAGATCAGCGAGTAACCGGCCCCCGGTTGCAGCGTGACGCTGACGGTCTCGGAGCCTTCAACGGTCGTGTCGTTACGCGGCGTGACGGTGATGAAGGCGGTGTTCTCGTTGGCCGGGAACGTGACCGTGCCGCTCAGCGCGTCGTAGTCCGTCCCGGCGACCGCGTTGCCAGTGACCGAGTAATTGACCGTCAGCGGCTGCGACAGATCGCCGCCGCGAGTGACTCGGAACGAAGCCGTGCCGAGCCCCGCTTCGTGAGCCTGCGGATCGGCTGCGTTGAGCGTCACGAGCGTCGGCGTCGAGGTGAACAGCGTCCCGGAATCCGCATCGAGCAACGCGCGGTACATGTGCGCCTCGCTCAGCGGCTGATCCTGTCGGAGCAGCACGCCGAACAAGCCGTACTGCGACTCAAGGTCGCGGTCGGTCAGCTTGTAATGCACATAGGAGTCAAGTCCCGCCGCGTTCTGCATCCGCAGGTAGTCGCGGGTGATTTCGGCCATACGCGGGTCTTTGGTCGCCCGGAACAAGGCGTTCTGATACGGGTCGCCGTTGCCGTTCAGATGCGGGCCGCCCTCGTAAGCCAGCAACTGAATGTCGCGACCGAGCCGCGTCGCGAAATCATCCGCCAGCCGCTGATGATTGAGCGTCATCTGAGCGCTGAAGGCGATGTTGCCGCGCACGGTGTTGAGCACTTCATCGACGGTCGTTGTCGCCGAGAACGTCGCTCGCTGAGCCAGACTCGGGCCGAAGTACGGAGCGATCGAGATCGCGTCGAAGGAGCCGCCCATGTTTTCGATGATCCGCTCGGTGGTCCACGGAGTCGACGCCTGCCCGCCGATCGTCCGCACGATGCGGTCGGTCTGCCCGGCGAAGACGTCGCTCCAGATATTCATATCGCGAGCTGCCTCGCGCCCCGCGAACTGCCAGTGCGTCAGCCCGGAATTTTCCGGTTGCCTAATCTGATCGGCGATCCAGAAGTACGCCTCGAAGCCCGGTGCGGAGTTCCAGATTTCGTTGGACCACTCGACATAAGCGGTCAGCTCCGGATTGAGGTTGTCGCGAACGTAGGTCGCGAAGTTGCGAACGAAATCGTCGTCGGCCATGTGCGGCATGTTGAACCACGGATCGGCGCCGGTTTCGTTGGCAAGCTGCACCATGTGCTCGACCGAGATCCCATTGGCGAACTGCCCGCCGCTGCCGCTGGTGCTGCTCTGCCGAGCGTCGTTCGCGTCACGACGATCGGCCCAAGTGCGGATGTCGGACGTGTTTGTCTCCTGCGCCACCATGAAGCGAATGATGCCGAAATCATCGAGCCGTTCCTTGTAGAGCGGATGGAACGGCGAGAAGTTGGCACCGGGCTGCCATCTCTGACCGGCGAAGCTTTGCCCGTTGTAGTCCGGCATCCAGACGTGAATGTCGCGGATCGGATCGGCGGGGTTGATCGAGTCGATGCCCAGATAAATGCCGCCATTGCGCGGCGTCACATTCAACAGAGCAAAGTTGTGTCCGTCGGCCGTAACGCCGCGCGAGGTCACTGTGGCATCGTTGCCGAAGACGACATCGCCGGTTCCGTCCCATTCGGCGCGATACGTTCCGGCGGGGTAACTCCCATTCAAGCCGTCGAACATGACCGTCCCGAGCCGCTGTCGCATGAGCTGCCCGTGCGCGTTGGTCCACGTTGCCAGTTGAGTCGGCCAGCCATTGGCATCGACCTGCACCGGAATGAATCTCCCGCCGTTAAAGTCCCGCGCCCCGGTGACGGTATTCGTCGAGTGGCTGAACCATGGTCGCGACGACTGAAACACGTCGGTAAACATCCAGTTGGGCGTGTAGTCATTGACGTTATCGAGATTGATCCCGACGGCCATTGGCGTCGCCGAGAAGACCTCGCGAGCTTCGAGGTTCTCGACATGCCCGAAGCCATCGCGGCTGCGGCGTCGACGCGAGCGTCCGATGCCAAATCCAGCGGCTCGCCAGAGGTCGCCGAGGATTCCAAGAACTCCGGCTCGTCCCCGATTTCCCAGTTGCCGATTTCCCAAGCCGCTCGCCCGATGTTTCGTCGCCATGATGTTTCCCCTTGGTTTCTTGCGTGGCCCGCAAGGAAGTGCTGTCCAAGAGAAATGGCGGCTGCGGCGGCAACCTTTCAGGGATTCTTCCGATTTTTGATCGTCTGCAGAATTCGCTCGGTCAGGATCGGGGCATTGCTCGCGTCGTGAGCCGTAATGAGGCGACCCTCTTTTCCGGCAGAGACGACTCGTTCCGCGGTGGACCAGTTGATGTTCAGGTTTTTGATCTGCGGGAGCCTTCGGACCCAATCCGGAGCGATCGCCGGCTGTCCCTCCAGAAAGCCGTACTCGGCCAGCAGGATGACCGCATTGCCGACGGAAGCCAGGCACACACCTTGGTCGTACTGCTCTTGAAGTTTCTGCCGCGAAACTTTGCGGAGTTGCTGATCTGACATGATCTCCGATGCACTCGCGGGGATGATGACGATCGCGTCGAACTGACCGGGGCGGATGTCCTCGATGCCCAGGTCCACCCGAAAATTGTCTTCGCGACCGATCGTGCTCCCCTTCAGAACGGCCCACCCACGTTGTGAGGAGACGACCGAGATCGCCGCGCCGTGCGATTCGAGTTCGCGGCGCATGGCCTGATAATCCCGCGGATTAACTTCCCGCAGTGTCACCAGCAGCGCCACCCGCACTTGCGTCGCCGGATTGGCGACGACGTTCTCACGGAAAGGTGTCCGCGTGGCGTTTTGCGTAGGACGCGGCGAACTGGCCGATGACACTGGAGATGAAGGGCTAGTCTGGGCGACTACTGTTGATGGTGTTGGATTGGTTGGAGGTGTTGCGAACCACTCGGCCAAGAATGCGGTGAGCAAGATCGTCCCCAAGACCACCGCGAACATCGCCACGACACGGCGATGCGGCAGACGAAAGAACTTCCGTGTTTCATACCGCGTGCGATTCCACAGGGTTCGCCAGCGCCGGCGACGGACCAGTTCGATGGTGGTCGGTGGCTCTTCGGCTTCCGTTTCGCCGAGTCCCGCGCGATTCGCCGGACGGTTGATAGTGATCGCTTCCCACTGCTGCAACGAGGCCAACCCATCGGTTGCGAATGAGACCAGAGCCGCTGCGAGTTCGCTCGGCTTCTGAAATCGAGCGGCGGGGTCTTTGGCCATCATCCGCTCGATGATCCGCACGATTTCCGGCGGGAGATCCGGACGCAGCGCTAGAAGCGACGGCGGCTTGCGGTCAATGTGCGATTGCAGCGTGCGCGTCACGGAATCACCGGCGAACGGAGCGTGTCCCGTCAATAAGAAGAAGAACGTGCAGCCCAGGCTGTAGATGTCCGCGCGGATGTCGGCCTGGCTGCTGTCCTCGGCTTGTTCGGGAGCCATGTAATCGGGCGTCCCCAGGATCGTGCCCGCCGAGGTCAGGCCGTCTGAGCGATTGAGTGGCGACTCGTTCGCGATGGACTCCTGCGGGCCTTCGGTCGCAAAACGAGCCAAGCCGAAATCCAGAATCTTGATCCGCCCTTTGCGAGTCAGCATCAGATTCTGTGGCTTGATGTCCCGATGGATCATCCCCTGCTGCGCGGCGGCTTGCAGCCCAAGCGCGGCTTGCCGAATGAGGAGGCTCGCCAGCGGGACGGGCAGGGGGCCTTTGCGTTCGACGAACTGCGCGAGGCTGACGCCGTCCACGAACTCCATGACCAGAAAGTGGAGGTCGCCCGCTTGTTCAGCGTCGTGCGCGACGACGATGTTCGGATGCGTCAGCCGCGCGGCCAGTTTAACCTCGCGCTGAAATCGCTCGACGGCCGATCGGTTCGCGATCAGTCGCCGGCTGATGACCTTTAGCGCGACGGGACGTTCCATCAGCCGATGTTCGGCCTTGTAGACGTCTCCCATGCCGCCTCGGCCCAGAAGTTTGAGGACGCGGTAGCGCGGATGCTCTTGCAGTGCCAACGGAATTTGTCCGTGAGCGGTTTCCGACTCGATAGGCGTTTCCTGCGGCGGTCCTTCGTGAGTCACCGTGTCGCAGTTCTTGAACTTCGCCAGGACCGTGTCGTCGGGCACTTCACTCAGCACGCGGCAACAGACGTCGCAGTTCTCGACGTGCTTCTCCACGAGCGCCGCTTCGCTGGAGCCGAGCTGGCCCAGTCCGAACGCCCGCAGTTGTTCGGGCGTCGGATGCCGCTGAATCGATCGATCCAGATTTCGGGGGTCAGCGTTTGGCATCATCATCATTACTCAACAGGGGAATATCATTCCGTTGCCCAATCTTTCACGGCAATCGACCGCAGTGCACGAATTTAGTCCAGCAGACCGGCCCCCTCGCGTCGCAAAGCCGCTAGCACTCGCGATTTGGCGATGAACACGGCGTTAACGCTCATCCCCAAATCGGCCGCCACGGTTTCCGCAGGTTCGTCCCCCAGGGCAAAGCGCTGAAACGCCAGCCAAGTTTTCTCCGCGAACTCGCCTCGAATCAATTCGAGCAGCCGCTGTGTGACATGCCGATCATGCTCCACGTCCCAAACATGACTCAAGCCGCTGACCGGGTCGGCCAGTTGCTGCAACAATTCTTCGACTTGGCGATCCGCCTCGGCCGAGGGACGCCGCTTGCGAGCTTTCCAAGAATCTCGCAGGCAATTGACCGTGATGGTTCGGAGCCATGCCCGAAACGCTCCCACATGCGGCTCGCGCCGAAACTCGGTGATCCGGCTTACGACAACAGTCAGCACCTCTTGAATGACGTCATCGGCGTCTTTGTCGAGTCCCGAATTCCGATGCAGCCAGCCGCGAATCAGCGGCGTGTAAATCTCAACCAACGTCTGCCACGACGCCGCATCGCCGCGATTGCGCACGCGATCCAACAAACTCGTTGAAGTCTCTGCGGACATGACCGGTCCCACCTGCTGCGCCTCGCGTCCCGTTCGCTGCACGACATCAGAGCGAATTTGACCGCCCGAACTTCATCGCGCCCATAGCTCCGAGGTGTCCAGCACTACGCCAGCACAAACTCGTGGGCTTCGAGCTCCTCGCTCAACTCGTCTTCGGACGGGATGTTCTCGCCGGTCCAAACGATCGAGGCGAACTCGCCGACGTCGTCAATCCAGTCGAGTCCCACGGACTCTCGGGCCGACCACGGCAGCCGAATGACAATGTGCTTGGCTCCCTTCGGCCGACCGAGTTGCATGGAATAAAAGCGGTCGAGATACGACGGATCTTGCAGGCAGGCGGTGCGGATCGCTTGCAGGAATGACATCGTCAGAGTCGCGGGATCGCACGTCGGTTCGAGGACAATGCGGAGCGTTGAGTGCGGATTGTCCTCCAGCAATCGACGGATCAAGCCGCAGGCTTCGTCTCGGTGCTTGCGGAAGTCGGAGGCTTGCAACCGAAGCTCGAACGCACCGCAGCGACTGGCTGGTAGGGGCGGCGGATCGCGGGTGAGCTGATCGAAATCCAGGGAATAGTCCGTGAAAATGGGATGACGGCTGTCGGCCAACGGCTCGCGGCGTTCGGCCGGTGACGGGAGCGCGTCGAATTCGGTGTCGAAGATTTCTTCGGCTTCTTCCATCAACCCGTACATGGTCGGCAGGTCGATGGTCGGCGTCTTGAGGACGTAGTACGGCGAACGGGATTGGTATTGCAGTCCGTGCATCTGGGCCTCTTGGCGGAAGGCGGTGCCAGGCAGAATCGCGAGATTGAAGACCTGCACGCTGGAGTACAACCCGGTGTCATGCAGATAGTGCATGCTGCGGCGAACCGAGTCAGGCGTGTCGCCGGGGAGGCCGATGATGAGATCGACTTTGACTTTGATCCCAATGTCGAGCATCGCTCCGACACCACGCTCAAAGGCTTTCATGTTGTTCTTGCGGTCCATCAATTCCATCGCCAGCGGGTCGATGGATTGCAGTCCGATTTCGACCTCGTTGAAGTTGGCCTCTCGCAGCAATTTGGCGATGTCGGGAGTCAGTCCTTCGGCTCGGAGTTCGCCGAAGTAACGCCACTGGCGGTCTGGATTCTGGTCGGCGAGCAACCGCACGAACTCCGCGAAATTGCGGGCTTGATTCAACGTCGGGTCGAGCAGCACGACTTCTTTGACCCCTCGTTCCCTCGCGTATTGCAGGTTGGCGATGATCTTCTCACGCGAGACGAAATACAGATCGTCGTAGCTCTTGGGGTAGTAGCAGAACTTGCATTTGAAGATGCAGCCGCGAATTGTTTCGAGAAGCAGCATCTCCTCATCGGCCGCGTCGAGGATGCCCTCAAGGTACGGCGAACTGATTTCATCGAGACTGGCGAGCGGCTGACGGAATGCGGGCAGTGGGCCGAGCAATGATCCCATCGAGACATAGAGTCCGGCGATCGGTTCGCGCGGAGTGTTCTGCTCTCTCAAGGCCGTCAGCAGTTCGGCGAAGGTTTGCTCACCCTCACCAATGGCGGCGAAGTCGATGGCGGGATGTTGCAGTACCCAAGCGTTGTCTGCGGTGACTTCGGGGCCGCCGATGATGATCCGCAGGTCGGGCCGGAGTTCCTTCAAACGGCTGGCGATCCAGAGGGTCCGGTCGATATTCCAGAGGTAGCAGGTGAAGCCGACCAGCCACGGATCGCGAGCCAGGATTTCCTCGACCAAGCCGCAGTCGCTGAGCGTGTTGGAGAGCCGAGGCGGAAAAAGTTCGATGTCATAGAACTCCTCCAACCCGCGCCGTCGCGCATACATCTTCAGGTAGCCGGCGGCGAGCGGCACGTTCCCCTTGGCAGGCTCCAGGCCCGGCTGAGGAATTGGCAGTTGCAGGAGTTGAATCGAACGCCGTGGCATGAAAATGACTCTACTGGAGCTCTCCGGCAGCGGCAACGAGGGGTGTCGGCTTGAGTCAAATCTGTCGGAAGTCCAGAAACTTCAGAAGGATAACCGTGTTAAACGCTGCGACACGCGGGACAGTCAAAGCTTCGCGACACGTCGAGATCGGACTACCCGCTGTGTCGTGACCATCCGGTTGGATAATCTGGGAAAATTCTGAGTGTCGGCTTTCCCACCCCATGATGGCCGGGTACTTTCATCTAGGTTAGGCACATTGCTGTTGCTTCGCGGGCCAAAACGAAGTGCGGCGTCATTTGCTCAATCGTTCTTCATTGGGCCGAGAATCCGTTCGCCACAGAGTCGGGGAGTGCGCTCATGTTTTTGATGTCCTGGCTGAAGTCGTTTCAAGAGAC